>NZ_CP181244.1:1598544-1918253 GCF_047837985.1 Neisseria sp. CCUG12390
ATTTTGTCTGCCTGCAACACCGTATCAGGCTTCGGTAAAGACGTTTCCAAAGCCGGCGACAAACTGGAAAGCGCTGCCGACCGCGCACAATAAAAACGCAATGCCCCTGCAACTGCTTTATTTTGCAGGGGCATTTTTCCGAAAGAAAGTACCAGTATGAAAGCATTCACTAAAATCACAGCCCTCGTTGCCCCACTTGACCGCAGCAACGTCGATACCGACGCCATTATTCCGAAACAGTTTCTTAAATCCATCAAACGAAGCGGCTTCGGCCCGAACGCTTTTGACGAATGGCGTTATCTTGATCACGGCGAACCGGGCATGGACAACAGCAAACGCCCGCTCAATCCCGACTTCTCGCTCAACCAGCCCCGCTATCAAGGTGCACAAGTTTTGCTCACGCGTAAAAATTTCGGTTGCGGCTCATCACGCGAACATGCGCCGTGGGCATTGGACGACTACGGTTTCCGCGCCGTCATCGCCCCGTCGTTTGCCGACATTTTCTTCAACAACTGCTACAAAAACGGTTTGCTGCCGATTGTCTTGACCGAAGAACAGGTTGACCAACTGTTTAAAGAAGTCGAAGCTCAAGAAGGCTATGCACTCGACATCGACCTGCAAGCACAAACCGTTACCACACCCAACGGCGATGTGTTCACTTTCGACATTACCGAACACCGCAAACACTGCCTGCTCAACGGTTTGGACGAAATCGGCCTCACCCTGCAGCACGCCGACGAAATCAAAGCCTTCGAAGAAAAACGCAAGGCTGCGCAACCGTGGCTTTATAACTGACAACCGGCTGCGGGTAAACACTGCGTATGTTTACCCGATTAATGCCTGACTGCCCTTCTCCATGCCGCCCGAACAGATGGCGGCTTTCTATCTTGAAAACCATCGATACGCCATCCCGGAAACGGACAGGCCGTCTGAAAACAGGTTGCCCTGATGCAGAAAAGTATTTTCCATATCGCAAAAATGGATTGTCCTTCCGAAGAACAAATGATTCGGATGAAGCTCTCTGCGGTTGAAGGCATACGCGCATTGGACTTCGATATTCCCAACCGCCGCATGACCGCCTACCACCACGGCAGCGCCGATAAAATTCTACAGGTATTGCTACCGCTCAATTTCGATGCCCGCTTGGAAAGCAGCGAATCTACCGCAGACCCGCTTCCGGGCGACCCGCAAGACAACAAAGAACGTACCCTGCTTTGGCAAGTCCTGGCGGTTAACCTGTTCTTTTTTGTCTTTGAATCCGTCAGCGGCTGGCTGGCCGGCTCGATGGGCTTATTGGCCGACAGTTTGGACATGTTGGCCGACAGCTTGGTATACGGCATGGCTTTGCTTGCCGTCGGCACCACCGCCGCACGCAAAAAGCTGACCGCACACGCAGCCGGCTATTTGCAGCTTGCCTTAGCTGTTTGGGGCTTTATCGAAGTGTTCCGCCGCTTCTTCGGCTGGGAAGGCATGCCCGATTTCAAAGTCATGATCGGCGTTTCGCTACTGGCTTTAGCCGGAAATGCCTTGTGCCTTTACCTTTTGCAAAAAAGCAGAAGCCGCGAAGCGCACATGCAGGCCAGCATGATTTTTACGTCTAACGATGTGATTGTGAATCTCGGTGTGATTACCGCCGGCATCCTGACGCTGCTGACCCGTTCCGCCTATCCCGACCTGATTATCGGCCTGATTGTGTTTGGTTTAGTGGCACGCGGCGCGGTTAAAATTTTGCAGATTGCCAAACAGTAAAGAAGCAAAAGGCCGTCTGAAACCACTCATTCACGTTCAATATTCATTACGCCATGATTACCGACACCATAGCCAATGCCGGCCGATATTCGGCCTTGCACCCCGACTTCACCGATGCCGTCCGTCTGCTGCAAAGTCTGGATTTTCCTAATCTTCCCGACGGACAATACCCTTGCGGCAATCCCAATATCCGCCTGTTTGTCGGCGAAGAGGCCATGCGCTCACGAGAAGATGCCAAGCCTGAAGCGCATATCAAACACATCGACATCCAAGTTCCCATCAGCGGCGTTGAAACTTATGGTTGGACAGACAGAAGCCGTCTGAAAAACGGTTTAGGCTATCAAGAAGAAAAAGATATTGAATTTTTTGATTGCATACCTGAAGTCTGGCTGGATATTCATCCGGGCGAATTTGTATTGTTCTTCCCGAATGACGGCCACGCACCTTTGGTCGGCAGCGAGCAAACCATCCGCAAAGCCGTCTTTAAAATCCGCACAACAGACACACGCATGTCTTTTTAGGCCGTCTGAAATATATAGTGAAATAAAATGAGAAAGAGACAAGGAGGCAAGGTGCAGACAGTACAAAGAGTACGACAAGCCGAAGCCAACGAAATAGATTTCTTATTTTAGTTCACTATACACTTTCCAAGACTTGAAAAATAAACCGGATTACGGTCAATTACATGAGCAGGCCAAACAAAGGCCGTCTGAAAAATCATCATTTTTCAGACGGCCTTTTTGTTTTCCCAAGACGTTACACTTTGCCGATGGATGACATTTTACGCAGCGGCAATTTTGCCACGGCGGGTCAGCAAAGTAATCAAATCGCAAATCCGCTGTTTCATGTCGCGGCGGTCAACGATTTGGTCAATCGCGCCTTTTTCCAACAGGAATTCGGCACGCTGGAAGCCTTCCGGCAAAGTTTCGCGCACGGTCTGCTCAATCACGCGCGGGCCGGCAAAACCGATTAATGCATTCGGTTCGGCCAAAACCACATCGCCCAAGAAAGCAAAGCTGGCCGATACGCCGCCCATCGTCGGGTCGGTCAGCACGGAAATAAACGGCAGGCTTTTTTCAGTCAGCAAATGCAGCGCAGCACTGGTTTTCGTCATCTGCATCAAAGAGTTAACTCCTTCCTGCATACGCGCACCGCCAGAAGCGGCCACACAGATAAACGGACAATTATCGGCCACGGCACGGCGCACGCCCTGTACGAAACGCTCGCCCACCACCGAACCCATCGAACCGCCGATAAAACGGAATTCAAACGCGGCAATCACCACAGGCAGGCCGTTTAACGTACCTTTCATCACCACCATGGCATCATCTTCGCCGGTTTGTTTTTTTGCGGCACTCAGGCGGTCGGGGTATTTTTTGCTGTCTTTAAACTTGAGCGGGTCGGTCGGTTTCACATGAGCACCGACTTCCTCACCGCTGTTTTCATCCAGCAGAAGGTTCAAACGCTCCCGCGCAGACAAAGGATTGTGGTAATTGCACTTGGTGCAGACCATGTCGTTTTGTTTCAGCTCGGAAGAGTAAATGGTCGCCGCACAAGACGGACATTTGTGCCACAAGCCTTCCGGTACGGTGGAAGATGCGTTTTCGGTACTGTCGCGTTTGATTTTGGGTGGCAGGATTTTATCTAACCAACTCATGGATGACTCCTAAGGGATTTTTCAGACGGCCTTTGATTTTCAGGCCTGCGTCTGACTTAACGGATGGCGGCTTTCAACTCTTTCGCCAATAGGCCGACCGCTTCTGTTTCGCGGCCGGGGTTGTCTTCGATTGCCTTGACAAGGCGGCTGCCGACAATCACGGCATCGGCAACCGCGCCGATTTTGCGCGCACTTTCGGCATTATTGATGCCGAAACCGACACCAATCGGAATATCAATATATTTACGCAAAAGCTCTATTTTACGCGAAACTTCATCGGTATCCAAGCTGGCGGCACCGGTCACGCCTTTGAGGGAAACATAATACACAAAGCCGCCGGCCAGTCCGGCGATGGTCTGAATGCGCTGTTCGGTCGTGGTCGGGGCAATCAGAAAAATACAGTCGATACCCTGCGATTGCAGTGCTTTTTGCAGCGGCTCTATCGTTTCCACCGGTGAATCCACGGTCAGTACACCGTCCACCCCTGCTTGTGCGGCGGCTTGGGCAAATACTTCATAGCCCATTTTGTGAACCGGATTGAGATAACCCATCAACACCACCGGCGTAACGGTATCGGTTTCGCGGAAACGGCGCACTACGTCCAACACATCCTTGAGCGAAAAATGATTTTTTAAGGCACGTTCGGCGGCGCGTTGGATGGTCGGGCCGTCAGCCATCGGATCGGAAAACGGAACACCCAATTCTAAAATGTCGGCTCCGTTTTCCACCAGGCTGTGCATCAGTGAAAGCGTCGTACCGGTATCGGGATCACCCGCGGTGATATAAGTAATCAGGGCTTTACCGCCCTTCAAATCGGCAAAAGTCTGCTGGATTCGGCTCATCTTGTTCTCATGTTCAGCGAAGATGCTGCATAGTGCAAATCAATAACCGCTTAAGTATAACATCGCCACTTGGGAAATAGACAGGCCGTCTGAAAAAATTATTCATTTTCAGACGGCCTGCCATTGCTTCGGCCATTTAATCGGGTTTGTGTTCGATATAGTCTTTGGCTTTACTGCGCGGATCGACGCGCGTGACGGTCGTATATTCGGCATCCACGATGTCGTCGTCTTTCGGCGCTGTTGATTGCCGGGCAAACGGGTTTTGCGCACGGTCGGGGTCGAATGCGGCGGTATGCAAGTTGATGTCGGCAACCGGTTTGCCTTTAATCGGCAACAGCAAAACCAAGGCAATGACCATGGAAACAAAACCCGGACTCATCAGCAGCAGCCCGGCCAGCGCAAAACGGATCGGCCACAAAAGCTGGTACATTGAGACACCCTTGCCGCTGCGCATGGTTGCCCCCGCCACTAATACGCCCGACATACCGGTACGGCGCAGCATGAAAAGGCCGAGCGCAAAGCTGGCAATCATCAGTAGAAAGGTCAGGCCGCCGCCGAGCCAATCGGCAACCCAAACAATCGACATGATTTCCAAAAAGAGTAATACCAAAAAGCCGATACCTAAAAATTGCATGGTTGCTTTTCCTTGTGGATTTGAATGTTGGTTGGAAATATTAACATAAAGGTGTTTGAGCCGCCTTTCAAGGTGGCCGAATGTGAAAAAGGGTAAGCTTGCGCAGCAGTAAAAATAAGTAAACAGAATGTTAAAACCATGGTTCATACGGACACTTTTACCGCATCCTTTTTTATGTTTCAAAACACGGCTCGAACCATTCCAAACAGCTAAAAGGCCGTCTGAAAAGATTTTCAGACGGCCTTTTAGCAATTTTTACCGCCATGCCGGCTCACGGCAAGGACATGCCGCACCCTGAAACACCGCCTTGGCGGACAAGCGGCGTATTTGGTATCCTTACGCCCTATGAATACACAACTGTCTACCCTTATCGCAAAGCACGGCAAAATCATTTTGCTTACCGGCATGACGGCACTTTTGGCCGCCTGCGCTTCCAACTCATCCAAGCCCGTTCCCGACGGCCATTACCGCGTCCAATCCGGCGACACCCTGTACCGCATCGCCAAGCGTTACGGCCAAAGCGTCAGCACTTTGGCAGCATGGAACAATCTTACCGATTCATCCAAAATCGAAGTCGGCCAAATATTGCGGGTGCGCCGCAATACTACCGCCAATCCTTCCGTTACCCGCTCGGTCACACCGGTTAACCGCTTGCAACTGCAATGGCCGGTCGATAACGGCAGCAACAGCATCATCGAACGTTACAACGGCGTGAGCAACAAAGGCATCGATATTTCAGGCCAGCTCGGGCAGACTGTCAAAGCCGCAGCCGACGGTAAAGTGCTGTATGTCGGTGAGGGTGTGCGCGGTTACGGCAAATTGATTTTGCTCAGCCACAATACTTCCACCCTTACCGCTTATGCGCATAACGACCATATTTTGGTGCAAAAAGACCAGACCGTGCGCGCCGGCCAGCCCATCGGCAACATGGGCAGCAGCGATGCCGACCGTGTGAAGCTGCATTTTGAAGTGCGGATTAACGGCAAAGCAGTTAACCCGATGGCTCATCTGCCGCGGTAAATCCATAAAATTCATCAAAGGCCGTCTGAAACGTCAAACTGCACCCCGAAGGGTGCAGTTTTCTTATGAGCCGATATGGTAGGACTTCGCAGCCGCTTCTACCTTATGATGCGCGGCAACTGCTTGGCTAGCGCGCAGTTTTTTGCAAATCCTCCACCTGCTTCACACGCTCCGCCGTCATCGGGTGGGTACTCAGCCAACCGCCGATACCGCCCTCTTCATGATCCGACTGCGCCTGCAGCCGCTCCAGGAACGCAGAAAAATGCTGCGGCGGCAGGTTCAAACGCTGAAGTTCGCCGACGGCATAGCGGTCGGCCTCCATCTCAAAGGCCTGCGAATATTGCGCACCCGCCAGCAACACCGGCAAAGTCGTCAGCAAATCGCTTGAATCGCCCGTCACCGCAATCATCAGCACGCCGATTCCGATGCCGCGCAATGCCTGCTGCAAGCTGTGTCGGTGAACCAAATGGCCTTGTTCGTGCGCCAGTACACCCAGGATTTCGTGGTCGTTTTCCGCC
This sequence comes from Neisseria sp. CCUG12390, assembly GCF_047837985.1. Classification (GTDB taxonomy): domain Bacteria; phylum Pseudomonadota; class Gammaproteobacteria; order Burkholderiales; family Neisseriaceae; genus Neisseria. The sequence goes on from NZ_CP181244.1 coordinate 1,604,965, forward strand.
AAAGCCACCAATTCGTCGGTCAGTACGATGGTGTTATTCGGAATGGCAAATGCGTTCGCACCCATGTCGCCGCCTTTACGAAACAATAATTTGGCCGGCGTTTCAGGTTTGAGCTGCTGCCGGTACAAATCGGTAATCTGCTGTCTGCGTTTGGCTGAAAGCTTGCTGGGTTCAGTAATCTTGGTAATCATCTCTTCAGCCTGACCGCCCAAACTGTGCAGCGTATCGGCAGGCAGTCGGTGCGCCAGATGGTAGGACGCAGCCGGAATGCCCCACCGGTACACGCCGAACACCACCGCGACCACGACAACCAGCCCGACCGCCACCCATTTCCAGCTTTTCTCGAAACGGTTGACCTGCTTGAGCATGGTTTGGTTTTTTAAGCGCAGCCAATCGGGGACGTCGTGGCTGAGAAACTCAATCCGCGCGTCGTCAGGCAAATCAATCGCAGGCAATACGCCGCCTACACCGGCCATATAGGCCAAATCTTTGCGCGCATATTCGGCCGCACCGCCGTCAAACACCACACGGATGCCGTCTGAAACCGCATACAGCTCCGCCATACGCGCCGTGTTCAGACGGCCGTCGTAATAGCGCACTGTGATTTTTCCGCTCATCGCACCCTCACAAAGAAATATCGATGTCGAACACATCGGCGATTTCCTCGCCGACGGCGTTTACATCCTGCTGCGCTTCGTTCATCAAATCTTCGGGATTGTCCGCCGCATACACTTTCATCGTCTCGGCCTGATAACGGTAAAGCCGCACCACGCCCCACGGATGAAGCATACCCAGCGTGAACACGGTCGCCAGATAATTGGTAAATTTAATCCATGCGAACTTGGACGGTTTCAAATCCGTGGAAATACGGCTGTTGCCCACGCGCACATCCTGCCAAGTGGTTTGAAACAGATAGCCCTGCGTCAGCGGCACAAAATAACCCAGCATCACGATATATATCAGGCTGAAGATACTGCCCAACCAACCCGTTGCCATCTCCATATCGGCTTCGGACATATTCATACCGTTCGTGAACACACCACTCAAAATCATCACGACGACAACGGCAATTATCAACACGACCAGCATCAACAAATAAGGAATCAAAACCGCCGCATAAAAACCGCCTACTGAAGCCTTCAATTTAAACGGCAGATGACCGGCACGCAAATGGTCGATTTGATAAGATTTAAACCAATACAGAGCCAGCGGATACAGCAAGCCGAAGCTGAGCAATACCGCCAACGTGCATTTGACAAACAGCCAGTAAGTCTGCCCCATCGATGCGGAAAAATAAAAACGGCTGTTGCCGAACTTGGTATTTCGCGCCCGAAAACGCATGGTCGAGCGCACCAGCCACGGGAACACCGCCATCATGACCACGGACACGCCCAGCGTAATCATCGGATCGATTTCCGACACCAGCGAAAAAACGAAAAACAATACCAACGCGATAATCCGCCCCACCAGAATGCGCGTCGGCAGCGCAGTAAAATCAAAGCGGTAGCCGCCCAGTTCGGTGTTGCCGTAAAAATAGCGCAACCGACGCACTTTCGCCCACGGCGCGTAAAACGACAGCGTAATAATCGTCAGAAACAGGTTCACAATCCAAATTTTGAAATATTCGCCCGCATTGCCGAAAAACTGAAAACGCCATTCCTGCGGTTCAAAAACCGCTGCTTGCGTTTGCACGGGTACATCGGCAAACTGCGTCAAAGCCCCGTCCTGCTGCCAATCTGTATTCATACCGTTCTCTCGATTTAAATAAAAACGGCATTATAAAATAAAGGCTGTGTTTGAGTAATAAGTTGATAACTCGGATTACTTCATAATACCGTCATTCCCGCTCGGTCGGGAATGACCAAGCATGGCAAAACAGCCAATCCACTCAATATCCAAACTCAACCACAATAAAAAACACACCGGTCAAGATCAGGCCGTCTGAAACATGGTAATGCCTCGTCAAATCAGCCATCACGATGAAACTTTCCTGATTACGTTCAACTATTTTCAGACGGCCTCTTATCTATCCGCCCTGCCTGATTTAACCTATAATGAACCTTTTCCAATCTTTTGCGCCGTTTGAGTTTTCAGACGGCCTGTTTTATTTTTCCGTCATTTTATGTTTCTCGACATCAACCGCTATCCCTTCCCCGTGTTCAACAAAGAAATCCGCCATTTGGTGGTGCTGGCCGTACCCATGCTGCTGGCGCAGGTGGCGCAGGTTGGCATCGGTTTCGTCGATACCGTAATGGCCGGCGGTGCGGGCAAAGAGGATTTGGCGGCCGTGGCCTTGGGCAGCGGTGCGTTCGCCACGATTTTCATCACCTTTATCGGCATCATGACCGCGCTGAACCCCATCATCGCCCAGCTCAACGGCGCGGGCAAACTCAGCGAAGTCGGCGAAACCGGCCGTCAGGGACTTTGGTTCGGGCTGGCCTTGGGTGTGTTCGGAATGCTGCTGATGTGGGCGGTGATTGTGCCGTTTCAAAACTGGCTGGATTTGAGCGTTTACGTCGAAGACACGATGGCGCACTATATGGTGTTCACCGGCTTGGCCATGCCGGCGGCGATGGTGCACCGCGCGCTGCACGCCTATGCCTCCAGCCTCAACCGCCCGCGTGCGATTATGTGGGTGAGCGTGGCGGCGTTTTTCCTGAACGTGCCGCTGAACTATATTTTCGTGTACGGCAAATTCGGTATGCCGGCATTGGGCGGCGCGGGCTGCGGGCTGGCGACGGCTTTTGTGTTTTGGTTCAGCGCGGCGGCATTGTGGCTGTATGTCGCCAAGCAGCAGTATTTTAAGAAATTCGGCTTGACCGACACCTTCAGCAAACCGGATTTCGCCGCATTTAAAAACTTCTGGAAACTGGGCGCGCCCATCGGCCTGTCTTACTTTCTGGAAGCCAGCGCGTTTACCTTTATCGTCTTTTTGGTGGCGCGTTTGGGCGAAGATTATGTGGCGGCGCAGCAAGTCGTCATCAGCCTGACGGGGATTATCTATATGATTCCGCAAAGCGTCGGCTCGGCTTCGACCGTACGCGTGAGCTTTGCGCTCGGCCGCCGGCAGTTTGCCCGTGCGCGCTATATTTCGGGCGTATCGCTGATTTTGGGCTGGGCGTTGGCTGTGATGACCGCGCTGGCTTTGGTATCATTGCGCTTTCCGCTGGCGGGGATGTACACCGACGACGCAGCCGTTTTGAACATCGCGGCAGCGGTATTGCTGCTGGCCGCCCTGTTCCAACTGTCCGACTCGACCCAATGCATCGCCTCCTACGCCCTGCGCGGCTACAAAGTCACCAAAGTGCCGATGTTTATCCACGCGGTTGCCTTCTGGCTGTGCGGCCTGCTGCCGGGCTATGTACTGGCCTACCGCTTCGGCATGGGGCTGCACGGCTTTTGGACGGCATTAATCGTGTCGCTCACCATCGCCGCCGTTGCGCTGGTATGGTGTTTGGAGCTGTGCAGTAAGTCGTTCGTCAAATCTTATACCCGATAAATTTCAGACGGCCTCATGATTCCCGAGGCCGTCTGAAAACCGGATTGTCCTTTTATTCTGTATTTTTCAGACGGCCTTTTTTGTCCATGCCGTCTGAAACCTTTGTCAGGCTTTATCATGAAACCAAGCTATCAAACCGATCTGACCCCTTACAACACCTTCGGCCTTAAGGCCGCCGCACGTGCGTTTGTCGCCTTGGAACAGGCCGAAGACATCCGCGAAATCATCCGCCTGCCCGAATTCGACCGCGACAGCGTGTTATGGCTCGGCGGCGGCAGCAACATCCTGCTAATGGAAGATTATCCGGGTTTGGTCGTCCACATGGAAAACAAAGGCGTACGGGAAATTTCCCGTTCAGACGGCCTTGTGTACGTCGAGGCGCAGGCCGGGGAAATCTGGCACGAATTCGTGCTGCACACGCTCGACTTGGGCTTGAGCGGCTTGGAAAACCTGAGCCTGATTCCGGGAACGGTCGGCGCGTCGCCCGTGCAGAACATCGGCGCATACGGCTTGGAAGTGAAAGACGTGATTCACAGCGTGCGCTGCTTCGATTTGGATACCGAAACCTTCGTCGAATTGGGCAATGCCGACTGCCGCTTTGCCTACCGCGAAAGCCTGTTCAAGCAGGAAGGCAAAGGCCGGTATGTGATTGTGTCCGTTGTTTTTGCCTTAAAAGAACAATTTACGCCCAACCTAAAATACGGCGACTTGGCCGCGGCGGTCGCCGAAACCTGCGTGGGACGCAAACCCACGGCAAAAGACGTGTCCGCCGCCGTGTGCGCCATCCGCAACAGCAAACTGCCCGACCCGAAAATCCTCGGCAACGTCGGCAGCTTCTTCAAAAACCCAATTGTCGCTGCCGAACAAGCCGATTCGTTGTCAGCCCTCTATCCCGATATGCCCCGCTATCCGCAAGCCGACGGCACGGTCAAACTGGCGGCCGGCTGGCTGATCGACCAATGCCGTCTGAAAGGTTTCCGAACCGGCGGCGCAGCGGTGCACGACAAACAGGCTCTGGTGCTGGTCAATACGGGCAACGCCGCCGCCCAAGACGTTTACCGGCTGGCGCAGCACATTTGCCGCGCAGTAAATGAAAAATTTCAGGTACAATTACATGCCGAACCGAATTGGCTGCCGGTTTCATACGGCCTGTAACAAACCGCATCGAAGTTAACCAAGGAATCCGCCCGTGGCACGAGAAGCAAAAATCAACACCTACACACGCATCGTCAATGCCAGCCTCGTTTTGTTCAACGAAGAAGGCGAGCGCAACATCAGCACCAACCATATCGCGGCGCACTTGGGCATCAGCCCGGGCAATCTCTATTACCATTTCCGCAACAAAGACGAAATCATCATCCAGCTTTTCAAACGCTACAGCGAAGCCCTGCTGCAATACTTACAGGAAGCGGAGCTGCCCAAAGACGTCGCCGGCTCGATTGCCTACATGTCGGGCATCTATGACGTGATGTGGGAATACCGCTTTCTGTTCAGCGACGTGAATACCCTGTTGGCGCGCAGCGCGGAATTATTGGGCGAACACAATAATTTCACCCACGCCAAAGTCTCGCCGCTCTTGGTGAAGCTGCTGAACGAACTCAACGGCCACGGCATCATCCGCGCAGACAAAACCGCCATCGACGATTTGGCGGTCAATATGTGGATGATGACCAAATACTGGTTCGACTTCGACGGCTCGCTGCAAGGCCGCAACAAGCTGACCGAAGATTCCAAAGCCCGCGGCGTGCAGCGTTCGCTGAGCCTGTTGCGCCCTTACCTGCTGCCGGATCACATGGCCGAATTCGACCAAAAAATCAGCCATCTGCCGGTATAACCGGTTTGACTCATTCAGGCCGTCTGAAAAATAATCCGTTTATTTTTCAGACGGCCTCCGCTTTTGCCTTTTTACGAGAAAACGACATGAAAAACATCGCCGTTTATTGCGGTTCCAATTTAGGCGAATCCCCCGCTTTTTACCGCGCCGCCGAAGAAATGGGAAAAGTCATCGCCGAGCGCGGCAGCCGTCTGGTTTACGGCGGCGGCAGAATCGGCCTGATGGGCACGGTGGCCGATGCCGCTTTGGCACACGGCGGCGAAGTCACCGGCGTGATTCCGACCTTTTTACGCGAAAAAGAAGTCGCCCACCCGAATCTGACCGAACTGGTGGAAACGCCCGACATGACCGTGCGCAAGACCAAGATGATCGAATTGGCCGATGCTTTCGTCGCCCTGCCCGGCGGCATCGGCACTTACGAAGAATTGTTCGAAGTCTTGTCGCACGCCCAACTGCGCCTGCACGCCAAACCCATCGGCGTATTAAACGTCGAAGGTTTCTTTAATCCGCTGTTGACCCTGTTGCAGCAGACCGCCGCACAAGGCTTTATGCCTCAGGCCAACATGAATCTGCTGTGCGTGGCCGACAGTCCGTCTGAATTATTGGAAAAAATGGCGGCTTACCGGTTTATCGACGCGCCTAAATGGGTGCAGCCGGGCTGGCAAACACAAAGGCCGTCTGAAAATGGATAAAACCCTGCCCGATTGCGCCATTCTGGGCTTAGGCTATCTCGGCCGCCCTTTGGCGCAGAAACTCTACGAAAACGGCTGCGAAGTGGCCGCCGTCAAACGCCACCTCACTTCCGACGACATCAACCTGCCGATTTGGCTGGACACCGCCGATTTGAACCGGGCCGCTGTTTTTCAGACGGCCTTATGGCAGCATTGGCGTAACAAGCCGACCTGGTTCTGCCTGCTGCCGCCCTCCGCGCTCGACGATTATGTTTCCACACTGCAACAATGGTTGCGGCTGGCCGAATCGTTTGGCGTCAACCACATCATCTTTACCGGCAGCACCGGCGTGTACGGCGACGAAGTGCGCGAGTGCGACGAAACCAGCCCGATTTGTCCGCAAACCGACAACGCCAAGCAGATTGCCGCGGCGGAAGCCCTGTTTTTAAACAGCCGCATTCCCAACGTCGACATCCTGCGCCTGGGCGGCCTTTATTCCGCCGAACGCCACCCGGTTACCCGATTGCTTTTAAAGAAAAACATCGGCGGCGGCAGGCAGCCTGTGAACGTGGTTCATCAGGATTTGGCCGTTGCCGCGCTGTTTCAGACGGCCTTGAATCCCAACGGCAGGAGCATTAAAAACGTGGTCGAGCCGAACCACCCGAGCCGCGCCGAATTCTATGCCGCCGAAGCCGCCAAGCTCGGCCTGCCCGCGCCGGATTTCGACCCAGACGACCATCGCGGCGGCAAAATTGTAAATACCGTTTGCGCCTACGGCTTAAGCCTGTAAAATCAGCGTCTGTATTATTTTCAGACGGCCTCAGAGAAAACCATGTCCGCCCTCCTTCCAGTCATCAACCACCTGATTCAGCAAAATCCCGAGCATCAATACGATTTGGCCGGATTTGCAGGGAAAACCCTGGGCGTTCGGATTGCTGGTTTCGGCATTGTCGGCCGCATTTCCGAACAAGGTTTTTTGGAAACCGCACAAGACGCGCCCGATACCGAAATCACCTTCCGCAACAGCGCGGTTCAGAAAATCCTGCAAGGAAACCAACCCGGCGTAGGCGACATCGCCATCGACGGCGATTTGGTGTTAGGCATGTCGCTGCTGCCGATTTTCGGCGGCCTGCGTTACTACGCCAACGACGACTTAAGCCGCATTTTCGGCGATGCGGCCGCCGGCAGCATCGCCACCCGCGCCGCCGTCATCGGCCACACCGTCAAGCAAATCGGCAAAAGCATCGCCGAGCAGATCAGCGAGTTTTCGCGCGAACCGGAATCGCCCGTCATCGACCAAACCACGCTGGCCGCATGGATGGAAGAAGTCGACCGTCTCCGCGACGACGTCGACCGCCTGCACGCCCGCCTTGACCGTCTCGAACGCGACATCTGGCTTTGATTTTCAGACGGCCTCCCAACTCCCCATCATCCGCCATGAACAGCCCATTCCAAAACATCGGCATCGTTGCCCGCCCGAATACCCCCGAAATCCAAGAAACCGTACACACCTTGGTTGATTTTCTCTGCCAATCCGGTTTTACCGTCTATCTGGACGAAGCCGCGGTGACCGACCACAGCATTTTTGCCGACGACATTCCGCTCTGTTCCGCCTGCCCGAAATCCGACTTGGGCAAATATTGCGATTTGGTCATCGTTTTGGGCGGCGACGGCACCTTCCTTTCCGCCGCGCGCGAAGTCGCCGCACGCGGCATTCCGATGATCGGCGTCAACCAAGGCCACTTGGGTTTTCTGACCCAGATTCCGCGCGAACAAATGGTGCAGGAGCTGCTGCCGGTTCTGGAAGGCAAATATCTGCCGGAAGAACGCATTTTGCTGGAAGCCGATTTGGTTCGCGACGGAGAAATCATCCGCCGTTCGCTGGCTTTAAACGATGCCGTCGTATCGCGCGGCGGCGCGGGGCAGATGATTGAATTCGAGGTCTTCATCAATCAGGAATTTGTGTACACCCAACGTTCGGACGGCCTGATTGTCTCCACGCCGACCGGCTCGACCGCCTATGCCTTGGCCGCCGGCGGCCCGATTTTACAGGCCAACCTGCGTGCTTTTACGCTGGTGCCGATTTGCCCGCAATCCATGACCAACCGCCCGATTGCCGTGGCCGACACCAGCGAAATCGAGATTCTCATCACCAAAAGCGGCGACGCGCGCGTGCATTTCGACGGCCAGTCTTTCCACGACATCCAAAACCTTGACCGCCTGATTATCCGCCGCTACCACAATCCCCTGCGCGTGCTGCACACCACCGGCTACCAGTATTTCAAAACCCTGCGCCAAAAGCTGCATTGGGGCGAACAATTGGTTTAATGGCAAAAGGCCGTCTGAAAATATTCCGTTTTCAGACGGCCTTTAATTTAAATGGCTGTCGGCATTTTTGGGGAATAAACACGGAATCATCAAAAAGCGGACAGTTCTAAATAGGTTGGGTTGCAAAACCCAACAAAAACCGTGAATCCAAGAAGACGTTGGGTCATGACCCAACCTACAACTGCTCATGATACGGTTAAATTAAAAGAAATCGGGTTATTGCAATGGCAACCGAGCAATAATCGGGTTTTAATTTGACTTTACTTTACAAAAAACCTAAATTTATCATCAAATAATTGGAGATCTTTATGAACTTAGGATTGGTTTTTTTGATAATGGGAGCGGTATTTATCATTCTTGGCATGGTACTCAACAATAATATCCATTATTTAATCGGGATGCCTTGGATTATTATTGGACTATTTGTTTTTATTAAATATAAAGATAAAAAAGATGATGAATGGCATGATAATGACGGCCAATCATCATAATCAGGACTCGGCCAACCGTGCGGATGTTTGAAAAAGTTGAAACCGTCTGACAAGGCCGTCTGAAAAAGTTTTTCAGACGGCCTTTGTTTGATTTAAACGGCTGCGCCTGCATTTTTAGGAGGATAAATATGAAATCATCAAAACGCAGAAAACCGTTTAAAAACAGGCTTCACACCATATGTACCGCAATATAAAGCAAAAAGCGGTCGTCGGTTTGGTCGAGGTTCAGGCGGGTCAGTTCGGCGATTTTGTGCAGGCGGTATTCCAAGGTATTGCGGTGGATAAACAATGCCTTGGCGGTTTCCGCCGAATGCATGTTGTGGTTAAACCAAGCCAGCAGCGTTTTGGTCAGGAGTCCGTTTTTGTCGGCCTGCTTGAGTTTGTTGATCGTGCGTTCCAATTCGCGCCGCTGCCAGCCGTCTTTCAGCTGGTTGAGCAAAACCGGTAAAACCAGTTCCTGATAATTGTAGATGCGCTGCTCGGGAAAACGGTTTTTCCCCACCTGCAAAGTCGCGCTGGCAGTTTGGTAGGACAAGGCGATGCTGTTGGCCTCGGCGTCGCAGTCGGCAAAATAATTGCCCAAAGCGATGCGCACGTTCAGCGAGGTCTGCTCGCTCATGCGCGACACCAGCAGTTTCACCCGCTCCATATGGTTGTGCACGTCCCAGCGTCCGAGCGCGTCCAAGGCGGGCTTGAGAATGACGATTTGGGTCAGCGACAAAATCGCCACCAGATTGTCGCGTTCGGGATAATTCAGCAGGTTTTGCAGATTGTGCAATTCGTTGCTGATGGCCTCGATATTCAGATGGCCGGTATCGACTTCGATGATGCACACCACACGCGGCGTGGCCAAATCCACGCCCAAGCGTTTCGCCCATTCGTTCATCGACGGGGTGATTTTTTCCGATGAAATCAGGTTGAGAATCAGCTCTTCTTTCAAACGCGCATCCTGCGCCAGCATCTCGAACAGTCTCGCCTGTTCCAGCATCATTTCCGCCGTCATGCAGACCAGGCGGCCGAATTCGCGCAAATGGTGCGGATCGCCGGTCAGGCCGATTACCCCGACGGTCTCGCCGTCCAACCGCAACGGCAGGTTGATGCCCGGGCGGACACCGTGCAGGTTTTTGGTGATTTGGTCGTCAATATCGACAATACGCCCTTGCGAAAGCACCAACAGCGCGCCGTCATGTATTCCGCCGATGCGTTTCTCATCGCCGCTGGCGATAATCCTGCCTTTGATGTCCATAATATTGACGTTGCAGCCGATGATGTCCATCGTGCGCTCGACGATTTTTTGGGCAAGCTGCGTATTGAGCGTGTAAACAGACATGATGTTTTCTCTCTAAAATATAAAAACGCGGCGAGCCGTCTTCAACGTTTCAAACGGCGTTTTCCGCTTCAACCTGAAACAAACGCGGCTGTCATCCATTCATTTAGGGTATTGGAACTGTCCCGATGATTGTGCCACAGCCCATCCTACCTGAAACTGGAATTTTTTATAAAAAAACTTGCCAATGCTGCTTATTTTTCAGACGGCTGCACAAAGACTTGAAAAGTGCTTTCCGTCCATAATGACGCTGCATCTGAAAAACAAGGAGCTTGAATATGCCTGCCGTATCCGCGATCGGTGCACTCGTTGCCCTGGTTGTCGCCATCTTCCTGATTTTGAGAAAAGTCCCCCCCGCCTACGGCATGATTGCCGGCGCCCTTATCGGCGGTTTGGTCGGCGGGGCGAATTTGGCCGCCACGGTCAAGCTGATGATTGAAGGCGCGCAGGGCATCACCACCGCCGTGATGCGTATTTTGGCCGCAGGCGTATTGGCCGGGGTGTTGATTGAATCCGGCGCGGCGACATCGATTGCCGAAGCCATCGTCAAAAAACTGGGGGAAAACCGGGCATTGTTTGCCCTGGCTTTGGCCACCATGATTCTGACCGCCGTAGGCGTATTTGTCGATGTGGCCGTCATCACCGTCTCCCCGATCGCATTGGCATTGGCCAAACGCGTCGATTTATCCAAACCGGCGGTATTGCTGGCCATGATAGGCGGCGGCAAAGCCGGCAACATCATCTCGCCCAATCCCAATGCCATCGCCGCAGCGGATGCGTTTGATCTGACGCTGACCTCCGTAATGGCGGCCGGCTTCATTCCTGCGGTTTTCGGTTTGATTTTTACCTATTTCCTTGCCAAACGGCTGATTAACAAAGGCTCCCGCGTCAAAGCGGAAGAAGTGGTGGCAGAAAACACCAGCCGCTTGCCAAGCTTTGTTACCGCCATTTCGGCACCGCTGGTCGCCATCTTATTGCTTTCGTTGCGCCCCATTGCCGGCATCGCCATCGATCCCATGATTGCCCTGCCCGTAGGAGGTTTGGTCGGCGCCTTGCTGATGGGAAAAATCCGCCACGGCAACCAATACGCGGTCAGCGGTTTGGGAAAAATGGCACCCGTCGCCATCATGCTGCTGGGCACGGGCGCACTGGCGGGCATCATTGCCAATTCCGGCCTGAAAGATGTCTTGATTAACGGCTTGACCGCATCCGGTCTCCCTTCCTATATTCTCGCCCCGATGTCCGGTATGCTGATGTCGCTGGCCACCGCCTCCACTACCGCCGGCACAGTCGTCGCTTCCAACGTATTCGGCGGCACATTAATCGAACTGGGCGTCGCCGGTATTGCCGCAGCGGCCATGATTCACGTCGGTGCGACCGTACTCGACCATATGCCCCACGGCTCCTTCTTCCACGCCACTGGCGGCAGCGTCAATATGGATATTAAAGAACGTCTCAAACTGATTCCTTACGAAAGCGCCATCGGTTTGCTGATGACCATCATCTCCACTTTGATATACGGCGTGTTGAAATTCTAAGCCGATTTTCAGACGGCATGGCCGGCCGAACAGCCAGGCCGTCTGAAACCGAAACCCCATTTTGAAAAACACCGGAAACAGACGGTTTCCGTTTATTCAGACAAAACCAGACAGCCCGAACTGCCTGAATACAACCTAAAAAGGACGACCTTATGAAAATCGTTATCGCCCCCGACTCCTTCAAAGAAAGTCTGACCGCATTGGAAGTGGCCGAAGCCATCGAAACCGGATTGAAAAAAGTGCTGCCCGATGCCGAATACATCAAAGTGCCGATGGCCGACGGCGGCGAAGGCACGGTGCAGTCGCTGGCCGACGCCACCGGCGGGCGGCTCGTCGAAACCGAAGTTACCGCCCCCTTGGGCAACCGCGTGACCGCCGCCTTCGCCGTGTCCGGCGACGGCAAAACCGCCATTATCGAAATGGCCGCCGCATCCGGCCTACACCTCGTACCGCCCGAACAGCGCAACCCGCTCATCACCACCAGCTACGGCACGGGCGAACTGGTCAAAGCCGCGCTCGACAAAGGCGTGGAAAAAATCATCCTCGGCATCGGCGGCAGTGCCACCAACGATGCCGGAGCCGGTATGCTGCAAGCCTTGGGCGCGAAGCTCACCGGTTCAGACGGCCTCGACATCGGCTACGGCGGCGGCAGCCTGGCGAAACTCGCCAAAGTGGATTTGTCCGCACTCGACAGCCGTCTGAAAAACGTTTCCTTTGAAGTCGCCTGCGACGTGGACAACCCCCTGTGCGGCGAGAACGGCGCATCCGCCGTGTTCGGCCCGCAAAAAGGCGCAAGCCCCGAAGCCGTCGCCGAGCTGGATGCCGCGCTCGAACATTTCGCCGCCGCCGTATCGCGCGACACCGGCCTGAACATCCGCGACCACGCAGGCGCAGGCGCAGCGGGCGGCATGGGCGGCGGCCTGCTCGTCTTACCGCAAGTCAGGTTGAAAGCAGGCGTCGAAATCGTCATCGAAGCCGCACAATTGGCCGACAAAGTGCGCGATGCCGACCTCGTCATCACCGGCGAAGGCCGTATGGACGCCCAAAGCATACGCGGCAAAACACCCGTCGGCGTGGCGAAAACCGCCAAAAAGTTCGACAAACCCGTCATCGCGATTGTCGGCTGCCTGCGCGAAGATTACGAAGTCGTCTATCAGGCCGGCATCGACGCGGTGTTCCCCATCATCCGCCACACCGCCCCGCTGGAAGAGATTCTGAAACAAGGCCGGGAAAATCTGGTTTCCACCGCGCAGAATGTCGGCAGACTGTATCGGCTGGGGAAATAGGACGGTACGGATATGGTGAAGGCCGTCTGAAAATCAGAAACGTGTGGGTGCGGTTGCTCGTCAATTTTCAGAAACATGCAATCCGAGACTTTTGCAAAACCCGAAAATATTCAAAAATCTCTAATTCGTCATTCCCGCGCAGGCGGGAATCCAGACGGTTGGGTTTCAGTAACCGCTGAAAAATTCCGTTTCCGAATATCACGGTTCTGGATTCCCGCCTGCGCGGGAATGACGTTGCAGGGTAGCTGGCCGTAGCTCCGTCAAATTGAATGTATTCAGTGTCAGTACGGTTATCCGCCTCAAGGCGGCGTAACCGTACACAGTAGTACATACCGGAAACGGGAACGCCGTCTGAAACAGTTTTTCAGACGGCGTTTTGGCGTGTGTAAGGTCAGGCCAATGCGTCCGTACGGTTACGCCGCTTGGGACGGCTAACCGTACCTACGTCGGGCTGATTTCAGACAGCGTGCCGAGTAAATAAAGGCCGTCTGAAAATTTTTCAGACGGCCTTTGTTCCGATGCGGATGCGGTCTGAAATCAGCCGCCGCGTTTGACTTCGCTGTTGGTCAGTTTTTCGTAATAGCGTGCCAGCGCGCTGTGGTCGGACTGGCCGTGGCCGTCGAGTTTCAGCACCTGCATCATTTCCATCACGGCAGCGGTCAGCGGCAGGCTGGCGCCTACGCCGTGGGACGTGTCGAGCGCGTTGGCCAGGTCTTTGATGTGCAGGTCGATGCGGAAGCCGGGTTTGAAGTTGCGGTCGAGTACCATCGGGGCTTTGGCATCGAGTACGGTGCTGCCGGCCAGGCCGCCGCGGATGGCTTGGTAAACGAGTTCGGGATCGACGCCGGCTTTGGTGGCGAGTACGAGGGCTTCGGACATGGCGGCGATGTTGAGCGCGACAATCACTTGGTTGGCGAGTTTGGTGACGTTGCCCGCGCCGATTTCGCCGGTGTACACCACCGAGCCTGCCATGGCTTTCATCACGTCGTAGTATTTGTCGAACACGGCTTTGCTGCCGCCGACCATGACGGACAGCGTGCCGTCGATGGCTTTGGGTTCGCCGCCGCTCACGGGTGCGTCGAGCATTTCGATGCCTTTTTTGGCCAGTTCTTCATGGATTTCGCGGCTGGCCAGCGGTGCGATGGAACTCATGTCGATAAAGCCCAAACCTGCTTTTGCGCCTTCGGCGATGCCGTTTTCGCCCAGTGCGACCTGTTTGACATGGGGCGAGTTGGGCAGCATGGTGATGACGACATCGACCTGCTGCGCGACTTCTTTGGGCGTGGCGGCGGCGGTTGCGCCTGCGTCAACCACTTCTTTGACCGCGTCTTGGTTGAAGTCGAGCACCACGAGGTCGTAGCCTGCTTTGAGCAGGTTTTTGCTCATGGGTTTGCCCATAATGCCTAAGCCGATAAAACCGATTTTCATGATTTTCCTTTCTGTTTCATTCACTTATTGGTTTTCAGACGGCCTGTCGATGCCGTCTGAAAACTATCCGTCGCCCGGATTCGGGAAACGTTTATTTTAAAAACTTGTCTGCCAATGCCTGACTGGCACCGCGGAACACGCCCAAATCGCTGCCGACGCCGACAAAAGTCGCGCCCCATTCGATATAGCGGCGGGCATCGGCCTCAACCGGTGCCAGAATGCCGCTGGCTTTGCCATGGCGTTTGGCGGCGGCAAAAATATCCTGAATCACTTTCTGCACTTCCGGATGGTTCGGCTGACCCAGATAGCCCAATGCCGCCGACAAATCGCCCGGGCCGACAAAAATGCAGTCGATGCCGTCAACCGCGGCGATGGCATCCACGTTTTCCACGCCCAAGCGGCTTTCCACCTGCACCAATACGCCGATGTTGTCGTTGATTTTATTGAAGTAATCCGGAACCGTACCGTAACCGTTGTTGCGGTGCCCTACCGATACGCCGCGGATACCGACTGGCGGATAACGAGTGGAGGCCACGGCTTGAACTGCATCTTCTTCCGTTTCGACATACGGCACGAGAATATTGTAAAAACCGATGTCGAGCAGACGCTTGATTACCACCGGATCGTTTTGCGGCGGACGCACCACCGGCATACTGTTGCTGTCTTTCAAGGCCATCAGCTGCGGCACAAACGACAATACGTCATTCGGCGCGTGTTCGCCGTCGAGCAAAATCCAGTCGAATCCGGCCAATCCCAACACTTCCGTGGTAATCGGACTGCCCAACGCGCTCCAGCAGCCGATTAATTTTTCATGATTCAGCAAACGCCGGCGCAACGGGTTGGGAAAGTATTTCTCATTCATACTACGACTCCTTGTTTATTTTGAAATTTGGAACAGTCTAAGATTTTTCATCTGATTTATCATCGTGCAAACGCATAAAAAAAGACTTCGTATTCGACAAAATTATGTGCATCTGCGCTTCGGTTTTGTCGATTATGCCGAATCAGGAAACTTCGGCATCCTGAAACAGAAAAACGGGCAATATTATTTTTATTAGAACGGCTGCAATATTTTTCAGACGGCCTGAAACCTTTGCAAAACCCAACTTAAACTAAAAAATCCATTTCCGTCATTCCCGCGAAAGCGGGAATCCAGACTTATCGGTTTCGGAAATATTGATAAATTACAGCAGGTTAAAATTCTGGATTCCTGCCTTCTCGGGAATGACGGATTAGAAATTTTTGAATATTTTCCGGGTTTCGCAAAGGTCTCGGCCTATCTATATAAACCAATTCAAAGAATTTTCCCACGGCAGTATTTCAACAATCTGTACACCGCTGCAAAGCCCCTCGACTTTTATCCTTTTTAAATACCGTTCGTTAGCAATGTGTAAAGAACCGGATGATTGGTTTGTTAAATCTTGTACATCTGCACAAAAAATCGCCGACTACAACCAACTAGATTGATGAATTCGGACAGTTCCCGCCTGCATACATTTGCCTATAATAGCCATAGATAAATTGAATGACACAGTATTTCTTTCAGACGGCCTGTTCTGAAAGGCCGTCTGAAATCCTGATTTCAAACCCGTCAGTTTTTTTTAAGGAGTCGTACCATGTCTACCCCAATCATCACCGAAATGACCGTTATCCCCGTGGCCGGCCACGACAGCATGCTGCTGAACCTGAGCGGCGCGCACGCCCCTTATTTCACGCGCAACATCGTTATCCTGAAGGACAACGGCGGCAACACCGGCGTGGGCGAAGTGCCGGGCGGCGAAAAAATCCGCCAGACGCTGGAAGATGCCAAACCTTTGGTCATCGGCAAAACGCTCGGCGAATATAAAAACGTGATGACTGCGGTACGCAATCAATTTGCCGACCGCGACGCGGGCGGACGCGGTTTGCAGACTTTCGACCTGCGCACCACCATCCACGTCGTAACCGCCATCGAAGCGGCCATACTCGATTTGTTGGGCAAATTCCTGAACGTCACCGTGGCTTCGCTCTTGGGCGACGGCCAGCAGCGCGATGCGGTGGAAATGCTGGGCTATCTCTTCTTCGTCGGCGACCGCAAAAAAACCGACCTGCCGTACCAAAATCAGGAAAACGATGCCTGCGACTGGTACCGCCTGCGTCACGAAGTGGCCATGACGCCTGATTCCGTGGTGCGTTTGGCCGAAGCCGCCTACGAAAAATACGGCTTCAACGATTTCAAACTCAAAGGCGGTGTGTTGGCCGGTTTTGAAGAAGCCGAGTCCATCAAGGCGTTGGCGAAACGTTTCCCCGAAGCCCGCATCACGCTCGACCCCAACGGCGCTTGGTCGTTGGCCGAAGCCATCGAAATCGGTAAGGAACTCAAAGGTGTGCTGGCTTATGCCGAAGACCCGTGCGGTGCGGAGCAAGGTTATTCCGGCCGCGAAGTGATGGCCGAATTCCGCCGCGCCACCGGCCTGCCGACCGCCACCAATATGATTGCGACCGACTGGCGTCAGATGGGTCACACCATCTCGCTGCAATCCGTCGATATTCCGCTGGCCGACCCGCATTTCTGGACGATGCAGGGTTCGGTGCGCGTTGCCCAAATGTGTCATGAATGGGGTTTGACTTGGGGTTCGCATTCCAACAACCACTTCGATATTTCGCTGGCAATGTTCACCCATGTTGCCGCAGCCGCTCCGGGCAACATTACCGCCATCGACACCCACTGGATTTGGCAGGAAGGCAACCAACGCCTTACCAAAGAGCCGCTGCAAATCAAAGGCGGCTTGGTGGAAGTGCCGAAAAAACCGGGCTTGGGCATCGAACTCGACATGGATCAAGTCCAAAAAGCCCACGAACTCTACAAAAACATGGGTTTGGGCGCACGCAACGACGCGATAGCGATGCAGTACCTGATTCCGGGCTGGGAGTTCGACAACAAAAAACCGTGTCTGGTGCGTTAAATAAAAACCATATGCCTGTTTGACGGTAATCCGACGCAGGCCGTCTGAAAAACGGCCTGCCGTCCGAACCCAATCAGGCAACAATCCATATTCTCTACTTCAATAAAGGAAAAAAGATGGAAGCTACCGTAAGCAGCGGCCAAATGTTAATCGGCTTGGCCGTGGGGATCATCCTGCTGTTGATCTTAGCAATGAAAACCCGCATCCACGTATTTGTCGCCCTGATTATCTCGTCTTTGGTAACCGGCCTGATCGGCGGCCTGCCTTTCGCCGACGTCATCAGTTCGATTACCAAAGGCTTCGGCAGCACTTTGGGCAGCACCGGTATCATCATCGGTCTGGGCGTGATGATGGGTGCGATTTTGGAACGTTCCGGCGCGGCCGAACAAATGGCGTTTTCCATCATCAAACTCATCGGCAAAGCCAAAGAAGAATGGGCGTTGGCACTTACCGGCTATGTGGTGGCCATTCCCGTATTCGCCGATTCCGGCCTGGTGATCCTGACCCCGCTGGCAAAATCCCTGTCGCGTATGACCGGTAAAAGCGTCATCGGCTTAGGCTTGGCAATGGCCACCGGTTTGCAGTTGGCACACGTCTTCATCCCGCCTACCCCAGGCCCGCTGGCCGTTGCCGGTATCTTGGAAATTGATATGGGCATGATGATTGTCTGGGGCTTGGTCATGACTTTACCGGTATTGATTATGTCTACCCTCTATTCCAAATGGCTGGGTAAAAAAATCTACCAAATCCCTACCGAAGACGGTACCGATTTTATCCGCACCGATTTCAAACAAGAGTACATCAAATCCATTGAAAACATGGAACAAATCTACAAAGACAAAAACCTGCCGGGCGCCGGTTTGTCTTTCGCCCCGATTCTGATTCCGCTGCTGCTGATTTTGGGTAATACCACGGTTGATTTCCTAAAAATGGAAGGCGCGTTTGCTTCATTCTTAAAAATGGTCGGCCATCCGGTGATTGCACTGATTATCGGCCTGCTGATTGCGCTCTACGGCTTAGGCCGCCGCCTGACCGCCAAAGAATCCGCCGACGCCATCGAAGACGGCGTCAAATCAACCGGTATGATTCTGTTTATTACCGGTGCGGGCGGTGCGCTGGGTTATGTGGTACGCGATGCCGGTATCGGCAATGCCTTGGGCGAAGCCGTATTGAACATCGGTATTCCGGGCATCCTGATTCCGTTCGTGATTGCCGCCCTGATGCGTATCTCTTTGGGCAGCGCGACCGTGGCACTGATTACCGCCGCCA
The DNA here is from genome assembly GCF_047837985.1 of Neisseria sp. CCUG12390. Classification (GTDB taxonomy): domain Bacteria; phylum Pseudomonadota; class Gammaproteobacteria; order Burkholderiales; family Neisseriaceae; genus Neisseria. The sequence goes on from NZ_CP181244.1 coordinate 1,623,581, forward strand.
CCCTAACCGCACCTTTGGTACCGCAATTAGGCCTGAATCCGGTATTGGTCGCCATGTCCACCTGTGCCGGCGCCGTATCCTTCAGCTACTTTAACGACAGCGGCTTCTGGGTGTTCAACGGACTCTACGGCCTTAAAGATGTCAAAGACCAGTTCATGGCCAAAACGATGGTTTCCTTCATCGGTGCCTTCTCCGCACTGGCATTGGTTCTGATCGTCGACATCTTTATGTAAAACAAACCGGATAAACCACAGGCCGTCTGAAAAATTTTCAGACGGCCTTTTTCCAACAAAATAAAATCAACAAATTCAAAATCATAAATCAATTCACAATATTTTCTAAATAAAATATAGAAAATCTTATTCAAACTATAAAAAATCTTAGTTATAATTCCAAAAATCTAAACCAAACCATATTTATCCTGCCCAGTGAGGAAAACTTATGTTGATGGCACTTTCATTGCGCGACTTTGTCATTGTCGAACAGCTCAATCTCGATTTCCAAAACGGCTTCACCGTCCTGACCGGCGAAACCGGTGCCGGCAAATCCATCACACTTGACGCTCTCGGCCTGCTTCTCGGCGACAAAGCCGATTACAGCCAAGTGCGCAACGGGGCCAAAGAAGCACAATTGTCCGCCCTGTTCGACATCGGCGGCCTGCCTCAGCTGCAAGCCCAATTACACGAACAAGGCCTGCTGGAAGACGGTGCGGAAGAGCTCAGCATCCGCCGCATTATCGATGCCAAAGGCAAAAGCCGCAGCTACATCAACAACCAGGCCGCTACGTTGGTACAGCTCAAAGCCATCGGCGAACAGCTGATTGATATTCACGGCCAAAACGCCCATCATTCGCTGAACCAAGAATCTGCCCAACGCCAGCTTTTAGACGCTTTCGCCGGCGCATCGGCCCAAGCCGAAGCCGTGCGCCAACACTATCAAAGCTGGGTAGCGGCTAAAAAATCGCTCCAGGAAGCGCAAGAGCAGTCTGAAAATACCGCCATCGAACGCGAACGCTTGGAATGGCAGTTTAACGAGCTGACCCAACTCAACCTGCAGGCAGGCGAATGGGAAGCCCTCAGCCAAAGTCACGACAGCCTGGCGCATTCCGCCGAATTGCTGCAAACCGCCGAACAAATCAGCGAAAACATCGACGGCGACAACGGCATCCAGCGCCAAATCTACCAATGCCAAAAACTGCTCGGCAACCTGCAAAACATCGAACCGCGCTTTGCCGAAAGCCTGAACATGCTGGCCAGCATCGAAGCCGAATTGGGCGAAATCAGCGCCAATATGCGCGATGTCGCCGGACGCACCGACATCAACCCCGATGAATTGGCGGAACAGGAACGCCGCATGGCCGAACTCATGAGCATGGCGCGCAAATACCGTATCGAGCCGGAAACCCTGCCGGATAAATTAACGGAAATCGCCGGCCAATTAGAAACCTTGCACGCCGCTGCCGATTTGGAAGCCTTGGAAGCTGCCGTTGCCCAGCAATTTGCCGAATACCAAGAAGCCGCCCAAACCCTATCCGCTATGCGCCACCAAGCCGCCGAGCGTTTGGGCAGCGAAACCACCGAGCACATGCAGCATTTGGCCATGAAAGGCGCGCGTTTCGACATTATCCTGCTGCCCTCATCCCCGACCGCGCACGGTTTGGAACAAGTCCAGTTCCAAGTTGCCGCCAACAAAGGCAGCATACCGCGTCCGTTAAACAAAGTGGCCTCCGGCGGCGAATTGGCACGCATCAGCCTGGCCATTCAAGTCGTATCTAGCCAATATACCCATGTACCGACCCTGATTTTCGACGAAGTCGATACCGGTATCGGCGGCGGCGTCGCCGAAACAGTGGGCAAAGCTTTGCGCGCTTTGGGCAAACGGCACCAAGTCTTGGCCGTTACCCACCTGCCGCAAGTCGCCTCCTGCGGCGAACACCATTGGCAGGTACGCAAACACAGCGAAGGCGAACAAACCGTCAGCGAAATCCGCGTTCTGAAAGGACAAGAGCGTGTGGAAGAAGTTGCCCGGATGCTCGGCGGTGAAACCATCACCGATACCACCCGCCACCATGCGGCCGAATTGCTCACCCTGGCCGCGGCTTGATTGGTTTTGTTTGAATGCGCAGTGACAAAAATAAGCCGGACCATTGCCACACTCGATTCCAATGACGAAATCTTTACCCGTTATTCCCGCATAGGCGGGAATCCAGAATATCCATTTCCTGCAACCTTCATATATTTCTGAAGCTGATAAGACTGGATTTCCGCCTACGCGGGAATGACGTAAGAGAGGCCGTCTGAAAATCTACCGGTTTTCAGACGGCCTCTCTTATTTTAAATAAACCTTACTTACGTCTTCTTTTTTTCAAAGCCTCGCAAGCCGGTGTGCCATTGTGTTTCCGTTGCAGACTCTGCTTTTGAAACTCACACAACTTACGCAATTCCTCCTTGGTGTAATTCGCGTAATCATTCGCCAAAGCCGGAACAGACAAACCCCAAACCAATGCCGCAAACATTATTTTATTCATTGAATTCCCCATATTTAATGATTAAATCATTCATATAATAACATGCATTATTTTTACTTTAAATATCAAACTCAACCTGACTTAAAATTTTCAGACGGCCTCAACAAGTGTATGATGATGCTGTCTCATCTTAAGGAAATTCCATGAACGTTCTGTTTATCGCCGATCCGATGGCTACTTTCAAAACCTACAAAGACACCACCTACGCCATGATGCGCGAAATGGCCAAGCGCGGCTGGCGGCTTTCGCATACCTTGAGCAGCGAATTGTCGGTACAGCAAGGCTTGGTGGTGGCACAAGCGGCACCGTTTGAATTTCTCGGTGCAAAAAGCGATGACGATCATGCCTGGTTTGAAAGTGGCGATAAAATTCAGACGGCCTTAAAAGATTTCGACGCGGTGATTATGCGCACCGACCCGCCGTTTGACATGCAATATCTGTATGCCACCCAGTTTCTGACGCTGGCTGCAGAACAAGGTGCAAAAGTATTCAACAGCGGTCAGGCCATGCGCGATTTCAATGAAAAACTGGCGATTTTGAATTTCAGCCGGTTTACCGCGCCGACTTTGGTCACTACCCGTTCGGCAGACGTGCGCGCTTTTTTGAAAGAACACGGCGACATCATCGTCAAACCGCTCGACGGCATGGGCGGCATGGGCATTTTCCGCCTGACCGAAACCGACCCAAATATCGGCAGTATTCTCGAAACCCTGATGCAGCTTGATACGCGCACCATCATGGCGCAACGTTACATCCCCGAAATCGTCGACGGCGACAAACGCATCCTGATTATCGGCGGCGAAGTCGTACCTTACGCTTTGGCACGCATACCGCAAAACGGCGAAACACGCGGCAACCTGGCCGCAGGCGGACGCGGCGTGGCGCAGGAACTCAGCGCAAAAGACCGCGAAATTGCCGAAACCCTCGCCCCCGAACTGAAACGCCGCGGTATTTTGCTGGCCGGATTGGATGTCATCGGCAGCAACCTGACCGAAGTCAACGTAACCAGCCCGACCGGTTTCCAAGAAATCATGAAACAGAAAGGTTTTGACGTCGCGGCGATGTTTGCCGATACCGTCGAATCTTGGTCGAAAGCCTGATTAACCGGAGGCCGTCTGAAAAAAAGATTTTTCAGACGGCCTGTTATCTGCCCAACCATGACAATCCTGATTCATCATCCGCTATGAAAAACGACTCTTATGCCGCCGCCAAAAAAGGCAAAACCGGACTTCGGCGCATCATCAATGCGTTCGGCTACTCCAAAGACGGTCTCAAAGCCGCCTACCGTTTCGAAAGCGCGTTCCGCCAATTGGTGCTGCTCAACGCCATTTTGATTATCGTCGCCTTTTTCCTCAACTTCGGCCCGTCCACACGCATTTTGCTGATTATGGCTTCGTTTGTTTCGCTGATTACCGAATTATTCAATACTGCCATCGAAGCGGCCGTCGACCACACTTCCACCGAAAAACACGAGCTGGCCAAACGCGCCAAAGACGCAGGCTCGGCCGCCCAGCTTTTGGCTTTGACCTTGCTGGCTTTGGTCTGGCTGATGTCGCTGTGGCGCGAATTCGGGTTTAACCTGTTTTAACCTGCGTTTTAATCCACGTCAAAGCCTTCAGACGGCCTTTTACTGTAACATTATTCTATTACCATCATTCACAAGGAATGCGACATGAAAAAATTTTTGGCAACCCTGATCGCCGCCGGTTTGGCCACTTCTGCTTCGGCCGCAGGCATTCATGTTAAAGATGCATGGGCACGCGCTACCGTTGCAGGCATGAACATGAGCGGTGCATTCATGACCATTCACAATGATGAGGCCAAACAGGATTTCTTAATCGGCGGCAGCAGCGAAGTGGCCGAACGCGTTGAAGTGCATACCCACATCAACGACAACGGCGTGATGCGTATGCGCGAAGTCGAAGGCGGTGTCCCCCTGCCGAGCAAGGCTGATACCGAATTGAAACCGGGCAGCTACCACATCATGTTCATGGGTCTGAAACGCCAATTGAAAGACGGCGAAACCGTTCCGGTTACGCTCAAATTCAAAAATGCCAAACCGCAAAACATCAAAGTTCCGGTCAAAACCGCTCCCATGCCTGCGCATAAACAAAAGCATGGCGAAGGTTCGCACCAACACTAAACCCTAAGCGTCAAATATACCCGGGGCCGTCTGAAAACCATATGGTTTTCAGACGGCTCCTTTACGCATCCGGACAAACGATATTGCTACCCAATATGCTACAATTCCACTTTAAATTTTATGTTTCCCCCCCATAGCTTGCCCGCATGACTACCGAACACACCCCGCAAAACATCATCGTCGGCCTTTCCGGCGGCGTAGATTCGTCCGTTACCGCCGCCCTGTTGAAAAAACAAGGCTGCCAAGTCAACGGCGTATTTATGCAGAACTGGGAAGACGACGACAACAACGAATATTGCAGCATCAAACAAGATTCGTTCGATGCCATTGCCGTGGCCGACATACTCGGCATCGACATCGACATCGTCAATTTCGCCGCGCAATACAAAGACAACGTTTTCGCCTATTTTTTGAAAGAATACCGCGCAGGCCGCACCCCTAATCCCGATGTGTTGTGCAATGCCGAAATCAAATTCAAATGCTTTTTGGATTACGCCATCGAACAAGGCGCGGATACGATTGCCACCGGCCACTATGCGCGCAAAGAAGTGCGCAACGGCGTGCATTACTTGCTCAAAGGCCTCGACCAAAACAAAGACCAAAGCTATTTTCTCTACCGTTTGAAACCGTATCAGCTCGAACGGGCCGTTTTTCCTTTGGGCGGTTTGGAAAAACCCGAAGTCCGCCGCCTGGCAGCCGAATTCGAACTGCCGACCGCAACCAAAAAAGACAGCACCGGTATCTGCTTTATCGGTGAACGCCCGTTCCGCGAATTCCTGCAAAAATACCTGCCTACCGACAACGGCAAAATGGTTACGCCCGAAGGCAAAGTCGTCGGCGAACATGTCGGCCTGATGTTTTACACCTTAGGCCAGCGCAAAGGCTTGGGTATCGGCGGAGCCGGCGAGCCCTGGTTCGTTGCCGCCAAAGACTTGGGAAAAAACGAACTCATCGTCGTACAAGGCCACGAGCACCCGCTGCTCTATACCGACAGCCTCGTCATGAACGATTTGAGCTGGACGCTGCCGCAAAGGCCGTCTGAAGGCCGCTATACCTGCAAAACCCGTTACCGCATGGCCGATGCCGCCTGCGAATTACGTTATCTCGACGATGACACCGCCGAATTGGTTTTCGACGAACCGCAATGGGCGGTTACCCCCGGCCAATCCGCCGTCCTTTACGATGGCGATGTCTGCTTGGGCGGCGGCATCATCATGTCGACCGACAAGCCCGTTATCATCAAATAAAATCATCCGGCAAAAGGCCGTCTGAAAATTATTTTTCAGACGGCCTTTCGATTAACAGCAGAATCAATAAATAATATTCTTACCGTAACCTTCCAATATTTCCTTGATTTTCAATACGGTCTCTTTCGGCGGCGGATGGACGCCGGTCAGTTTGTATTCGTCGCCGCACAATGCCCATTTGTGCGCACCCAATTCGTGATACGGCAAAAGCTCGACGGTTTCGATGTTTTCCATGCCGCCGATAAACTCGCCCAACAAGTTGGCCGAACGTTCGTCGTCGGTATAGCCCGGCACAATCACATAGCGCACCCGCGTCGGCTGCTTGCGTTCGGCCAGATAGCGGGCAAAGTTCAAGGTTTTGGTATTCGGAATCCCTACCAATACCTTATGAATATCGGGATCGATCTGTTTCAAATCCAGCATAACCAAATTGGTATGGTCGAGCAGGCCGTCTAAAATTTCATCGTAATGCAGGGCGTAACCGTTGGTATCCAAGCAGGTATGGATTTCGTGTTCGCGGCAGGCAGTAAACCAATCGCGCACGAATTCATATTGCAGCAGCGGCTCGCCGCCGGTGGCCGTTACCCCGCCGCCGGTGGCGCGCAGATAATGGCGGTATGACATTACCTGCTTCATCACCTGCTCAACCGTCAACTCTTGGGCTTTGTCGGTATGCAGATCCCAAGTGTCGCGGTTGTGGCAATACAGGCAGCGCATCAGGCAGCCTTGTAAGAACAATACATAGCGCAGCCCGGGGCCGTCCACCGTACCGCAAGACTCGATGGAATGCACGATGCCTTTGCCCTGATAATGGCGGTGACCGCTTTCTGTTTTGGCACGGATACGCGGTTTGATGTCTTTGCCCTGTTGTTCGGGATTAATGGTAAATGTCTGCATAATAGAGGTCTGTATCAAAAGGCCGTCTGAAAATCTACGGATAAAAACAATGCCGGATTAACGACCCGGCATTGTTTCACACCCAACCCTTACTTTACATGGTTTCGGTAAAGGTACGGGTAATCACGTCCTGCTGCTGCTCGCGGGTCAGGGAGTTGAAACGCACCGCATAACCCGATACGCGGATGGTCAGTTGCGGATATTTATCCGGATTCTCCATCGCGTCTTGCAGGGTTTCGCGGTTCAACACGTTGACGTTCAAGTGTTGTCCGCCTTCCAATTCACCGGCTTCGTGATGGAAATAACCGTCCATCAAGCCTGCCAGATTGCGTTCGCGTGAGCGTTCGTCTTTACCCAACGCACCCGGTACAATCGAGAAGGTGTAGGAAATACCGTCTTTGGCAAACTCAAACGGCAGTTTCGCTACCGAAGTCAACGAGGCAACCGCACCGTTCACATCACGGCCGTGCATCGGGTTGGCACCCGGACCGAACGGCGCACCTGCGCGGCGGCCGTCAGGCGTGTTACCGGTTTTCTTACCGTAAACCACGTTGGACGTAATGGTCAACACGGATTGCGTCGGAATCGCATCGCGGTAGGTTTTGTGGGTAGCCACTTTGCGCATGAAGCGTTCCACCAAATCGCAGGCGATGTCGTCCACGCGGTCATCGTTGTTACCGAATTGCGGATATTCGCCTTCGATTTCAAAATCGACTGCAATGCCGTTTTCGTCGCGAACAGGTTTCACTTTCGCGTATTTAATCGCAGACAGCGAGTCGGCCGCCACGGACAAACCGGCGATACCGCAAGCCATTGTGCGGATGATGTCGCGGTCATGCAAGGCCATCAGCGCGGCTTCGTACGAATACTTGTCGTGCATGTAGTGGATGATGTTCAAAGCGGTAACGTATTGGGTCGCCAACCAATCCATGAACTGATCCATGCGGTTGAACACGGTTTCGTAATCCAAAACTTCGTCCAAAATCGGTTCGGTTTTCGGACCAACCTGCTCTTTCGATTTTTCATCCACACCGCCGTTGATTGCGTACAGCAGGGTTTTGGCCAGGTTGGCGCGCGCACCGAAGAACTGCATTTGTTTGCCGACAATCATCGGGCTGACGCAGCAGGCAATCGCATAGTCGTCGCTGTTGAAATCGGGGCGCATCAAATCGTCGTTTTCATACTGCACGGAAGATGTGTCAATCGAAACTTTGGCGCAATATTCTTTAAAGCCTTGCGGCAGTTTTTCAGACCACAAAATCGTAATGTTCGGCTCGGGAGACGGCCCCATGTTGTAGAGCGTATGCAGCACGCGGAAGTTGGTTTTGGTAACCAGCGTGCGGCCGTCCAAGCCCATACCGCCGATGGATTCGGTTGCCCAAATCGGGTCTCCCGAGAACAATTGGTCGTATTCGGGCGTGCGCAGGAAGCGTACCATACGCAGCTTCATCACCAAGTGGTCGATAAATTCTTGCGCTTGCGTTTCGGTAATCACACCGTTTTTCAGGTCGCGTTCGATGTAAATATCCAAGAAAGAAGACACGCGACCGAACGACATGGCCGCACCGTTTTGCGATTTGACGGCAGCCAGATAAGCGAAGTAAGTCCACTGAATCGCTTCTTGGGCATTGGCAGCAGGTTTGGAAATGTCGTAGCCGTAAGACGCGGCCATTTCTTTCATTTGCGCCAAAGCATTGTATTGGTCGTTGATTTCTTCGCGGCGGCGGATCACTTCTTCCAGATTCACGCCGTTTTCCAAATCGGCCTGCAACGAATTGTATTGATTCAGCTTGTCTTTCATCAGGAAATCAATACCGTACAACGCCACACGGCGGTAATCGCCAATAATGCGGCCGCGGCCATACGCGTCGGGCAGACCGGTAATCACACCGGATTTGCGGCAACGGCGGATGTCGGGGGTGTAAACGTCAAACACACCCTGATTATGGGTTTTACGGTATTTGGTAAAAATTTCCGCTACTTCGGGATTCAGTTCGACGTTGTAAACCTTGCAGGCATCCTGAACCATTTTCAGACCGCCAAACGGCATAATGGCACGTTTCAAAGGCTCATCGGTTTGCAGGCCGACGATGGTTTCCAAATCTTTATCGATATAGCCCGGCGCATGGCTGGTAATGCCCGAAACCACTTGCGCATCGATTTTGTATGGTTCGTGGGTGCGGTTTTCAACCTTGATGCCTTCCATGACTTCCGCCCACAATTTTGTGGTCGCTTCGGTAGCCGGAGCCAAAAAGCCGGCATCGCCTTCATACGGCGTATAGTTTTTCTGAATAAAGTCGCGGACATCGACATTGGTTTCCCAGTTGCCGCCAACAAATCCTTCCCAACCCAATGGGCGTTCCTGTACATCAGCAGACATATCAAACTCCTGTTTTAAATAAACTAAAAACAAAATAAACCGGATAATTTATATTTTAAGAATAGCACTTTTTAAATCTGATAGATAGGAATAAACATGAAATAAAACTACTTATCCAGCTTGACTTGATTTACATCAAGCCCCAGTATAGCTACTTAAAACTACATTTACATGACCCTGAAATCTGACAAAAATAAGCGTAAAATAAAAAATTCAGCCCTTAAAATCTCATCGATTTTAAGGGCTGAATTTTTCAGACGGCCTGTCAGGCAAACGGATGATGCAACACAATCGTCTCTTCACGATCCGGGCCGGTCGAAACAATCGCTACCGGCGCACCGCAAATTTCTTCGATACGCTTCAAATAGGCTTTGGCATTTTCAGGCAGCGCGTCATATTCTTTCACACCGAAAGTCGATTCCGCCCAACCCGGCATGGTTTCGAAAATAGGTTTGCACAATTCCACCGCATCCGAACCGCAAGGCAGGATGTCGGTTTTACTGCCGTCAGGCAATTCGTAGCCTACGCAAATCTTGATTTCTTCGATACCGTCCATCACATCCAATTTGGTGATGCACATACCGGAAATGCCGTTGACCTGAATCGAACGTTTCAATGCCGCCGCATCAAACCAGCCGCAACGGCGCGCACGGCCGGTGACCGAGCCGAATTCATGACCGCGTTCGGCCAGACCTGCGCCTACTTCGCAGAACAATTCCGTCGGGAAAGGTCCCGAACCCACGCGCGTGGTATAGGCCTTAACGATGCCCAACACATAATCCAACATTTGCGGGCCGACACCGGCACCGGCGGAAGCCGCTCCGGCCAGACAGTTGGATGAAGTCACGAACGGATAAGTACCGTAATCGATGTCGAGCAACGTACCCTGCGCACCTTCAAACAGCAACTTTTCACCGGCTTGTGACTTATCGTTCAGCACACGCGAAACGTCGGTAATCATCGGCACAATGCGCGGTGCCACTTTTTCAATGACAGCCATCACATCTTCAGATTTTACAGGCTCTGCGCCGTGCAAATGCTGCAACTGTACATTGTAATAAGCCAGAACCGCTTCCAATTTTTCAGGGATTTTATCCAAATTCAGCAAATCGCCCACGCGGATGGCGCGGCGCGCCACTTTGTCTTCATAGGCAGGGCCGATACCGCGGCCGGTCGTACCGATTTTACCTTTGCCGCGGGACGCTTCACGCGCCTGATCCAAAGCGATATGGTACGGCAGAATCAAAGGCGCGGTCGGCGCGATTTTCAGACGGCCTTCTACGTTTTTCACACCGGCGGCGTTCAACTCGTCGATTTCACCCAACAACGCTTCCGGCGAAACCACCACGCCCGAACCGATGAAACAATCCAGCTGCTCATGCAAAATACCGCTCGGAATCAGGCGTAAAACGGTTTTTTTACCGCCGACCACCAAAGTGTGGCCTGCATTATGACCGCCTTGGAAACGCACAACACCGGTGGTTTCTTCCGCCAGCCAGTCCACAATCTTACCTTTACCTTCGTCGCCCCATTGCGCGCCGATTACGACAACATTCTTAGCCATAAATCAAAAACCCTGCTCTAAAAAATTAATCAAATCTCAATGACTTCCCATACACCGTCGATTTCTTTCAGACGGCCTGCAATATCTTTCGAGCCATTGTGCGCCATGCCGTAATCCACAATGACACACTGCCCCTGCCCGCGCAGTTCCTCAATCGCCTGCCGCGCCTGTTCTACATCTTTTTGCGCCACCATCACCACAGATTGACGGTCGATTTGCGGCAAACGCCCAATGAAGCTGCGCAAATCAAAGCTGAAACCGGTTGCCGGACGGGAACGTCCGAAATACGCACCCAAACCGTCATAGCGTCCGCCGCGCGCCACGGCATCATGACTTTTCGAGCCATAAGCGGCATAGAGCAAACCGGTATGGTAATTATCCACGCGCAGCTCCGACAAATCGATATGAACGTTTTGCTCGGGAAAAGCATCGCAAATCGCCTGCAACTCATCCAAGGCCTGACCCACCGCAAACAAATCCGGCAATTTGGCACGCGCTTCGGCCAATACCTCACGGCCGCCATAAAGCGCAGGCAGCAAGGTAAAGGCTTTGGCCCACATACCGTCCAATTTCCAAGCCTTGACTTCACCCGCAACGGCTTGGGCATCTTTATCCTGCATCAAGGCCAGCAACTGCGCCGCCTGTTCCTCACTCAATTGCGCCGCCTGCGCCAAAGCACGGAATACACCGACATGCCCTAAAGACAGCAATAATTCGCCCAAATCGGCAATCTTCATGCTTTTCAACATCAAATCAACCACTTCGATGTCGGCAGCAATATCGGTAAAACCGTATAGCTCGGCACCTACCTGCAAAGGTTCCCGCGTTTTCAAAAAACCGTCAGGACGGGCATGCAGTACGGAACCGGCGTAGCATAAACGGTTGATGCCGTTATTGGCAGAAAGCAGGTGCGCATCAATACGCGCCACCTGCGGCGTGATGTCCGCACGGATACCCAACTGGCGGCCGCTGATTTGGTCTGCGACACGAATCGTCTTCAAAGACAAACCTGCATCGATATGCGTCAGCAGCGAATTGCTGTATTCCATCAGCGGCGGCTGAACCAGTTCATAACCGTGCACACGGAATAAAGCCAGCAACTGTTCGCGGGCACTTTCCAACTGGCGGGCATTTGTCGGCAAAACATCAGCAACATGCTCGGGGAGTTGCCAAGACTGCATGATTGAGTACCTCTTGAAATAGATATAAATAAGGCATACACATGGATAAGGCTGCTTAAGCTTAAAATCAGACGGCCTCTCACCGGCCTTCCCGTATATCCTGATTTTAAATTTAAACAGCCCCTGATGACGGCCAAACCGCCAAGTTATTAAAGCCAAACTTTAACATAAAAATTACATTTGTGCAGTTGCTTTTCGGCCGAGAGGCCGTCTGAAAAATTTTCAGACGGCATCCTCTTCTACTGACCCGATATTTCATCACGAACAAAACAATACCTCGACAAAACCAATCCGCTCATAAACACAAACAATCACACTACCCGAACATATACTTGACTAAAACACTCAGATATTAGAAAATCAAACCATGATAAAAAAAGCCACATGCAGGCACATACCATGAGACTCACCACCAAAGGCCGTTTCGCCGTTACCGCCATGATTGACCTGGCCATGAATGCACAAACCGGTGCCGTCAAGCTCAGCGCCATCAGCGAACGCCAAAGCATCTCCCTTTCTTATCTCGAACAGCTCTTCAGCAAGCTGCGCCGCGCGCAACTGGTCGAAAGTCTGCGCGGACCGGGCGGCGGTTATATCCTTGCAGCACCCGCCTCCGAAATCAACATCGCCCAAATCATCGAAGCTGCCGAAGACAAGCTCGACGCCACCCAGTGCAGCAGCAAAGCCAACTGCCATCACGGTGCGCCCTGCCTGACGCACGACTTATGGGAAAATCTCAACGTTACCATCAACAACTATTTAAGCAGCGTCACCCTGCAGAGCATTATTGATAAAAAACATATTGAAAACGACGGTAAAGTCGTTACTTTTACGCACATCCATTAACTACCAAAATAGAAACAGAAAGAGCAAACCATGTCCGTTAAAACACCCGTATATTTAGACTACGCCGCCACCACACCGGTTGACAAACGTGTTGCCGAAAAAATGATTCCCTATCTGACCGAATTATTCGGCAACCCCGCATCCAACAGCCACAGCTTCGGCTGGGTCGCAGAAGAAGCCGTTGAAGAAGCCCGCGCCAACATTGCCGCACTGATTCATGCCGACCCGAAAGAAATCGTGTTTACCAGCGGCGCAACCGAATCCAACAATTTGGCCATCAAAGGCGCGGCCAACTTTTATAAAAGCAAAGGCAAGCACCTGATTACCGTCAAAACCGAACACAAAGCCGTACTCGACACCATGCGCGAATTGGAGCGGCAAGGTTTTGAAGTGACCTATCTGGATGTACAGGAAAACGGCCTGATTGATTTGGACGTATTGAAAGCCGCCATCCGTGAAGACACCATCCTGATTTCCGTGATGTGGGTAAACAACGAAATCGGCGTGATTCAAAATATTCCGGCCATCGGCGAAATCTGCCGCGAACGCAAAATCATTTTCCACGTCGATGCCGCCCAAGCCTGCGGTAAAATTCCGGTTGACGTCGAAGCCGCCAAAGTCGATTTGCTGTCTATGTCCGGCCACAAAGTTTACGGCCCCAAAGGCATCGGCGCACTGTATGTCCGCCGCAAACCGCGTGTCCGCCTCGAAGCGCAAATGCACGGCGGTGGTCACGAACGCGGCTTCCGCTCCGGTACTTTGCCTACCCACCAAATCGTCGGCATGGGCGAAGCCTTCCGTTTGGCCAAAGCGGAATTGGAACAAGACACCACCCACTACCTGAAACTGCGCGATGTATTCTTAAAAGGCATCGAAGGCATCGAAGAAGTGTACATCAACGGCGATTTGGAACACCGCGTACCGAATAATCTGAACGTCAGCTTCAACTTTGTCGAGGGCGAAAGCCTGATTATGGCCGTGAAAGAACTCGCCGTGTCCAGCGGCTCGGCTTGTACCTCCGCTTCCTTGGAACCGTCTTACGTATTGCGCGCACTCGGACGCAACGACGAATTGGCGCACTCTTCCCTGCGCATTACCTTCGGCCGCATGACCACCGAAGAAGAAGTCGCCTACGCCGCCGAGTTGATCAAATCAAAAATCGACAAACTGCGCGAACTCTCACCGCTGTGGGAAATGCATTTGGACGGGATTGATTTGAACACCATCGAATGGGCGGCGCATTAAATCAGTCCGATTCAGGCCGTCTGAAAAAACTAAATGCCGTTTTTCAGACGGCACGGATAAGCAAATTCAAGCAGCAAGCGGTAGGTTGGGCTGAGAACCCAACCTACCTAACTGACAGATATTGCACATAACGCCGTCTGAAAAACAAAACAGTCGGCTTGAAACCCGATGAAAACCCACAACATAAAGGCTTCCTGAAACCCAAAACCACTTTTTCAGACGGCCTTCACCAAACCCTTTAACAACAAACCACAAGGAACCCACATCATGGCATACAGCGACAAAGTCATCGACCATTATGAAAACCCCCGCAACGTCGGCACCTTCGACAAAGGCGACGATTCGGTCGGTACCGGCATGGTCGGTGCACCGGCCTGCGGCGACGTGATGCGTCTGCAAATCAAAGTCAACGAGCAAGGCATTATTGAAGATGCCAAATTCAAAACCTACGGTTGCGGTTCGGCCATCGCCTCTTCCAGCCTGATCACCGAATGGGTCAAAGGCAAAAGTTTGGACGACGCTTTAGCCATTAAAAACAGCGACATCGCCGAGGAATTGGAATTACCGCCGGTAAAAGTCCACTGCTCGATTTTGGCCGAAGACGCAGTTAAAGCAGCGGTTGCCGACTACCGCAAGAAAAAAGAAGCGCAATAATCTTTCAGACGGCCTCTATCAAAGCAAAGGCCGTCTAAAAAGGAGCCGGATATGGCATTCAGTCAGAAAGAAACTGAATCCCTGTTATCGGTCAAAGGCGTCGGCCCTACGGTTATCCGCCGACTGAAAGAAATGGGGTTGGACGATACCGCAAAACTTGCTGCGGCCGACCCTGCCGATATTCTGGAACAAGGTGCGGCTTTAAGCGGCAGCACCTGCTGGAAAAACAGCCCGCAAGCCAAAGCCGCGATTGCGGCAGCGGTAGCATGGGCGCGGCAGCAGGCCGTCTGAAAATATACGGAAGCAATCGGAATAAGGAAGTCAGTATGATTACCATCACAGAAAATGCAGCCAAACACATCAACAACTATCTTGAAAAACGCGGCAAAGGCTTAGGTGTCCGCTTAGGCGTCAAAACCAGCGGCTGCTCGGGTATGGCTTACAATTTGGAATTTGTCGATCAGTCGGACGAATCCGACGCTGTTTTCGAAGCCTTCGGCGCAAAAGTATTTGTCGACCCGAAAAGTTTGGTCTATTTGGATGGCACGCAAGTTGACTACACCAAAGAAGGCCTGCAGGAGGGTTTCAAATTTGAAAACCCGAATGTTAAAGATTCCTGCGGTTGCGGTGAAAGTTTTCACGTTTAAGAGATAGTTTCATATCCGTCAAAATTAAAGTATCCATTCAACATTATTTGCGCTACACTTGTCAAAATATTAAAAATAATATTTGTATTACGGGTATAGCGTCATGTTTATCTAATTCAATCAGATACTTTTACAAAGCAGACAATATTCGCGCGAATATTGGGAAGATTGTGCCTTATTGGAAGCGGAAGATTATCTGAACCGCTTCCGATAGCAGGATTGGCAGGCTTTGGTACAAAACCTGCCTAATCGGCCTGATTTTTGGCGGATGAATTTGATTGCGGTTTTACAACAAAATCCGAAAAAAGAAGGCATCGGGGTTTTGGCTCAATTGCGCCATGACACTAATCCGGCCGTAGCCGGCGAAGCCAAGCGTACTATTTTGAAAATAGCGCGTAAAAGCCATCACGAAAGTGCATATTCTGCACAACTTCAACAATTGGCTGTCGAAATTTCCGCCGAGAAAAAAACATTCCGTTTCTTCCGTTTTTTACAAAGAAAGCAGCCTGACAAAACGGCTGCATGATTTCCTATCATGAGCCAATATTTCGACTTATTCCGACTCCCTCCCGTATTCGACTTGGATACCGGACAACTAGAACAGTCTTACCGTGACCTGTCGGCCCGTTTCCATCCTGATAAATTTGCCGCGGCATCTTCTTTTGAACAAAAGCAGGCAGTAATGATGTCTGCTACCGTCAATGAAGCCTACCGTACCTTAAAAAATCCGATTGACCGTGCATCCTATCTGTTGAAAATGCAAAACATTGATGCCGATGCACCGGAACACACGGCTTTCGCACCGGAATTTTTAATGCAGCAAATGGAGTGGCGCGAAACTTTAATGGAGGCTCAAATGGAACACAACCAAGCCGCCGTTGCTGATTTGGATCGAGAAATCCAAAACGAGCAAGAATCTTTGTTTGCTGCACTAAGCCTCGCTTTTCAAGAAACAGATTATGAAAATGCTGCCCAACTGGTGCGACAGGGGCGTTTCTTAAACAAATTACGCAGCGAGATTTCAGCGGCTTTATAGGCCGTTGAGAGGTAAAATGAGGCCGTCTGAAAATATTTTTTGCCCTGTGGTATATTTTTATGTTAAATATTGAAAACAATATCACAACAATATCATTTTTATCATGGCACATACTAAATTACTCATTTTGACTTTAAGCGGTCTATTGGCCGGTTGTCAGAGTTATCAAGACGACCAAAGCCGCCGCAGCAAAATCGCCCAGTTTTTTATCAGTCATCCGGTGGTCGCGCAAACCATCGGCGTAGAAGATAAAAAATCCACCAATATCACCAGTAATGCCGTCCGCCTGTCTGACCGTACCGGCTTGGACAATCAGGCCAACGGCGACGGACGTGGTACGCAGGTAAATGCCGTGCGTCATACGCTTTGGCAGGCTGCCATTTCCTCGCAATTCGACAGTGAAATCGCCGAACGTGCCGGCAATGCTTATCTGAGCGATACCGATTGGCGTGAGGGTAAAACCGATTATTACAGCCGTTTGGCCGCCGACCAAGCCGTCGATTTGCGGAACAACCGCATCGGCCGCAGTATCGGCAGCGGCAAACCCAATACCGATATGAAAACACTTGCCCATGCGGTTTTATTCTACTACCACAAGGTAGGCTTATGGACCGCCGCCCAAGTCAAAGACCAAGGCCGTAACGTTTGGCGCATCAGCCAAACCAAGCTGATGGAAGCCGAGTATAAAAAAGCCCTTGCCAATCTGGCACCGCTTAATTCAGACGGCATGACTGATGAAGAGCAGCAAAAATATCCTTCCAATCCGTTGCGCGACATCACCAAATCGGTACAAGCCATCAGCAAAGTCGAAGATTGATACCTGCGGGAGCTTTTAAAAGCTCCCGTTATTTTTGTACGGCCGCACTTCTTTATACCGTTAAAACGGCGTACACTAATGCCGTCTCCGAAATCGAGCCTTGGAATCCCGATGATTTACCGTTTACACAGGCTCACGCTGTCCGCCGCCCTTATCAAGAGGCCGTCTGAAACCCGTACACCCGTTTCCGGCAACAGCGTTTTTCACAGAAAGGTTAAAACATGAATTTCCCATCCCGCTTTGTTCCCGCTACCCGTATGCGCCGTATGCGCAAAGATGATTTTTCCCGCCGCCTGATGCGCGAACATACCTTGACGGCCGATGACTTGATTTATCCGGTTTTCGTATTGGAAGGCGAAAACGCGGAAGAAAACGTCCCTTCCATGCCGGGCGTGAAGCGGCAAAGTTTGGATAAATTACTGTTTACCGCCGAAGAAGCCTTGAATTTGGGCATTCCGATGCTGGCACTATTTCCCGTCGTTACCCGAAACAAAACCGACGGCGCGGAAGAAGCCTATAACCCCGACGGTTTGGTACCCACCGTGGTACGCACGCTGCGTGAAAAATTCCCCGAGCTGGGTATTATGACCGATGTCGCGCTCGATCCTTATACCATTCACGGCCAAGACGGTTTGACCGACAAAAACGGCTATGTCTTAAACGATGAAACCATCGACGTATTGGTAAAACAGGCATTGTGTCATGCGGAAGCCGGTGCGCAGGTCGTCGCGCCTTCCGACATGATGGACGGCCGCATTTCGGCCATTCGTGAAGCCTTGGAAGATGCCGGCCACATCCATACCCGCATTATGGCCTATTCCGCGAAATACGCATCCGCATTTTACGGGCCGTTCCGCGATGCGGTCGGCAGTTCGGGAAATTTGGGCAAAGCCGACAAAAAAACCTATCAAATGGATCCTGCCAACACCAATGAAGCCTTGCAGGAAGTGGCATTGGATTTGCAGGAAGGGGCGGATATGGTGATGGTCAAACCGGGGCTGCCTTATCTGGACGTGGTTCGCCGTGTGAAAAACGAATTCGGCGTACCGACTTATGCCTATCAGGTTTCCGGCGAATATGCCATGCTTCAGGCTGCGATTCAAAACGGTTGGTTGGATGGGGAAAAAGTCATTTTGGAAAGTCTTTTGGCTTTTAAACGCGCCGGTGCCGACGGTATTTTGACTTACTACGCAGTTGAAGCGGCAAAAATGTTACGGGGCAAATAATCCTCATTTATGTAAGGCCGTCTGAAAGACAGGACAGAATAAAAGTCTGCTCTGTTTTTCAGACGGCCTTTTCTATCATTAGCATTCATAACGATTTCAACCTACAACAAGGCTTTACCGATTCGGTTTTATTCTTAACATCGCTATCGTTTTACAAGCCATTTAATTGTAAAAACATCCTGACTTTTTAAATTAAATAGCTTTCAAACAGCATAAAGATTTTTTAAAAGACAAATTCCCCGTCAAAATGATTACACTATGTTTACACTATCTTCAATTACAAATATACTGCCGTTTAATTCTTACTATTATTTTGAGCCTGCCTCATCCGGCCGGATTCTGAATGATGAAATAATCTACTCGAAACCCTGTCTTTTCAATTCACTTTCACAAAGGAACGCAGTATGGATTTACATGCAAAAGACAAATCGGAACATCCAGAAAATGTCGAGCTGCTCAGCGCACAAAAGCCGATTACCGACTTTAAAGGCCTCATCATTACCATTATTGCCGCGATAGTCAGCTTCGGCGTTTACCATATCCTGCCCTATGAAGCGAATGCCAACAAAGGCTTGGCGATTCTGCTGTTCGTCGCGATTTTGTGGTTTACCGAAGCCGTCCATATTACCGTAACCGCGCTGATGGTGCCGATTTTGGCGGCGGTTTTGGGTTTTCCCGAAATGGACATCAAAAAAGCCATGGCCGGTTTTGCCGACCCCATCATCTATATTTTCTTCGGCGGTTTCGCGCTGGCTACCGCCCTGCACATGCAGCGTCTCGACCGTAAAATCGCCATCGCCCTGCTCCGTCTTTCCGGCGGCAACATGAAAGCCGCCGTATTGATGCTGTTCGGTGTGACCGCCTTTTTATCGATGTGGATCAGCAACACTGCCACCGCTGCGATGATGCTGCCGCTGGCCATCGGCATGATGGATCATTTGGACAAAGAAAAAGAGCGCAAAACTTTTGTTTTCGTCCTGTTGGGCATCGCTTATTGCGCCAGTATCGGCGGCTTGGGCGCGCTGGTCGGCTCGCCGCCTAACGCGATTGCCGCCAAAGCCATCGGTTTGGATTTCGCCGGCTGGATGAAAATCGGCCTGCCGATGATGTTGCTCATGCTGCCTTTGATGTTGGTTTCGCTGTGGCTGGTATTGAAACCGAATCTGAACGAGCGCGTAGAAGTGAAAGCAGAAGACATTCCGTGGACGCTGCACCGTGTCATCGCGCTGCTGATTTTCATCGCCACCGCCGCCGCATGGATTTTCAGTTCCAAGATTAAAACCGCGTTCGGCATCGGCAACCCCGATACCGTCATCGCCCTGATTGCTGCCGTTGCCGTGGTGGTATTCGGCGTAGCGCAATGGAAAGAAATTGCCCGCAATACCGACTGGGGCGTATTGATGCTGTTCGGCGGCGGCATCAGCCTGAGCGCGCTGTTGCAATCTTCAGGCGCATCGCTGGCTTTGGGCGAACAGATTGCCTCGACTTTCGGCGGCACGCATCCGCTGGTGGTGATTGCAGCGGTAGCCGCATTCATCATTTTCCTGACCGAATTCACCAGTAACACCGCATCCGCCGCGCTTCTGGTACCGATTTTCGCCACCATCGCCGCACAAATGGGCATGCCGCAGGAAGTGTTGGTTTTGGTGATCGGTATCGGTGCTTCTTGCGCGTTTATGCTGCCGGTTGCCACGCCGCCCAATGCGATTGTGTTCGGCAGCGGCCTGATTCAGCAAAAAGAAATGATGCGCGTCGGCCTGCTGCTCAACGTATTGTGCATCGTGCTGGTTTCCGCCGCAGCCTACTTCTTCTGGATGTAAGCCGTATCGTTCAAGGCCGTCTGAAAAATAATCTTTTCAGACGGCCTTGAATTTCATGCTTTGCACACCATGTTCAAACCGATTTTTAACGAAAGGAACCCCATGATTATTCTGCACACCAACAAAGGCGACATCAAAATCGAACTGGATTTCGACAAAGCTCCCGTTACCGCCGCCAACTTCGAGCAATACGTCAAAGACGGCTTCTACGACGGCGTGATTTTCCACCGCGTCATCAAAGGCTTCATGATTCAGGGCGGCGGCATGGATGAAAACATGAACGAAAAAACCACCCGCGATTCGATTCAGAACGAAGCCGGCAACGGCCTGTCGAACGACAAATACACCATCGCCATGGCGCGCACTTCCGATCCGCATTCTGCCAGCGCGCAATTCTTCATCAACACCGCCGACAACGCATTCCTGAACCACCGTTCCAAAGAAATGCACGGCCGCAATGTGGTGCAGGAATGGGGCTATGCCGTATTCGGCAAAGTGGTGGAAGGCTTCGACGTCGTGGATGCCATCGAAGGCGTGGCCACCAAACGCCACGGCTATCATGATGACGTACCGACCGAAGCGGTGGTGATTACCAAAGCCGAAGCGGTTTAATCTGACGATATAAATATAAAAGGCCGTCTGAAAAGCGATTACTGCTTTTCAGACGGCCTTTTTCAATCTATTTCATAACCATATGCAAAATTTCAGACGGCCTTACACATCATAAGTGCCCATCACGCTTGCGGTTTCCAAAACATGCCCCTGCATGGCAAAGTGCAAATCATTGAAGCGGAAACCCTGCGGCAAATCCAACACCGTATCCAGCGCATACACAATCAATTCATAGCGGTGGCGGCAGTTCGGCGGAGCCATGCCGCCGTAGGCCGAAGCTTCGGCAATGTCGAACTTGCCCAGCACGCTCGCCCACGAGTTCGCGCCCTGCGTAAAATCCGCGGCGGTTTGGCTTTCGTTTTCCGCCACAGACGTGCGCTTCAAATCCGAAATCAGCCAGTGAATCCACACGAAACCACTGGCGGTAATCGCGTCTTTGTCTTCCAATACCACCGCAAACGATTTCGTCCCCTCGGGTGCGCTCTCGATTTCAAACGGAATCGAATAAGACGGCATTCCGTTGGGCGTAAACTGCGTGCCGCGTTTGCCGTATTTGTCTTCAAACTCGCCGTTGACAATCGCTTTGCTGCTGACTTTCATCATCTTCCTCCCGATCCAAACAGTTAAAGGGATTCCATTCTACCGCAAAGGCCGTCTGAAAAAAACGGCTGTCACCTGCCGATGCCGTTTAATCTGCCGCTTACGGAATCCGCTTTTATTCCCGTATAATAACGTTCAAAATCCCGATAAAAGGAATTACAGACATGAAATGGCAAGGACGCAGACAAAGCTCGAACGTAGAAGACCGCCGCGGCAGACGGGGCGGCGGTAAAACGCCCGGCATCATCGGCATCATCGTACTTTTGGTTGGTGCCTATTACGGTGTGGATTTGTCCGGCATCGTCGGAACGCCGAGCGTGGGCATGACCCAGCAATCGACCAAATTAGACAGCCAATTGGAAAGCCAACTGAACGAACTTTCGCGCGTCGTCTTGGCCGATACGGAAGACACTTGGGGCAAAATTTTCGCCCGCCACGGCCAGCAATACCGCCCCGCCAAAATGGTGCTCTACACCGGCGGCACGTCCACCGCCTGTGGTACCGGCCAAGCAACCATGGGGCCTTTCTACTGCCCGGGTGACCAAACCGTTTACCTGGACTTGTCGTTCTATGAAGACATGCGTACCAAACTGGGCGCGGCCGGCGATGCCGCTTTTGCCTATGTAATTGCCCACGAAGTCGGCCACCATGTACAAAACCTGCTGGGCATCCTGCCGCAGGTCAACCAAGCGCAGCGCGGCGCGGGCAAAGCCCAAGCCAACGCCTTGTCGGTCAAACTCGAATTGCAGGCCGACTGTTTCGCCGGCATTTGGGCGCGTGATTCCATCAACCAAAACCTGATTGATGCAAATGACGTGCAGGAAGCCATGCTGGCCGCCGAATCCGTCGGCGACGACCGTTTACAGAAACAGTCGCAGGGCTATGCCGTTCCCGACAGCTTTACCCACGGCTCGTCTGCCGAACGCATGGCATGGCTCAAGCGCGGTATCGACAGCGGCGACATCAACCAGTGCAATACTTTTGCCGCCAATTAAACAGCTTTGTGGATACCGAAGGCCGTCTGAAAACCTGTGCAGTCGTTTTCAGACGGCCTTTTTCATCAGGCGGATTGGCAATCCGGAAAGTTCCTACCATCAGACACCGCGATTCCCTGATCTGCCCATCGCGTTTTCAGACGGCCTTCACACAAAACAAAATCGGAACCAAGCAAATCACGACACCGGAAACACCGGTTTTCCACCGCCCCACCGCTTCCGTTTCAGACGGCCTCTTTCAGGCAAAAAACGACCGCAGATTTTGCTATAATTTCCCCTTTCTTCAAACTTTCAGACGGCCTCCCATGCTCAGCTACCGCCACGCCTTTCATGCCGGCAACCATGCCGACATGCTCAAACACTTCACCCTGTTTCTCGTGCTGGAATATTTCAACCGCAAAGACAAGCCCTATTGGTACATCGATACCCACAGCGGCGCAGGGCTGTACGACTTGGGCGGCAGCGAAGCGCAAAAGGTCGGCGAGTACAGACAAGGCATTGCCCGCTTGAACCAAGCGCAAAACCTGCCGCCCGAGCTGGCCGCGTTCACAGGCCGTCTGAAAAGCATTCTGCCGCAGGAAAACCTCTATTGCGGCTCGCCGTGGCTGGCGCAAGCCCTGACGCGCGAAAACGACAAACTGCGCCTGTTCGAGCTGCACCCTGCCGACTTTCAGCACCTGCAAAACAATATGCGCGAAGCCCGTTTGGGGCGGCGCGGCATTATCGGCCAAAGCGACGGCTATCAAGGCCTGATTGCCCTGCTGCCGCCGCCGGCACGCCGCGCCGCGGTGCTGATTGATCCGCCTTATGAAGAAAAACAGGATTACCAACGCGTCGTCCACACGCTCAAAGACGCGCTCAAACGCTTCGAGCAGGGCTGTTATATGGTGTGGTATCCCTGCCTGAGCCGCGAAGACAGCCGCAAGCTGCCGGAAGAATTGAAAAAACTCGCACCCGATAATTTCCTGCAGGCCGAGCTGCACGTCCGCACGCCAAGCTCCGACGGTTTCGGTATGCACGGCAGCAGCATGTTCGTCATCAATCCGCCGTATCTTTTGGCCGAACAACTGAAAAGCAGCCTGCCCGTGCTGACCGATATTCTCGCCCAAGACCAAGGTGCGCGGTTTGTGTTGGATTATCAGATTCAATAAGGACAAGGCCGTCTGAAAACCTGTTGCTTGAGTGGAAAGCAAACGGTTTTCAGACGACCCGGTTAATCTGCCGCCCTCTTACAGCAAAGCACGAATATCGTTTTCGATTTCAAAAGGCTGCACGCTCGGTGCAAAACGCGCCACGACTTCGCCTTCGCGGTTGACCAAAAATTTGGTGAAATTCCATTTGATGTCGCTGCCCTCGCGCTTTTCGCCGATGGAAGCCAGCTTCAGCAACAAATCTTTGAAAACATGGTTGCCCCGGTCTTCCGGCTTTTCGGATTTGAGATAAGCATAAAGCGGCGCGGTATTCTCGCCGTTGACCTCGACCTTGTCGAAAATCTTGAATTTGGTGCCGAATTTCATTTGGCAGACTTGGGCGATTTCACTGCTGCTTTCAGGCGCCTGCTCGCGGAACTGGTTGCACGGGAAATCCAAAATTTCCAGACCCTGATCGGCGTACCGGTCGTAGAGCTGCTGCAATTCTTCGTATTGCGGGGTCAGGCCGCAGCGGGTGGCGGTGTTAACAATCAGCAATACTTTGCCCTGATAATCACCCAAACTGACTTCCTGACCCTGCGCATCTTTCATAACGAAATCGTAAATTTTCATTTTTCCATCCTTGGTTTTGAATGCTTTCACTATAAGGCCGTCTGAAAACAAACACAAGTTTCAGACGGCCTTGATAATAAAAAAACACCGCTTTGAATTTTAAAGCGGTGTCTTCGGACGCATCAATTATTATTTACGCAGACCCAAACGGGTAATGACATTGCGGTAAGTATCCGGTTGGGTACGGCGCAAGTAAGTCAACAGACGGCGGCGCGCGCTTACCATTTTCAACAAACCGCGGCGGCTGTGGTGGTCTTTAGGGTTGGCTTTGAAGTGAGGAGTCAAATCGTTGATGCGGAAAGTCAACAATGCGATCTGTACTTCAGAAGAACCGGTATCGCCTTCTTTACGTTGGAAGTCTTTAACAATTTCTGCTTTTTGTTCTACGGTCAATGCCATAATGGAATACTCCGAAAAATAAAAAGAACCTTTAAGGTTCGGACAAGTTTGCCAAGCCGGAACCTGTACAAACTCCTGATGCCTTCTTTTCAAAAGACTGCCGAATTATGCCATATTCCGAATAGTATTGCACGTATTAATTGCGGCTTTGGCATTTTGAAGACAAAAAAAGAGCGATGCCTCGCGACACCGCCCAAGCTGCTTTGGTGGTAAAACATCAATAACTTTTACTTCGCCGGTGCGGCGCAACGGAAGCCCAAATTGTGCAGGCCGTATTTGGACTGCAGGCTGGTGCGGATACCGAAGCGCAGGAATGCGGCATAGTTGGTCGGATCGGTCGAGCCTAACGATGCGCCGCTACAGAACATCGAACTGTCTGCCGAACCGGAATTCAACAGGCTGCTGTTGAAATCCTCCGTCCACTCCCAAATCAGGCCGTGCATATCGTGCAAACCGTAATAATTGGGCTTGCCCATGCCGACATTGCGCAAACCGTTGCGTCCGCCGTCGGCATACCAGTCCAAGATGGTACGGTTGTAGCTTGCTTCGCTCGAGCCGTTTTTCTGAGTGGCCGACGCCAAACCGGCCAGCTCCCATTCGTCGATGGTCGGCAGCCGTTTACCTTGCGCCGTGCAGTACGCATTGGCGGCAAACCATGACACATTGGTCACGGGGTGTTTCATTTCATTGGGTTTGGGTGCATAGGCATTGCTGCCGGTTTGAACCCAATGCTTCAAATAAGTCGGCTCGACTTGTTTTTTATTGGCCTTGCCCTTCTGCCATTGCGGATGTTTTTTCACAAATTCGGCAAATTCGGCATTGGTCACGGGATATTTGTCGATTTTGAATGCTTTGACGTGAATCATCGGGGTATCTTTTTTCAGATACAGCGGGCGGTAGCTGCCCGCTTCAATGTCGGCCATCTCTGCCGCCATTGCGCCGCCGCAGGCCAATAAGCTCATAACGAATAATGAAACGGTTTTCATGATGTGCGCCCTTATGATTATGGTGGAAATTCATTTTTCAGACGGCATGTTCCGGATGAGGCCGTCTGAAAAACAAACTTGGGGAGACAGGCCGTCTGAAACATTTCAGACGGCCTGAAACCGGTTTATTTGGCTTTGATTTCCGCAACTTCCGCAGCAGATACTTGACCGCCGTTGTTACCAAAACTGTTGAGCACATAGGTCACGACATTGGCAATATCCTGATCGCTTAAGGCTACGGCGGGCATTACACCGTTGTAGTCTTTGCCGTTTACCTTGATTGCGCCGTTAACGCCTTTGGTCACTGCATGAACCAGTTTAGTATTGTCTTTGGCAAAGTAATCGGATTTTTCCAATGGCGGGAACGTACCTTCCACGCCCTTGCCTTCGGCACCGTGACACGCCATGCAGTTGGCGTCATAAACGGCTTTGCCCAATTTGATTTGTTCGTCTTTCGACAATTCGGCAGCTGCGGTCGCATCGGCTGCTTGTGCAGGTTCGGCTGCCGGAACCTCACTGGCCGTAGGAGCGGATACTTCTGCAGGAGCCGGCGTTTCTGCTGCCGGCTGCTCGACAGGGGGCTGTTCGGCAGGTGCTGGGGTTTCTGCCGCCGGAACGGATTGCTCGGTTTTTTCGGCAGGCTCCGAACCGGAACAGGCTGCCAAGACGAACACGGATGCCATCAAAGCGGCAATGGTTTGGCGTTTCATGGTTGTATTCCTTCGGGTGGCTTGTTTGTCTTGTTATTTGTGTAATAAGCCACTGCTATCCTAGTTTGAGCCAAGATAACAGTGGCTTTTGGGCACTATTAAATCAATTTCAGATTAATACGCATTTTTCGGTGCAGATGCGCCGGCTGCCGAAGCAGGAGCTGCCGGTGCTGCCGCAGCAGAAGCTGCTGCCGGTGCGTCAGCAGGTTTGTACTCGGTATCGGTCAGTTTTTTGGTCATGATTTCAGGATTTTCTTCGCCTTCAACCACCAATTGACCCAACGCGCCTTTGTTGAATGCACGGAAGATAGAGTGGTCAACCAAGGTATAGCTGCCCGGAATATCGACTTTGAATTCCACGATGGCTGCACCACCGGCAGGAACAATCGTACTTTGTACGTTTTCGTTAATCAGTTTGCCGCCTTCGACATAAACTTTGTCGAAGATTTCGCCGATGACGTGGAATGAAGATACCAAGTTAGGACCACCGTTACCTACGTACATACGGACGGTTTCACCGGTTTTGGCTTTCAAAGCATTTTCACCGGCAATTGCACCGACATGGCCGTTGAATACAACGTATTCAGGTTCTTCGGCAACGGCTTTGTCCATATCGAACGCCTGCAGGCCTTGCGCACCGTATTTGCCTTTGGTGTAGAAGTCGCCTTGGACAACATAGAATTCTTTATCCACTTTCGGCAAACCTTCTTTAGGCTCAACCAAAATCAAACCGTACATACCGTTGGCAATGTGCATACCCACAGGGGCAACCGCACAGTGGTAAATGTACAAGCCTGCCTGCAATGCTTTGAAGCTGAAAGTAGAAGTGCGGCCGGGTGCGGTAAAGGTTGCTTCGGCACCGCCGCCGGGGCCGGTTGCAGCATGGAAGTCAACGTTGTGCGGTACGGTAGAAGAAGGATGGTTGGAGAATTCCACTTCCACGGTATCGCCTTCGCGCACACGAATCATTTGACCCGGAACGTCACCATTGAATGTCCAGTAGTGATAATCCACACCATCGGCCATTTTCATGGTTTTTTCTACGGTTTCCATTTTTACGCGTACTTTAGCAGGAGTGCTGCGGTCTACCGGAGGCGGTACTTGCGGCGCATGGGTCACAACTGCATCAATAACCGGCAATTCACCCGCAGGCGTTTCTGCTTCGGCAGGTTTTTCGGCAGCCGCCGGTGCTTGCGCATTAGTGGCAGCAGACTGTTCTGCCGGTTTTTCAGCCGCTTGCTGACCGCAGGCAGCCAATGCAAACACAGAAGCAATAATTGCAGCTAAGGCTTGGCGTTTCATGGTAATTTCCTTTTTCTGAAGAAATGTTAATTGGCTTGTTGTTTGGACTTATTATGTCGTCTTCTGAATTTACGTATCTTGACTTAAATCAATTAATTCATCAAATATGCATTTTAAGGTAAAAAATAATTCTTTGGTATTATTTTTTATAAGTACAAAAAACTATATTCCAATAAATTTCAGTAAAACACTAACATTACCGTGTTCGCACTCACTTTCCAAAACGCCTTAAATTTAATTTATATCAATATTTTAATGTTAAATAAGCGAACAAAATATTTTACTCATGTATAATTCATGCTACAATCTTTAACATTCATATTTTATGAATTAAATAACACCATTTTGCCATTTACCAAAATAAGGAGTACTAAAATGGGACAGTACAAGAAACTTTGGCTGCTGCTGATTGCAGTGCTGACGGTTTGCTTTACCATTCTTGGTTACATGGGTAGCGAGATTTATAAAAAAGCACCTCCTTACCCCGAACAAGTCGTCACCGCTTCAGGAAAAGTGCTGATGACCAAAGACGATATTCTGGCCGGCCAATCCGCATGGCAATCCACCGGCGGTATGGAAGTCGGTTCCGTATTGGGACACGGCGCATACCAGGCACCCGACTGGACGGCCGACTGGCTGCACCGTGAGTTGGTGGCATGGTTGGACTTGACTGCCCAGGCTGATTACGGCAAAAAATTCGACGAGTTGACTACTGAAGAGCAATCCGTATTGAAAACCCGCCTGCAAAACGAATACCGTACCCACAGCGGCATCAATGCAGACGGCTCGGTTGTTATCAGCGACACACGTGCAAAAGCCATCGAAACCATTCTGCCTTACTACCACGGCGTTTACGGCGACGATCCTGCGCTGCAGACAACCCGTGAACACTTCGCAATGAAAAACAACACATTGCCGAGTGCAGAAGCGCGTGAAAAACTGTTCAACTTCTTCTTTTGGACATCATGGTCCGCATCGACCAACCGCCCGGACGAAATCTTCACCTACACCAACAACTGGCCGCACGAACCTTTAATCAACAACGTGCCGACCACTGAAAACTACATGTGGTCCTTCACCAGTATCGTTTTGCTGCTGATGGGCATCGGCCTGTTGATGTGGGGCTACTCATTCCTGACCAAACATGAGGAAGTCGAAATTCCGGCTGAAGATCCGGTAGCGAAAATCGCCCTGACACCTTCTCAAAAAGCATTGGGCAAATACGTATTCCTGACTGTTGCGCTTTTCTGTGCCCAAGTATTGCTGGGCGGTCTGACTGCACACTATACCGTCGAAGGCCAAGGTTTCTACGGCATCGACAAAGCCTTGGGCATTGAGATTTCCGACTGGCTTCCTTACTCCCTGACCCGTACTTGGCACATCCAATCGGCGATTTTCTGGATTGCAACCGGCTTCCTGACCGCCGGCCTGTTCCTGGCTCCGATTGTCAACGGCGGCAAAGACCCTAAATTCCAAGTAGCAGGCGTGAATTTCCTGTATATCGCCCTGTTTATCGTGGTCGTGGGTTCATACGCCGGTAACTTCTTTGCCTTGTCGCACGTGATGCCGCCTGAATTGAACTTCTGGTTCGGCCATCAAGGTTACGAATATTTAGACTTAGGCCGCTTCTGGCAGATTCTGCTGATGGTCGGTTTGCTGTTGTGGCTGTTCCTGATGTTGCGCTGCACCGTAAATGCCTTCCGCGAAAAAGGTACCGACAAAAACCTGTTGGCGATTTTCGTTGCCTCTATGGTCGGCGTGGGCGTGTTCTATGCTCCCGGTCTGTTCTACGGTGAAAGATCTCCGATTGCCGTGATGGAATACTGGCGTTGGTGGGTGGTTCACTTATGGGTAGAAGGCTTCTTCGAAGTATTTGCCACCGCCGCATTCGCATTCATTTTCTACAACATGGGTTTCGTACGCCGCAGCACGGCTACAGCCTCCACGTTGGCCGCCGCAGCCATCTTCATGATGGGCGGTATCCCCGGCACGCTGCACCACTTGTACTTTACCGGCGCAACTTCCGCCGCCATGGCCATCGGTGCATGTTTCTCTGCACTTGAAGTCGTGCCGTTGGTGCTGCTGGGCCGTGAAGCTTACGAACACTGGTCTTACCAAAATACAACCGAATGGGCAAAACGCCTGCGCTGGCCGCTGATGTGCTTCGTGGCCGTGGCATTCTGGAACATGATCGGTGCCGGTGTGTTCGGCTTCCTGATCAATCCGCCGATTTCCTTGTTCTACATCCAAGGCCTCAACACCACCGCAGTTCACGCACACGCGGCTCTATTCGGCGTATACGGTTTCTTGGCACTGGGCTTCGTGTTACTGGTTGCCCGCTACATCAAACCCGATGTCGAATTCGACGACAAACTGATGACCTGGGGCTTCTGGCTGCTCAACGGCGGTTTGGTCGGCATGATTGTCATCAGCCTGTTGCCGGTGGGCGCGATTCAGGCCTGGGCTTCCATCTCGCAAGGTTTGTGGTATGCCCGCAGCGAAGAATTCATGCAAATGGAAATCCTGGATACCCTGCGCTGGGTTCGTACGGCAGCCGACTTAGTATTCATCGGCGGTGCATTCTGCGTCGCATGGCAGGCTACCAAAATCGTTTTCAGCCGCAGTAAATAACAGCTGAAAGCAGATAAGCAAAAGGCCGTCTGAAAATAAATTTTCAGACGGCCTCGATTTTATACTTCACCCTACACGGCCATTGACTGCGGCTATTCAAGTCAAGAAAAACAAAAATCACGCTATAATAATGGTTTTCAGACGGCCTCACCCATGACATCCCTCCCCTTGCAACACCATACCGTGTACCGCACCGATTCAGACGGCCTGCACGGAGAACAAGACGCGCTGGCCGAAGAAGCCGCCGTCGCCTTGGTCTACAACGGCATTACCCATGTCGTGCTGATGGCGACGCCGCAAAACTTAGAAGCACTGGCATTAGGGTTCAGTCTCAGCGAAGGCATTCTGACCGCAAAATCCGAACTTTACGACATCGAAGTCAACGAAACCTGCGACGGCATCGAGGTGCATCTCGACATTGCGTCCGCCCGTTTCCAAGCCTTAAAAGAACACCGCCGCAACATGACCGGACGTACAGGTTGCGGCTTATGCGGTATCGACAGTTTGGCCGCGGCCAAACCCCGATTACCCCAAGCAGCACGCGGCCGCCCGCTTACCGTTCGTGAAATTCAGACGGCCTTAGCCGATTTCGACCGCCACCAGCCGCTGAGACAGGCAACCGGCTCCGTACACGGTGCGGCCTGGGTACAGAACGGCAGCATTTCAGCCGCTTTTGAAGATGTCGGCCGTCACAATGCCTTGGACAAATTAATCGGCCACGGCATCCGCGAAGGCTACGACTGGCAGCAGGGCTTTGCACTGATTTCCAGCCGTGCCAGCTATGAAATGGTCGCCAAAGCCGCGGCCTCGGGCATAGGCTGCATCGCCGCCGTTTCCGCACCGACCGCGCTGGCCGTGCGCCTGGCAGAACAAGCCGGCATGACCCTGATCGGTTTCGCCCGTCCGCAAAAATTTACCGTTTACACCCATCCGCAATATATCGCTGAATAAGCGGGGAACAAACCTCATTACTTTTTCAGACGGCCTCCCGGTTAGGCCGTCTGAAACACCACAAGGAAAACACATGAAAACCACCACCATCAAACCCGCCGAAGAAATCCGGAAAGGCTTGTTCCACACCCCTTTCTGGCTCGCGCCCGAAAAAGAAATCTTTACAGAACGCGCATTGCGTTTCAAAGAACTGGCGCAGGCAGACAAAAGCGAATGGAATCTTTACCTGACCCTGCTTGCCGCCGTATGCGAAACGCAGCATGCCGTAATGTCGCGTCATGAATTGACTTTGACGCAATTGGAACCAGGTTCGACCGTCCTGCCCGAAGCCTTGGCCGGCCGTGTGCCGTCTGAATTTTTTGAAGTGTTCGGCGATATTTTAAAAGAAGTGAACGGCAAAATTACCGCCACCGCCGCCATCGAAGTCAGCAAACTGAAAGCCTTGAACCAAGAGCAAGCCGAAGCATTGGCCGGGCGGATTCTGACCCGAACCGCCACAGACCAAGACCGTTCCGCCGAAATCTGGGTACAGGCTGCCTTACAGGTCATTTGGACAGCATGGGCGATGCAGCTGACCGAAAATCACGTTCCGCCGACCGAAGACCGCACCCTCTGCCCCTGCTGCGGCACCGAACCCGTCGGCAGCGTGGTCTTGATCAAAGGCGATCTGAACGGCTTCCGCTACATGCACTGCCCGCTGTGCAACAGCCGCTGGAACGTCTTGCGCGCCAAATGCCCGACTTGCGGCAATGCCGGCAACATGCGCATCCAGCAAATCGATGAAAAAAGCGCACCCGAATTGGCTCCCGTGTACCAAGGTGCCAACGCCGAAAGCTGCAAATCCTGCCACAGCTACCGCAAACTCTACCGTCAGGACAAACAGCAATACGCCGATCCGGTTGCCGACGATTTAGCCACGCTGGGTCTGGATATAGCAGTCGGAGAAGCCGGTTTCGACCGCGCCGGCGCAAACCCGTTTTTATTGTTAGGCTGATGCTTATCCAATGCCTTATACACCGGCAAGGCCGTCTGAAAAATTATTGTTTGCGGTACGCCACTTCCCCGATAGGATACGGCAAACGCACCAGCGGCGGCCGGTCTGAAATGATGTTGAAACGGGAGATAAAGCTTATAGGGCGTGACAAACGGCCAGCGTAACGGCCTGCTTCTGCCGGCGTATCAAGACTACGAATTTTTAATGTAAAAAATGCCAGCGTTGCGACGGAGAGACCCTAATTTTTAATTCAAATATATGATTTTAAATAACTAAATTTATTCAATATTTAAAAATACCGTAAAAAATACCGTAAATTTGCACAAGTCACCCATTTTTCGCCCTGTTTTTTGCTTACCGGCGCAAATCGGATTTAGGCCGCCTGCATCATTTTTCAGACGGCCTAACCTATCGGCTGAAACAGCCACATCCACCCCAAATTAAAAATAAGCGTATATAGGTGCTAAAAAACAGCGGGAACAGCGGGAACATTTGACTTAAATAATTGATTTTTGGTAACAAAATGTTCCCGCTCCCTTTTTAGCCAGCGGGAACACTTTCCGCCAAAACCACCCTATTTACTATCTATCTCAATGATTTAAAACAATAAATATCGAAAATACACCAGCGGGAACAGCGGGAACATTTTCAGCCGGTCAGCCTGTTTTTCAGCCCTAATACCCCAAAAACAAAAAAGCCGTCTGAATTTCAGACGGCCTGATTCAAATAAAATTAACGAAAATCCACTTTACAAGGCGTGCGTGCAATGATTTCACGCGCCTGAATCACGGACTGTTTCAAGTCTTCGCGCAATGATTGCATCTCTGATGGTGTCAACGCCTGAATGGTGGATTTGTTTTTTGATTCAATAGGATTTTTTCTCTTTTCGTCAATACTCATTTCAATATCTCCATAAATAATTCCTGCCATTGCGTTCCAGTCCAATATGTCATTAAATTCATCATTTTGCTTTGCTGATTCATCAAAAGCATTATGAATTTTACCCAAATAAAAAGCCGCCTGAAACAACCGGGCATTATGATACATCCCAAGATGTCATTAAATTCAGACGGCCTTTGCTTGGCTGGTGTTATTTCGGCTCGGGCGGCTCAATGCCGATCAGTACATAATGCGCCCCATACCCGCGCTTTTTGTAGGTAAAGCGGTTTTCTTTTTCGTTGCGCTTTAACCAGTTTGCATCATATAACACGCGACAAACCTTATTCCGGTCAAAGCTGCCGCATATTTCGTCAATAAACACGGCGGGAATAATCCAATACTCGTCAGCTTCTTTCTGCTCTCCCCGCTTAATCCAGCCCGCATGATTGCGGTCGGTGCTGCCGCCTATGATGCTGTTCCAATCGGTAAATCTCACGCTCTGCCCGAACCGCTGCATAAAGTCGCTTGTCTGCTCTTTGATTTTCTCATCTTCATACTTGCCTGCTCCGTTGGTTGCTAACCATTCGTCAAAGCATTGTTTCACACCGGCCATGCCCACACCGGCGGGCAAGCCGGTAACAGGTGCTGCCATCTCCAGGGTGGCGGCAACCAATGCAAAGCGGCGGGCAACGCGGCGGGCTTGTCCTGAAAGCTCGGGCAACGTTGCCGTAAATGCGGCGATGCGCTCTTTGACGGTGGCGGGTGTGTGGTTTGGTCTGTCAGGCGGATAAATGCCCGTCCTGCGTGGCCGTGGTGCTGCTCTGCTGCTTCCTGTAAATGCTCCGACAATAACGCGCCATCGGTAAAGCCGTGCAGCGTGTCATAAATGCCGTATTGTGCGGCGGCTCGGATATTGGGTAAGCGGGTTGCCTGCCCTGCGTTCCAGTCGTTATCTGCTTTCAGAATGCTGCTCGGTGTTTTTTCGCCAGTGGAAAGCATCAATACACGCCAGCGGGTCAAAGCCCGGTTGCCGCCGTCTTTTGCGCCCTGTGCTTTGTTTACACCATTCATCAGACTATACACGGTATTGCCTATCACTTTGGGCGCGGCTTGGCTGATTTCATCCAACACCAGCAAGCCGTCATTGCGGGCGGCGGCAGTGTTGTTAAACGCTAAGGCCGTGCCTTGCCATGTCATGATACTTTCAGACGGCCTGCCCCATACGCTCAAGGCAACACGCGCGGCGGCGGTCTTGCCGTCCGATGAATCGCCATACAGATGAAAACCGCCCGATTCTTCGCCCAATAACGACAACAGCGGCGCGGCTAAGGCGGTGCCAAGGGCAAGGCATAAGCGGCTGTTACCGGCTGCATAGCGGGCTATCTGCTGCTGCCATGCTTCCAGCGTTCCCGCCGGTGTGTAGGCTGCTGCTTGGCTGGTGTCGCCATTGTAGATAATGCGCGGAGCTTCCTTGCCGTGGTGGATTGCTTCGCCATTGGGTAACAGATAAACGCTGCCATGCCAGCCTGCGCGGTCAGTAATGGTATAGGGTCGGTTGCTGCCGTGGTTTTGCAGATAGTCGGCTAAACGTTCACGCTTCACGCGCCCGCTCAAGATGGTAATGCCGTATTGCTGCAATTGCCGCCAGCCTGCATTGCTGCCTATATCGGCCTGCGGTATGGCCGCCTGCTTGGTTTGGCGGGTCAAGCGGTCGCGCCATTCGATAATGCGGTAATGGCTGCCCTGTTCGTCTATGCCCCGCCCGATTAGCTCAATCGGATCGGCCAGCAATAACGGCGGCTGCTCGCGGGAATTACCGTCTTTATCGTGGGTAATGCCGATGTACTGTACACCATTACTGCTTACTTCATAGCGTGGTTTCAATTGATAGCTTTCGCCGTTCATGCTGCCCACGCCCTCGAACAGTTTAATAAAATCGGGTTTGCTGCCGGTCTGCTTGTCTTTCTCTGCCGTGTCTGTCATTATTCAATCTCCGTTAAATGCTTTTTCCGTGTGCAAAGGCCGTCTGAAAATCAGGCGGCTTTTGCTTTGCCGTCAATCGTTGATACCGCCTGCTGCTTCCGCTGCCCGCATGGCGTTCAATTCATCCAGCGCATCGGTATCGGGCGTGTCGCTTTTCCAAATAAACACGTCTAAGCCCGCCTGTTTTGCCCGCCGTGCCAGCTTGTCGGCTGCTTCCAATCCTGCTGCGTCATGGTCGGCATAGATGCCCAATGCCTGCAATTCAGACGGCCATTTGAATGATTTCAGGCCGCTTGTACTTAAACAGGCCGATACCGGCCAGCCGGTCAATTCATGCGCGGCAAGGGCGGTTTCTATGCCCTCGCACACCATCAAGGCATTGTTTATCGGTTGAAACAGCCGCACGGCATGGCCTGATAACCAGCTCACTCCCTCAAATCTCACTTGCATTTTTTTGGCCGGTAATTGCGCCCCCGTTTCAGGGTGGTGCAAATTCAGTTTGGTGTAGCTCTGGGCATGGCCGCCGCTGTCGCCCTGCGGTTTGGTGTAGCAGCGTTTCAGGTAGGTAATGTGCAGGCCTGCCAATGTGCCGTCTGTTTCGGTAATGGCGGCAACCATAGCGGGAAAGCGGCCTATCTCTTTCCAGCCGTCCGAACATTCCGCCCAATAGGGCAAGGCGGCGTGATAACGCAATGCTTCGGGGTATGGCTCGGCAATGGACAGCCCCCTGCCTTTCAAATAACCGCAAACGGGGTCACCATCGGTCAACGGTGCGGCCTGTTCCCATATCGCGGCCAGTTTGTTCAGGCGGTCTTTGGGCGGTGTTTTCGGTGGCGGGGGCGGTGCCGCACGCGGCGCGGCGGCCGGTGTTTGCGAGTTCATACCCAATACACCGGCAACGGCTAACGCTGCTTCATGGAATGAATAACCGAAATAGTGCATCAGCAAATCAAAGCCGTCGCCCGCGCCGTTTTTGTAGTGGGTGCAGATAAAGCCGCCGTTACCGCCCTTATCGTCAAAGCGGTATCGGTCTGTTCCGCCGCAAGCAGGGCATGGCTGGTGTTTGTTGGTCAGGCTTTCAGACGGCAAGCCAAGTGCGGTTAAAATGCCGTGCCAGTTACCGGCGGCGCGTTGTCGGATTTCGTGATAATCAAGGCGGTTCATTGCGCTGCCCCTTCCGGTATCGGCTCATAAACAACGGCTGCCATCGGGTCGGCGGTATAGACTTGCTCCCATGCGGCTGTCGGCTCTGCTGCCATCGGTTCGGCGGTGGCGTGCTTGGTGCAGGCATAGGCGGCCATGACAACGGCGGCGGCCAAAGCGGTACGGATAGCGTATTTCATGGCGGTTATCCTTTCAGCCGCGTTGCTCGGCGGCAAAGGCCAAATCATCGGCCAAATCGCTCAACATGGTTCGGCTTTCGCCCAATAGCAGGGTTTGGGTCAGGCCGTGGTAAAAGTCGGCTCCCTGTGGTTCCAAGTTCTCTTGCGGTATTGAGTTCATTACTATGCCCATGCCGTGCTGAATATCGGCAAGATGGTTTTCCGCGCCCTTCATCAATTCGGTTAAGACTTCCGTCTCCCGTTTGCTCAATTGGCGGATTTGCGGCTCGGCCAGTTTGAACAGGTTGTCCAACAAGCTGCAAAGACAGGTATAGCCTGCGGTGGCGTTGATGGTTTTAGGGGCGTTGGTGGTGTTGGTTTTCATGGTATTTGCTCACTTTCCGGCGGTGCTTTGCTTTCCTGTAATTGATACAAATCAATGACTTACAAAAATACACGCCAAATTGAAGATGTAGTCTCCCCCTGCTGTCGTGCATATCAGCAATAGCAAGGGCGGTTATCGGGGGTTAGTTTGGCGTGAAGGCCGTCTGAAAATAATCGGTGTCGGTGTGATTCATGGTTACACCTCGCCCGAAACGATACGGCAAACACACCAGCGGCGGCCGGTCTGAATGATGTTGAAACGGTAATTGAGTTTGTGGCGTTGCAGGCGGTCGATGTGGCGGCCTGCTTCGGCCAGCGTATCGAAGCTGCGGATTTTTTGGGAAATAATCGGGCGCGTGAATGCGCTGCGGATAGGCCGTGCGGCCTGTGTTTGAAGGTTTCGCATTTTGAATGCTCTCTTTCTGATTGGCTTAATCAAGCCGCTGCAACTTCTCACGGTTGCGGGGCGGCAAGCAAAGGGCAAAGGGTGAGAAACTGGCAATCAGAACCAGCAAGGCATAGCCTTACTTTGCCCCTGCTTACCATTGAAAGAGATAATGCAAGGGGAAACGCAAGCGTAAAAAATCCGCTTCTATCCTGTGAAGGTTTGGGCGGCTGCTTGCCTGATTATTGTCAGCTTCTCACGGCTGAATCTGCTATTGAACAGATGGCCGTATTATTGCCCGATTGCTTTTGGTCTTGCAAGCGGTAAATGCCTGCCAAGATTTAACGGGCTGATTAAGCGGTGTTTTTTGTTGGCGGTCAGGCCGTCTGAATTTAGTGGCATCTTGGGCGATTTCCTCGCGCGCACGCGCGCGCGCGCGTATTGGTCTGAAAACTCAAATCAGGCGGCCTAACGCATGAAAATATTTTCGGTTAGCACACAATCTAAGCTGTCGAACCGGTTTTTCGGCTAAACCCGCTTGGATTTTGACTCCCCCCCGCCCCTAATGCCGTCTGAAAATCCCGTTATCGGGTTATTTTCTTGATTGAGACGATGGTTAAAATCGCCCAATACAGCTTGTCGTCGTCATTGCCCGTTACCGCATGAATATCGGCAAGGGTAGTGGTGCTTAAATCACTCACGGCCATATCAACGACTTTATCCAACTCTTCTTTGCTCAACGGCGATACAAGGGGCGGTTCGATTTTGCGGCTATGTACTTCCGCTTCCGCTTTGATTTCCGCCCTGTCCACAATCAAGCCCAAAATCTTAGCCTTGCCCATTGTGGCCGATACTGCCGCGCCTGATTGCGGTGTCGGTGTACTTAACGCCGCCTGCCGCGCCTGCTCCAGCTCTGCAATAACATCATCAACGGTTACACAATGCCGCGCCTTATGCTCTGCTTTCAGGCCGTCCACCATCGCGGAAATATCGGGGGATTGCAACAGCTTGTAGGCTTCATTGGTAACGGTTTCGGGCTTCATGTTTTCCGCGTCATACGCCTGCCGGTATGCTTCGCTTGCATTGCCTGTTTCAACATACAGACGGGCAAACTGTTCTTGCTTGGGTGTCATGCTGCTGCTCCTGCTGTTAAGGCCGTCTGAAAGCATCGGCGTATTGGTGCGGCCATATCGAACAAAACGGCTTTGCGCTCTTGATAGGGGCGGTCGGCCAAAATCAATACGGCATTGCGTGCTTCAAGCCTTACCAGCATAGATAACTGCTTTTGATCCAAGCTGTTCCGGTCAAGTGCCTTGCGGCGGCCGGTTAAAGCTTCATTGCACAATAACGCTTCATTGCTGTAATGATGGCTTTCCGTTGTCTTGCCCTCGGCTTCACGCTTGGCTTGCAAAACTTCTGCCATAACCTGAAAAGCTATCTTGCTTTCTTTACGCTCTGCTTGCCATGCCTTGCCCCCGCTCATGATGTTTGCAATCTGTTCATCACACCAAACCGCAAAATCGACATCACACCAGCGGGCAAATACTACGGCTAGTTTTGGATGCAGCCATGTGCCTTGCCTGCTTAAGTCATTGCCGCCTTTAATGGTTTTTACGAAGTGGGATTTTCTCACTTCGGGTTTATTCTGCTTCTGTGCTTCAGCCTTGCACAAAGCCGCTATATACCGTTCTGTGTCGGGCAAACGTAACCAGTCAACAGGCCGCTTGCCAAATATGGCCGCTATCTCGGTTGCATTGAACCATGCTTCATGATTGGCGGTAATTCCGCCGCCGTTATAGTCCAAAATAAGCAATTTCATACCGCCGCCCCTTTCCCTGCCGCCAGCGTGTAAACGCCGCGCTTTACCGTTTTGCCGTGCTTGTTTTCATGCTCTTGCATGGTGCAGACAATCGGATAACCCGCCGCCCGCAATTCGCTGATACGCGCTGGAAAGCCCATAATCCCCATTTGCGCGGCCTGATAGTGGGTCAGGCTCTGCCCGCTCTGTAAGATGGCTAGGATTTCGCCGCATTGAGATGTGGGCGAAAAGCGGTTATCATGGCGGGCGTGGTTAAGGCCGTCTGAAATGCCCTGTGTGTTTCGGGCGGTTTTGTTTTGTTGCATAGCGTCCCCCCTTATACTCGATTGTTTGCGGCCAAATTGCCGATATAGTCGCTGATTTCACTTTCCAGCCAAGCTGTGCTGTTTTCCCCTACTTTAATCGGGCGGGGCAAGTCGGCGCGATGATGGCGGCTTTTAGGGTTGTTCCAGTTCCACCATGTGGAAACAGAAACGCCAAACAGGGCGGCGCATTCTTTAGCGCGGATAAGTTTATTTACTTGCATTGGATAGATTCCTATCGCGTTGTTTGTGATAGGCAAAAGAATAGCCGCCTGTTGGGGCGGCTTTAAGTCGGTAGCACGTTGATTTCCTGAAATAGCGTGCTGATTAGGGTAAATCAGCGTGCTGGTTAGATTTTTTAAACGCATCTATCCATAAATCGACGGTTTTTGTGCTGGGCGTGCTTGGTGCGGGAATATCCCCTGTTGCGATAAGGTCTAAAATCATTTTGTTCAAGGCTGCCTTGCCGCCACGCTTCACTAGCAATGCTTGTTTTTCTTCCAATAGTTCATTTACTGCTTTGATTGTGCCAGCTTTCTCATAAGGGCTTTGTTTGGATAAACCTGCTTTTCGTGCTTGCTCTTGGATCACTTTCTTAGTTTCTAGATATAAATCATTTTTATGTGCTTGTTTCAATAGTTTCACGTTTTTTTCTTGTAAATTTGCTATTTCTTTGCTTTTTTCTAATAATTCTTGAAAATGTAACCGATTGATATAATCATCTATCTTTCCAGCAGTTAACCCGATTTCAATAGCTATCGTGGTGTCTGTACAATTGCTCTCTAAAAATTTCCCCATTAGCCTTAAAACCCTAACAGAAAAAACTAATGGCCATCCGATCCCAAAAAAATCTTTTTTATCAAGTGCAAGGCCAGTTAGTAAAAAATAGTCAATTACTTCTTCATTCAATTGGTTATTTTGATTGTCTTTATTTTGTACTTTATTTCTAGCAATTTCTAAAAATTGCTCAATACGAAAATCAATTTGATTAATTTTAGATTCAATTTCTAATTTTTCCTTATTACTCAAAGTTTCTAGCTTTTTCCCCTCCAAAATTGCTAGCTTAGCTAAACAATATGGAATTATTTCTTGATTCGATAACCTATCTTTCTCAATAGTCAATACATCAAAAATTGATAGTGATGGCATATTAAACCCCAATTTTCTTAAAGCAAAATCAAAGCCACACCAGCAAGGCTAGGGAATGCCCTGTTTTCGCCGTTGGTAGCTTTCGCGGGCTAGGTGCGGCAGTAACTTTTCAGACGGCCTCAAACGGGTTGCACAATCTGATGCCCATCGGCTCAAAATCCTTTGTATTGCGCGTTGCCAAGGTCAGGCCGTATTGCCTTGCGGTGGCCGCTATCCATGCGTCGTTTTCGGGGCTGCGGTCGGGTATGTGCAGCTTGGCGCAAACGGCGGCGGTGGTTTCGTCTATCGGCAATACGCGGCCTGAAAGCAGGGCGGCGGTCATGCTGTCGAACCATGCCCGCAATGCGCGGCCTTGCTGCGGGTCTTTGCGTTCCATGCCCAAAATGCCCCGTTCCAGTTCCATCATGACTACTGCGCTGGTGTAGAAGCTGTTGCTGTCCTGCTCTGCCAGCCATGCGGTAAGGTTTGGATCGGCGCGGCCGCTTTTCACTTTCCGCATTTCGCTGATGATGTTGGTGTCCAACAGATACACGGCTCAATCCCCCATGCCCAAATCAACGGGCTGCCTTTGTGCATTGCTGCGCGGCGGAATTTCAAAGCCAATGTCTGCGGTATCGGGGCTATCCAACGAAAGCAACACGTCTAACGCGCTTTGTGGGCGAGCTGCCATTTTCTGATAGTCGGCATAGGTCATAAATACGTAAACGGGCTTGCTGCGGTTGGTAACGACAACAGGCGCGGTTTGCACGTCTCTGTATGCTTTGCTTTTGCGTTGGCTAAATTCTCGGGCTGTCATGGTTTTCATGCTCTTCCTCCCTGTTTTCAAATGTGTTTGATATGTCGCTACATTGTAGCACGGGATTAGACGCGGCTGTACGCTATTGAACAGGCATGATATAGGGCCGATATGTTTAGAAATGTTGAGTTTCAGACGGCCTTTAGCCGATGTTTTCAATAATCCATGTTTTGAAAAGCGGGTTATTGATTGTCAGCTTGCCCGCGGTATCGGTGCTAATCCATTCTTGCCGCTTCATGCGGCGGATTGCGCCTTGTATGCTGCTGCTGGTTATCGTTTCCACACCAAGCAAGGCGGCGTATTTTTGGCGGCTTTCTTGGCTGTAAGGGCTGGTGTTGCCTTGTGCTATGTCTTGGATAATGGCCTGCTCCAGCGGTTTCATCTGCTGCCATTGCCCCGCTTCACTGTATTGCGCCCCAAGCTCTTCAATTCTGCTTTCTGCGGCCTGCTCCAAGCTGATTTCAGGGTCTAATATCATGTCTTGTATGATTGCCCGCATATACATCGGGGTATGATTCAGACGTTCAAACAGGCGGTACAGGGCGGCTTTATCCAGCCCGTTGCCGGTACGGTCTTGGTAAACATCGGCCAAAAAATCCGTAAATGCTTTGCCCAACAGCGGAAAATCCAAAGCGTGGGCAAAGTGGAAAAACGGGGCTTTGTTGTCATTAAACATAGCGCGCAATCCGTTCGTGCTGCTGCCGGTAAAAATAGTCTTTACTTTGGCTTGATTGATGTCCAGCCCTGTTCTTAACGAACGTATCAGGTCGCCTGTATCGTTTAGTCGTGCAAGCTCCTGCACTTCATCCAACAGCAACAGGCTCGGGCGGTTGTCATTGGCAATGCGGCTGATGATTTCGCTGATGCTCGGCATGGCCTGCTTATGTGTTTCACGCTCTACTCCCACGCCCAATACTTCTATTTTGCTAATCCCGCTCAAAAATGTTTTTGCTTTGTTGCCTGTCTGTATGCTTTGGGCAAACTGATACAAGGCCGTCTGAAATTCAGCGGCGGGGTTTGTGCTATCCATGAATGAAAAATAGAAGACGTTGAAACCGCGTTCTTCTGCAAGCGGCGCAATATCCTGTAAAAGAAACTGGGTCTTACCCATGCGGCGCGGTGCAAACAGGGTAAAGGCGTGTGTGATGCCGTCTTTCAGGCTGTTTATTAATTTAGCTGCATAATCGGTGCGGTGGAAAAATAAAGGGTCTTTCATGTTGTCGGCTGTATCGGGTTAGATGTTGTTAGACGTGATTATACATAGAATGGCTAATTATACAAACAATGTATAAAACCGTATAACGGCCAAATCAAACACACCGGCGGCAGGGCCGATATGTTTAGAAATGTTGAACTTCAGACGGCCAAAAGTAAGCCGGTGTATGTTTAGAAATGTTGAACCGGCAACCGGCCAAACATCCAAGTAAAAGATGGTCTGAAAATCCAGCCTGTCAGAAATGGCTCAAATTTTCGATTTAACGGCATTTATCCCAAAAGGCATCAAGGGTATTACCAAGCCAAGAAATGCGCTCTGTGATGAAATTTACCGCCCTGCTGTCGATTTTCTGAATATCCAGCCATTGCACCGACAATCCAATCAGCAACCAAAGCGGGAAAACTGAAAATGTTCCCGTTGCGTTCCCGCTGTTCCCGCTACTTTTCTCGCGCGCGTATGGTGTTTTTCTCAAAGCAATAAAAAACACCAGCCGGTTAAGCTGGTGTGTTTTCAGACGACCTTTGCTCCCCGCCTGCTTCAAGCATGGCCAGTGCTTCCCGATAATGGCTGCGCAAATAGTCGCTATACCATTGCATAAACTCGGTACGTTCGGCCATATAGTCGGCGCGGTTGTAGGCTGCTCTGATTCGGTTTTCTTCAATGTGGGCTAACTGCCGCTCGATGGCATCAGGGTTGTAGCCCTGTTCGTTTAATACGCTGCTGGCAAGGCTTCTGAAACCGTGTGGCGTGGCAATGCCGTAATAGCCCATGCTGTTGATGATTTTGCCTACGGTGTTTTCGCTGATATAGCCATCTGCGGCGGTGCGGCTGGGGAACAGATAGGGGGTATCCCCTGTTTGGCCGTGCAGCTCGTTTAACAGCTCAATCGCCCAATCGGATAAGGGGATATATGCTCACGCGGCCGCTTCATGCGCTTGGCTGGGATAGTCCATATCTTGCGCTCAAAGTCGATTTCCTGCCATTGGCCGCCGCGTATCTCTTTATTGCGGGCAAAGCAAAGCATAATCAGCATAATGCAAATACGGTTTGACGGCTTGCAGTCTGCCAGTATCAAACGGCGGTAAAACTCGGTCAGCTCTTCAGGCGGCAAGGCGGGCATGGGGCGTGTTTCAGACGGCTTGATATAACCTTGTAATAAGGCGGCGGGGTTGCGGTCGGTCAATTCTTCAAAGCCCGCATAGGTAAATACTGCGCCTATCCATTGCCTGATTTTTTCGGCGGTCTCTGATACACCCCGCTCTGTGACTTTATCCAATACGGCTTTTATCTCTTTCTTGCCGATTTCGTTTACCGGCATTTCGCCAATAATGGGGAAAACATCGGTTTCAAAATACTGCCAAACGCGGGTGGCATGGTTGGGCTTCCAACCTTTACGCGTGATGTTCTTTTCGTGCCATGCCTTGGTAACGTGGGCAAAGGTATTGAGTAAGGCCGCCTTACGCTCTTGTTTGGCCTGCTGCTTCATGGCCGCGGGGTCTTGGCCTTGTGCAATCATACGGCGGGCATTTTCGGCTGCTTCTAGGGCTTCCACTAAAGAGATTTCGGGGTATTTGCCGATTGATAGGGTTTTACGTTTTCCATGAATGGCAAAATCAAGCCGCCATAACTTACCGCCGCTGGTGTTGATATACAAATATAAGCCGCGCCCATCATTCAGCTTGTAGGCTTTATCAGCGGTTTTTGCATTCTTTATTTGTCGGTCGTTTAAGGGCATTTTACGGTACTTTTTTAAAGGCATTTTTCTACTACCGTATAAAATACCGTAAATTTATGGTTTATTCAATTAGACGGCATTAGATGATATTGGACACCAAGCAAGCATTGAATCAGCCTGAAATCCTTGCCAGTATTGAATTTGGTCGATTGCGTTAGATTGCATTAGACAAAAAAATACCCCTAAAAAGGGGTTTGGTGGTGCGGACGGAGAGACTCGAACTCTCACACCTCTCGGCGCCAGAACCTAAATCTGGTGCGTCTACCAATTTCGCCACGTCCGCAGGCAGTATTGAGAGAACGGATTATACACATAATTAAAAAGCCTGCAAAGACTGCCCGGACTTGAAAACAGGTATAATCAGCACCATATCCGAGCAATTATCGATTATCGGCCGTCTGAAAATTCGATCTATTTCAGACGGCCTCGCTACTCTCTCTTGAAGGAATGGCAAATGCCGAGATTATTGATTGAAGATTTTCTGCAGACTCAAGGGTTAAAGCTGTCTGTTGATGATGTATATGCGGCTTATATAGCGGCACAGGCTGTCATCAATGTGGGCAATGCCGCAATAGAACGTTCGGTATTGTGGCCGGAAAAAAACGGTTTCAAATTGGCCGAATACATTGAGTCGAATGCGGATAATGATGCTTCGTTAAAACAGGCTTTCATGGCTTTGGATTCTGTTTACAGCC
The DNA here is from genome assembly GCF_047837985.1 of Neisseria sp. CCUG12390. Taxonomy (GTDB): domain Bacteria; phylum Pseudomonadota; class Gammaproteobacteria; order Burkholderiales; family Neisseriaceae; genus Neisseria. The sequence continues at coordinate 1,668,419 of NZ_CP181244.1, forward strand.
GCCAGGCCAATATCAGAAGCGCGGCGGTGTATGCACATATGCCGTCTGAAATGCTGACACCTAAATTGGTTCTGCTTACCCAGCAAGGCCTAGGACTGGAACCGGACTTAGACGTAAATGAAGAAAACAGCCAGATTTATCTGGCCTGCCGTACGGCTCAAAGCGGATGGATGAATGTCGCCGAGGACACCGCCCGTTGGTTGGCCTTGGGGGAGATTTCCGGCGGACGCAATGCTTCGGCTGAAGCCCAAGTATCTATTCCGATATGCACGAAAAGCGGTGCCGTATTGGGGGTGTTACATATTGAATTTAATAATAAAAACCAAATCAATGATGCTACACTCGCCGAATGGGCTGCATTGTCGCTGGCCTTGGCCGGGCCGCTGAAAGCTCTTTTAAACATAACGGATGAGGAAACGGAACATGACTAAAGCGGTAAAATTTGTAGCATCATGCCGCCTGCCTACAGAATTCGGTGTATTCACCATGTACGGTTTTGAAGAGGAAAGCGGTCAGGAACATGTTGCCTTGGTGATGGGCGATGTTTCAGACGGCCTGCCGGTTTTGTCGCGCATTCATTCGGAATGTTTGACCGGCGATGCCCTGTTTTCACAAAAATGCGACTGCGGGCCACAGTTGAAGGCGGCCATGCAATCCGTGCAGAAAGAAGGCCGCGGGGTAATCGTTTACCTGCGTCAGGAAGGCCGCGGAATTGGATTGATCAATAAAATCCGTGCCTATCAATTGCAAGACCAAGGACGCGACACGGTGGAAGCCAATGTCGAACTCGGTTTGCCGGTCGATGCACGCGACTTTACCTTGGCCAAAAGTATTTATGATTATTTGGGCGTACATGAAGTAAATCTTTTGACCAATAATCCGGAAAAAGTCAAAACGCTACAAAAAGCCGGCATCAATGTCGTAGCGCGGATACCGTTGCATGTGGGCGAAAATGCTGAGAACGAGCATTATCTGCATACAAAAGCGGATAAACTCGGCCATTTTCTTTATGAAAATTCTTAAATCGCCTGAGGCCGTCTGAATATTCGCTTACTCTTTGATTATATTCTGGCTTTGTTTTGATTTTACGGTTTCAATGCTGATTTAAGCCGATTCTGCCGCTCCTGCCGACAGGAATGACAGGGTGAGACCCGTGTAAAACTTTGGATTTGCATACAGTTCAAAGTGATACAGCGCATAACGAAAAAATGCGATAACGATAAGGATTTTGCAAAGGTCTCGAGCGATAAAGTGCTGCGGAATTCAAACACGGTTATCACTCGAAATCAGATACGCTCAGCCCTACCCTGCAGATAATCCGATACATAAAAAAAAGGCCGTCTGAATATTCAGACGGCCTTTCGATTTAAAGATAAGCAAAAGTCGATGTATCAACCACCATGGTTTCATTACTCATATCGTAAGCGGCGGCTGCGATACCGGTATTGAATTCGCCGATACCGCCTTGAGCCGAACCGTCTACAGACAACAAGCTGCTGAAATCCAATCCGAAAAGATCGGCTTCCCACGTCTCTTCCATTTGGCCGGCTTCATGTTTGGCTTTGAAGTCTTTGATTTTTTCCGTCACCATATTGGACACAACCGGGATTTCTTTGCCGTTGTGTGTGTTATCCAACGCGATATAAGACGCTTTGAGCACCTGCGCCCAGCCTCTGGTAATGATTCCGGGCAAATCGGTCGAAATATTATTGTTGGTAATGGTTGCGGTTACATCTTTGGCAGCGTAGGAAACGATACTGATAATCGGCTTATCCATTGAGCCACCCAATTTCAATGTATTGCCACTGACGCTGTAACTCTCTGCATTACTCAATGCCTGAAATACTTCTGCCGAGGCATTGGATTTGGCAATGGTTATATCATTGTCTTCAAAAACAATTCGTCCGTGCGCTTCACCCGGCGCCCGCTTTTCCTCAATATAGACCGGAACAGTACCGCCGGTTACTTCTTCAATCGTCGCAGAGTTACCGGTAATGTTGATCGTACCTGATCCGATGCCTTTTTTTCCCTTCATCGTTGTATCATTGATGACGGCAATCAGATATTTACTCGCTACTCCGTCAATCACGTTATCGGTAATGTTCGCCGTATAGTTGATGTTGTGTTCATGATTGCGGAATTCGATACCGTAGGTATGCAAGGCGTTTTTATAGATGTCCAGCCCGCTGATGGTATTGCCGCTGATTTCATAATAAGCATTATCTTCAGTATGTAGATCCCGATTCTGGGTATTGGTCTGAATCTGAATGCCGGCATAACCGTGATAGGCAAGTGTCCCGTTGTCATCGGCTGCCAAGCGGAACGAAGCATCCTGAACCACCACATTGTCTTTAATAACAACATTATCCATCGAAAACTGACGGTTGTATGCGGCAATACCGTACAAGCGGTCACCAATGGAAACATTATCAGCGATGACAATGTCGGTGCCGTCATGCACATCCAAGCCCTTGCGGTAGTTGTGATCGGTCACATTGTTTCGGAAGGTCACACCGAAATTGTAGCTACCGGAAGTAGCGGCAATGCCGTAGCCTGTACCGCCGTCGTCTTCATGACCGTTACGGGCCAAGACGTTGCCCTCCGCTACAAAATCTTTTTGGTAGGAAACAAATACACCGGCAACACGGTTGTGGTGCAGATAGCTGTCTACCACACGGTTATTTTCACCCAAAGGCAGATTTTCGTAATGTTCGTCAATCGTCGCCTGTATCAAGCGTGCTTTGTAGGTACGCGACTGGCCGGGTTCAACTGTTAATGCGTCGGTTGAAGTGAAGGTAATACCGGTACGGTTGACACCGGAAACTTCCACTTTGCTGACGAGGACATTATCCGAATCATTAATCTGAATGCCGTTGACTTTGCCGAAATAGCTGTCTCCTTTGCGGTAAAAGTCATCACTGGTATATTTGAGGGATAATTCTGCAATGGTAAAACCATCTAAATCATCGACCAAAATGCCGGCATATTCACGGATATCGTCTTCATTGGTGTTTGAATTAAATACACCTTTCTGCTTTTTATCAAATGAAATCAATGTACTGCCCATACCGTCACCGAATAGGCCTGTTACATCGCTTAACTCAGGATCGATTTTAATCTGGTCGGAAATATACAATTTTCCGCTCAGATAAACAGCAGAACCTTCCAAATGCGCGGCTTTTAAAGCAGCCTTAATCGCCGGCAAGCTATCCGTTTTGCCGCTGCGATCGGTACCGAATTCGGCAGCATCCACATATTTTCCATAAACTTCATGCAGATAAACTTTGTGACCGGACTTGCCGATATAAAGAAATTTACCGGAATTGCCGTTTTCAATAATTTCATCAATGCGCTCACCTGCCTTTTTCACAGCAGTTGCAATAAGGTTAACTTTTTCCACTGCATCCGCAATAGCTTTTTCAGCAACAGCTTTTTGAGCGGCAGCTTTTTTGGCTGTAGATTGAAGGATAGCCGTCTCTTCCACTAAAGCTTTCTCAATTACCATCTCTCCCATTACTGCTTTTTCAGCTGCTGCTTTCTCTGCCGCTGCTTTCTCTGCCGCTGCTTTTTCCGCTGCTGCTTTTTCAGCCGCTGCTTTTTCGGCTGCTGCTTTTTCGGCTGCTGCTTTTTCAGCCGCTGCTTTTTCGGCCGCTGCTTTTTCGGCTGCTGCTTTTTCCGCTGCTGCTTTTTCCGCTGCTGCTTTTTCCGCTGCTGCTTTTTCCGCTGCTGCTTTTTCCGCTGCTGCTTTTTCCGCTGCTGCTTTTTCCGCTGCTGCTTTTTCCGCTGCTGCTTTTTCCGCTGCTGCTTTTTCCGCTGCTTTCTTAGCAGCAGCTCTTTCTGCAACAGCCTTCTCAACAGCAGCAGCCCTTTCTGCAACAGCTTTCTCAACTGCAGCCTTCCTTGCAGCCACAGCTTTCTCAATAGCGGCAGCCCTTTCTACTGCTCTTTCTGCGGCAGCTTTTTCAGCCGCAGCCTTTTTAGCGGCAACCGCCTTTTCAATAGCGAGAGCCCTTTCTGCCGCTCTTTCCGCGGCAGCTTTTTCAGCCGCAGCCTTTTTAGCGGCAACTGCCTTTTCAATAACAGCAGCCCTTTCTGCTGCTTTTTCTGCCGCTGCTTTTTCTGCCGCGGCCTTTTTAGCGGCTACCATTTTTTCTGCCGCTGCTTTTTCGGCCGCTGCTTTTTCTGCTACTGCTTTTTCCGCTGCTGCTTTTTCCGCTGCTGCTTTTTCCGCTGCTGCTTTTTCCGCTGCTGCTTTTTCCGCTGCTGCTTTTTCCGCTGCTGCTTTTTCCGCTGCTGCTTTTTCCGCTGCTGCTTTTTCCGCTGCTGCTTTTTCCGCTGCTGCTTTTTCCGCTGCTGCTTTTTCCGCTGCTGCTTTTTCCGCTGCTGCTTTTTCCGCTGCTGCTTTTTCCGCTGCTGCTTTTTCCGCTGCTGCTTTTTCCGCTGCTGCTTTTTCCGCTGCTGCTTTTTCCGCTGCTGCTTTTTCCGCTGCTGCTTTTTCCGCTGCTGCTTTTTCCGCTGCTGCTTTTTCCGCTGCTGCTTTTTCCGCTGCTGCTTTTTCCGCTGCTGCTTTTTCTGCTGCTGCTTTTTCCGCTGCTGCTTTTTCCGCTGCTGCTTTTTCCGCTGCTGCTTTTTCCGCTGCTGCTTTTTCCGCTGCTGCTTTTTCTGCCGCAGATTTCTCTGCATCATCCGCGTTACCGTTATTACTACCACCGCCGCCACCGCCAGCGGCGCCCAATCCTCCCAATACACCAGCCCCCATCAATCCGCCCAACCATTTACCGGAGAGTGCAGGAGACGAAGATACGGATTGTACAGGTGCAGCCAATACAGGCTCAGCACTAATGTTTTTTGAACTTAAATAAGATGAATATACATCACCAGAATATGCAACAACTGGGACATGATTATTGGCAGCAACCGTATGGTATTGCTCGGGAGCAGACAGAAAAGCCTCATTATCAGCGATACTGATTTCGACAATATTGGCAGATGGTAAAAAATCTTTCTGCTTCGGCTGATTTTCGGCTTTATCGGCTTGAACCGACAGTTCCTCATGCGACTGTTCAGGAACAGAAGGATTTTGCAGGGTTTGAGAAGGATGTTTGATTGAAATTTCGGGCAACACTGAGCCCTTGTCCGACGCGCGGACAATAGATGTAATATGTTTAGACATGTTTTTCTTTCCGTAATGTTTTTATATTATTGCTGCCCGCCTCTGCGGGCAGTCGCAAACCGGGTGCTGAAAAAGTGAGTAATTTTTCAGACGGCCTCGGATTTAAAAAACACGCCGTAACAAACGGCGGTGTTTTAAATTCAGTGAGTACGCGGCTGTTTCGACAGCCTGCTTTTTTATCTGCACAGATATTCTTTTCCCGAAAATACCTGCGTATATGCAACACACCTGACGTTTAAAACGGTTGTTGCGTTTGTTTTCTGCCTGTTTCGGTCAGATTTTTTTATGCGTTTATCAAATCGCGTATGCAATAGTATTGAAATTCAGGATAAACGGTCAATAATTTTTCTGAACGGTTATTTGAAAAAATAAAGAATACTGATACCGCTATAATCCGCCCAATAATCAATAATGCATAAAGCATATTTTTATTTATTGGTAATTAACTGTTTAATTATTTTAAATAATACAAAATTATTATATTATTCATATACTTAATCCCTTATTTAGAATATTTGATTTAAATATTATTCTAATCGGAAGCATAATTACCATCATTGCTAGGAAGCTTAAAAATCAAAATGTAAAAACTTTTCCCAATGATGAAAATCTGTTGCGAGAAAATAACAATACCGTCTGAAAATATTTTTCAGACGGTATTGTATCGGTCGGTTTAAATCAGTGGGTTACTGTTCTGCCTCATTACTTAAAGTGACAAATGTACTGGAGACATTAACACTCTTTACATCCATTACCATTAAAATCAATTATATAGAGAATTACACCTGTCGCATGTCCGACTGCTTCAGTCAGTTATTGCTATAATCCCTAGTCTTCAAAACAACAATACCAAAGGTAGAAAATGAACGCTCCTTTTGTCCTTGCCGACACCCGCCCCTATCCTGAAATGCCGGTTAAAAATAATCTGTTGCTGCACGCTTCCAACTTGGCGCACAGCACTTCCGCCGCGCAGCGGAAATTATCCGCCGAATCGCTGCAAACCGAAATCCGCGGCATGTTTCAGCAAAATCACTATCTCGGTTTGTCGGTCGCCATGAGTATGGCGGGCGATGCCGAAAGCTACAGGGTTTTGCTGGAAAATCTTACTGTGGTATTGAATGCCGAAAAAGACGAAGAAAGCCAATGGTTTGCCATGCCTTTGGTATTGGTGGCCGGTTGCAACCAAGACCAAACCCTGCCTTTGAACGTACCGACTGCCGCCCTGTTTGCCGTATTGGAGAACCATCCGCACCTGCGCGCGCTGAATCAGGCGACTTGGCTGCCGTTTCTCGTTCCGTCAACCGTATTGAGCGAAATCAATGCCGGACAATGGTTTGCAGCCAAACAAAATGCCGAAGCTGCTGCGCAATTTGCCGCGCAGTTCACGCCGTCTGAATTGAAGATACCGAGCGGCCAATCCGTTCATGTCGTGTTTGCACTGGGCTACGGCGATAAAAAATTGCAGGAATCGCTGAACCAAAACCTGTTAAAAGCAGGTTTGCCGCTGATGCAGGTATGGCAGGAAGCCCTGACCCGACCGGGTTTGACCTTATTCGTCAATCCTTTGTCCCCTGCCGCACCGCTGCACGCACTGACTGAAGGCAGCCATATGCGCCAACGCATGGCGATGGACGTTTTCGCCACCAATGCCATCCGCGCCATCCGTATGCAGAGTCCGCGCGTCGGCGTAGTCGTGGCGGCGAAAGCCGGCGGTCAAATCCAATTCGGCTTCAACGCCACCGACAGCGCGTTTGAAATCACGCCGCAGGTTTATACTTGGACGCTGTCGCCGACCGACAATATTCCCGTTATTCAACAGAATTTCTTGGATTTGATGGCAGAATGCCGTGTAGAACACCTGCGTCTGCTGCACGAGCCCCTGGCCGAAAACACCGAGCTGCCTACCTACGCACAAGCCTTAAATCTCAAAGGCCATAACCCATTCTTTGCGGAACAGCCATGAAAACCTACCGTATTTTATTCGTCTGCCTCGGCAACATCTGCCGCTCCCCGATGGGGGAATTCGTGTTGCGCCACCGCGCAGAAGAAGCCGGTGTCGGCCACCGCATCCATACCGACAGCGCAGGTACTTCCGGCTGGCACGACGGCGAAAACATGCACCAAGGCACGCGCAAAATCCTGGCACAGCAAGGCATGGACAATACCGGTTTTACCAGCAGCAAAGTCAGGCGCAGCGACATCGACCATTATGATTTTATTCTGGCAATGGACGACAACAACCTGCGCGATTTAGAAAACCTGTTCGGCAGAAACCCCGACAAATTGTTCAAACTGACTGATTTGATTCCCGAGAGCGGTTACGATCATGTGCCCGATCCGTGGTACACCGGCGATTTCGAAGAAACCTTCCGCTTGGTGGATGCGGGCAGCATGGCTTTGTTGAAAAAACTGGATTTAATCGGATGATTTGAAATAAACGGCAGGCCGTCTGAAAAATGTTCGACATCACCAAACGGTTTCAGACGGCCTGGGCGGAGAATGCAAAATGACGGTACTCGACCGTCTGGATAAAAGCAAATTTTCCATTTTTCGGCGGCGAATCATTATCCGTTAAACCAAATGCGGTTGAGCTCACAAAACAGACGACCCTTTTATCCACAGGAGGACCCAAATGAAATTAAAGCATCTTTCCATCGCCTTTGCACTGGCATTGTCATTAACGGCGGCCGCAGCCGGACAACCGCGTACTGCCCATTTACTCGCCTCCGAATATCGAGATTTAAGCGCGCTTTCCGCCGTAAAAATCAATCCGGAAATGATGCGTAGCAAAGAAGGGCTGGCGCAAATCAATGCGGTATTTTTAAAAAACGCGAATGAAGACAAAATCCAACCCGATGCAAAATTCACAGCCCCTGCCAATGGCAGGCAGCCTGCGGTGGATTTATACGTCTACCGCCCCGATAACGGCAAAAATGCCAAATTGCCGGTGGTCTATTTTATCCACGGCGGCGGCTATTTAATCGGCAATGCCCGTCAAAACAATGCCGCCTTATTTGAATTGGCGAATTTGAACAACGTGGCGGTGGTGAGCGTGGAATACCGTTTAGCGACGCAAGCCCCGTTTCCTGCGGATATTGATGACGCTTATCACGGTTTGGCTTATGTGCTGAATAATGCCGGTAAATTCAACATTGACCGCGATAAAGCCATTATTATGGGCGAAAGCGCAGGCGGCGGCTTGGCGGCACGTTTGGCATTGAAAGTGCGCGATAAAGGCGAGTTCAAACTCAAAGGGCAGGTACTGATTTATCCGATGCTGGACTATCGCACAGGTTCGAAAAAATCCCTGTATAAAAGCCCGAACACGGGTGAATTTGTCTGGACTGCCGAGTTTAACCGCATCGGCTGGCAAACTTTAAAAGGCGCGCAAAAAATCAGCGAAAAACAAATGCCCTACTATTCCGCCGCTACCGCCAAAAATTTGGCAGGCTTGCCACGCACCTATATGATGGCCGGCGATATGGATTTATTTGTAAACGAAGACCTCGACTATGCCAACCGTCTCATCCAAGCCGGTGTGAAAACCGATTTACAGGTTATCTCCGGTGTCTATCACGCTTTTGAACTGTTCAACCCAACCAGCCCGCAAACCAAGGCTTACAAAGCAGGCCGGACAGAGGCAATCAACAGGATGTTGAGTGAGTGATGAAAATGCCGTCTGAAAACCACTTTCAGACGGCATTTCCTACTTACGCCATTTACTGACCGAAAGCTTTCCATATTTTCAGACGGCCTCACGCTCATCTCAAGGCCGTCTGAAATTCATTCCTCCACCAAATTCAAACACACTTTCTTCAAAAGCTTGTCCACTTCCTTTTGCGTGCGCGTAAGCGCATGTCTGGCCGAAGTCGCCAAAAACAGGCGGCTGACAAACTGCGGCGATTCGATCGGAATGACTTGGACGGATTCTTTATGATTCATCAAATCGATGGAATATTTCGACAAAATCGAATAACCCATGCCCTCCGCCACCAATTGCAGCATGGTTTCGACGCTGTCGATTTCCATCACGATATTGGGCACAAGGTTATGCCGCGCCATTTCCTGCTCCACCAGCAGGCGGAACGTATTCGGCACGGAGGGCATGATTAACGGCAGCGCAGCCAAATGCTCGGCGTTGACGGGCGTATCGGCTTTGAGCAGGGGATCGTTTTTCGGCGCCGTCAGATACAGCCGTTCTTCGTACAGCAATTGTGTTTCCACTTCAGCCGAATACGCCGGATTGTACAGCAACGCCATATTGATTTTGCCCTGCTGCAAGCGGTCTTGAAGCTGTGCGCTCAAACCTTCGGTGATACGCAGCCGGGCATCGGGCAGGTGCTGGCGGAATCCGCGGATAATCGGCAGCGACAGCAGTTTGGCGATGGTCGGCGGCAATCCGAGCGTAATGTGGCCGCTGAGCTTGCCGCTGTTCAGGCTTAAATCTTCCTGAATCATTTCAACCTGTTGCAGAATCACGCGGCAATGTTCCAAGAGAATCCGCCCCGACTCGGTCAGGGAAACGCCGCGCCCGTGACGGTTGAGCAGGTTCTGCCTCAATTCGGTTTCCAGCAAACGGATTTGGCGGCTTAAAACCGGTTGCGCCACGCCCAAAATATCGGCGGCACGCGTGTAGCTGCCCTGTTGCGCCACCTGCTGAAAATATCGTAACTGTTTCAAATCCATGAATTTTTCCCAATCCCAGATTATCGGTTTATGAATAAGTATGGCTTTGGTATCGCTTTGCCCTGCAATTATACTGTTTTGATATAGCTGATAGTCGCGCCAACGCCTTTCCAAACATTTCTTTACCCATAATAATCCACTACATACCACTACATCCATAAAGGAATACTCGAAATGGCCGCCCAAACCGCCGTTCCCGCCATGCTGATGCGTGGCGGCAGTTCCAAAGGTCTGTTTTTCGCCGCATCCGATTTACCGGCCGACGAAGAGACACGCAACCGCGTCCTGCTTGCTGCCATGGGTTCGCCCGATCCGCGCCAAATCGACGGCGCAGGCGGCGCGCATCCGCTTACCAGCAAAGTGGGCGTGGTGTCTTTGAGCGGACAGGAAGGTGTGGATTTGGAATTTTTGTTCGCACAATTACAGCCGAAAAACGATATTGTCGATACCAAACCCAACTGCGGCAACATGCTCGCGGCAGTCGTGCCGTTTGCCTTGGAAAAAGGCCTGATTCAGGCGCAAGGCGATGAAACCACCGTGCGCGTATTAACTTTGAACACCGGCATGTTGAGCGACATCACTGTCGAAACGCCCGGCGGCATCATCCATTACGACGGCAACGCCAAAATCGACGGCGTACCCGGTACATCCGCCCCCATCCGCATCCGTTTCTTGGATACCGAAGGTTCGGTGGCAGGCAGCCTGCTGCCGACCGGCAACACCAGCGACGTGTTCGACATCGAAGGTTTCGGCAAACTGGAAGCCACCTGCATCGACAACGGCATGCCGATGGTGTTGGTGCGTGCCGCCGACGTGAAGCGCACCGCCTACGAAAGCGTTGAAGAGTTAAACAACGACGACGAACTCAAAACCGTTTTGGAAAAGCTGCGTCTGACCGCTTCTTTGAAAATGGGTTTGGGCGACGTTTCCGCCAAAAACTACCCGAAAATGTGCCTGCTCAACGCCCCCGTTGACGGCGGCGCGGTGCACACCCGCTGCTTTATCCCGCATGTCTGCCACGAAGCGGTCGGCGTATTGGCCGCCGTCACCATTGCCACCGCCTGTGTGATGAAAGGCAGCGTGGCCGACGGCCTGGCCGTTGCCGACCGCCCGGAATCGCTTTCCGTCGAACACCCGAGCGGCGAATTCAGCGTGGCTTTAGAGACCGACGGCAGCGGCAAGGTCAACGGCGCGGCACTCATCCGCACCGCCCGCAACATCATGCGCGGCGAAGTGATGGTTCCGGCGCACGTTTGGGAGGGAAATAAATGATTGCCGGGCCGTCTGAACCGCAATCCGATACCGATTTCCATCTTGCTGTTTCAGACGGCCTTGGTCGGCATATTCAAAAACAAACAACCGCCAAACACTGATTAGGTTTATGATTCTATTTTTTCAGACGGCCTGCCGGCAGCCAGGCCGTCTGAAAAAAAGCGTATTCCGCCCACACACAAAAAGGAGAAGCTTCATGAACATCAACGGCCTGACCCAAGTCATCGCCCACATCGGCTACCCGACGCAAACGTTCAAATCGCCGATGATTTACAACCCCTATTTCGAAGCGGCCGGCATCAACGCCTTAGTCGTGCCGTTTTCCTCGCAAGCCCCCGGTTATCCCGATTTTCTGAAAAGCGTGTTCACCTGCGACAACGTCATCGGTGCGCTGGTGACCATGCCGCACAAAGTCACCACCATAAATCTGGTTGACCGCCTGACGCCGACCGCGCAAATCGCCGGTTCGTGCAACGCCGTGCGGCGCGGTGCCGACGGCAGGCTGGAGGGCGATATGTTCGACGGCGAAGGCTTCGTACGCGGTGTGCGCCGCAAAGGTTTTGCACCGGAAGGCAAAGCGGCTTTGGTGGTCGGCAGCGGCGGCGTGGGCTGTGCGATTGCGGCTTCGCTGGCTGCGGCAGGCGTGGCGCGTTTGGCTTTGTTCGACGTCAATACAGCCGCCGCCGAAGGTTTGGCAGACCGTCTGAAAACGCATTATGCGGATTTGGTTGTGGAAACCGGCAGCAACGACCCGCAAGGTTTCGATTTAGTGGTCAACGCCACGCCGATGGGCATGTACGAAGGCGATCCGATGCCGGTCGATGTGGCGCGTATTGCGCCGGAAGCCTTTGTCGGCGATGTGGTGCTGCAAAGCGAGATTACGGCATTTTTGGCCGCCGCCCAAGCCAAAGGCTGCGTGGTTCAAGTCGGTACCGACATGCTTTTTGAGCAGATTCCGGTTTACTTGGAATACTTCGGCCTGCCGACCACCACCGCCGAACACCTGCGCGAAGTGGCGCGGATTCAGTATTGATGCTTTCAGACGGCCTCAAAGCAGCGAAAGGCCGTCTGAAAACACTCAACAGGTATAGTGAAATCCGATAAGAAAGATACAGGGCGGTAAGGCAGACCGTACACGCAGTACGGATCGGCGGACTTGCTGCTTCAGCAGCTTAGTCAAGCCCCCTCTTTGAGCAAGCCGCAGCCAACGGTGCAGATTTCTTATTTTTGTTCACGATACGATAAGAAAAACGCGATTGATAAGGAGAAACCGAATGTCGCAAAATCATGAAATCAACGTGCGCGAGCTTCTCGACAGCCGCGGCGTGAGTACCTATCAGAAATTGGTGGTTTTCCTCTGCTTCCTGATTGTGGTGATGGACGGCTTCGACGTGGTCATCATGGGCTTCGTCGGCCCGAGCCTGAAAGAAGCCTGGAATCTGTCCAACAACGATTTGGCACCGGTCTTGAGTGCCGCCCTCTTCGGCCTGACTTTCGGTGCGCTGACCGCCGGCCCTTTGGGTGACCGCTTCGGCCGCCGCAAGGTATTGATTGTGAGCGTGTTTATTTTCGGCTTGTTCACGCTTCTGGTGGCGTTTGCCACGCAGATCTGGCACATGATTGTGTTCCGTTTCATCGCCGGTTTCGCGATGGGCGGCATTATGCCGATGGTGGCGACGCTGGCCAAAGAGTATTCGCCCGAACACCGCAGCTCGCTGCTGGTGACCATCGTATTCGCCGGCTTTACCGTCGGTGCGGCGGGCGGCGGCTTTTTGGCCGCTTGGATGATTCCGCAATGGGGCTGGCCGAGCGTGTTTTGGTTCGGCGGCGTCGTGCCGATTCTGCTGAGCCTGTTTATGGTTTTCAAGCTGCCCGAATCGCTGGCCTATATGGTGCACAAAGGGCATGACCGCGCCCAAATCCGCAAAATCGTGGAACAGTGCGCCCCGGGCAGCACCACCGAACAGTCCACCTTTTTCATTCCGCAACCGCAAACGGTTCAAACCGACGAAAACCCGATTAAAACCGTGTTGAACCACCACTATGCCAAAGGCACGCTGCTCTTGTGGGTCATTTATTTCAGCCATCTTTTCCTCGTGTACCTGCTGGGCAGCTGGATGCCGACCATGATTAAAGAATCGGGCATGACCGCGGCGCAGGCATCGATTATTTCGGCGATGTTCCAACTGGGCGGCCCCCTGGGTTCGATTATGCTGGGCTGGTTTATGGACCGCTTCGAACCGCACCGCGTATTGGCACTGTCCTACATCAGCGGCGCGGCGGTATTGGTGTTCATGAGCAGCCTGGGGGCGGAATACCTGCTGCTGTGCATCACATCCTTCTACATCGGTGCGGCGTTCAACGGCGGCGGTACCGGCATGAACGCCCTCTCAAGCAACTTCTTCCCATTGAGCGCACGCGCCACCGGCAACAGCTGGATGCACGGCATCGGCCGCACCGGTGCGATTATCTCCGCCTTCGCCGGCGCATGGATGCTCAACGCCGGCTGGAACTTCTCCACCGTAGCGATGGCTCTGACCGTACCGGCTTTGTTGATTGCCGCCGCTTTGACGGTCAAGTATTTCCTCTACCGCAACCAACGCGACGCAGAAGTTTGAGCGCACTGAAATAAGCGTTAAAATAGGCCGTCTGAAACATGATTTTCAGACGGCCTTTGGAACATCGGATTCGGCTGAAACAATAAATCAGCATACCTTGCCTGCCATATTCAGACGGCCTGCCGTCTGTTTTCCAAACCAACGCCGCCCGTGCGGCCAACGGAGCCACATCATGAAACACTGTATCGCCACCGTCTCCCTGAGCGGCACTCTGCCCGAGAAGCTGCAAGCCATTGCCGCCGTCGGCTTCGAAGGCGTGGAAATTTTCGAAAACGATTTGCTGTATTTCAACGGCTCGCCGGCCGACATCCGCAAAATGTGCGAAGACCTGAATCTGGAAATCATGCTGTTCCAGCCGTTCCGCGATTTCGAAGGCGGCGCGCGCGACAAACTGGCGCAGCAGCTCAACCGTGCCGAACGCAAATTCGAACTGATGGCCGAACTCGGCACCGACCGCCTGCTCGTGTGCAGCAACGTTCTGCCCGACACCAGCACCGACGACGCCCTGATTGCCGACGATTTGCACAAACTCGCCGAAACCGCCGCCAAACACGGTATGCAGGTCGGCTACGAAGCCTTGGCCTGGGGCAGGCACGTTTCATCCTACCGCCACGCATGGGATTTGGTGAAGCAAGTCGACCATCCGAATCTGGGCATTATTCTCGACAGCTTCCACACCCTTTCCATCAACGACGATTTAAGCCGTCTGAAAGAAATCCCGCCGGAAAAAATCGTATTCCTGCAATTGGCCGATGCGCCTCTGATGAAAATGGACGTGCTCGAATGGAGCCGCCACTACCGCAACTTCCCCGGCCAGGGCGATTTGGACGTGGCCTCGTTTCTCACGCCGATTGTCGCCAACGGCTACACCGGCCCCCTGTCGCTGGAAGTGTTTAACGACAAATTCCGCGCCGCGCCCGGCGTATCGACCACATCCGATGCCATCCGCTCGCTGCTGTTCTTAGAAGAACAAGTCGCAGGCCGTCTGAAACAGCAAAACCTCACCGTATCGGCCGAGCTGTTCACACCGCCGGCCACCCCCGAATTCCAAGACACCGATTTTGTCGAATTCGCCGTCAACGATGCCGCGGCGCAGCGTTTGGACAATATTCTGCGCCAATTCGGTTTCCAGAAAACCGGCCTGCACAAAAGCAAAAACGTTTCGCTCTACCAACACGGCGGCGTCAACCTGATTCTCAACGCCGAACCGGATTCCTTGGCCGATGCGTTTTTCAACGTACACGGCACGTCCGTCTGCGCCGCCGCGTATAAAGTGGCCGATGCCGACGCGATGTACCGCCGCGCAGTCGAATACGGCAACATTTTCTACGAAGGCAAAGTCGGCCCCAACGAACGCCATGTCCACGCCATCCGTTCGCCCAACGGCGGCCTGCAGTATTTTGTCGACAGCGACATTTACAGCGTCGATTTCCACAAAACCAAATTCCAAGGCCAGCCTAAGCTCAGCCGCATCGACCATTCGGCCTACGGCATCCCACACGACATGATGGACCGCTGGACGCTGCATTTCGCCGCCATCTTCGGTTTCGACATCGAAAACGACCTGACCCTGCCCGACCCTTACGGCCTGATGAAAAGCCGCGTCATGCGCAGCAGAAACGGCAAAATCCGCCTGCCTTTGAACATTTCCGACAACCAAAACACGCTGGTTTCCCGTTCGATGGCCAACTACAAAGGCACCGGCCTGCAACACATCGCCTTTGCCTGCGACGATATTTTCGAGACCGCCGCATTCCTGCGCCAAAACGGAGCCAACCTGCTCGACATCCCGCAAAACTACTACGACGATTTGCAGGCGCGTTTCGGTTTGGCCGACGATTTCACCGCCCGTCTGCGCGAACACCACCTGCTCTACGATGCCGACGGCAAAGGCGGCGAATTCCTGCACGCCTATTCGCACCTGATTGAAAACCGCTTTTTCTTTGAAATCTGCGAACGCCGCGGCGGTTACGACCAATACGGCGCCGCCAACACCCCCGTGCGCCTGGTGGCGCAGGATTTATATTGGAAACAGCATCGGGAATAAACGGTCGGTTTTTCATCAGGCTTAAACTTTGAAGCCGCCTGCGAAAAAGTGCCGTTTTGTCCGACATCAAAAGGCCGTCTGAAAATGCCCGCACATTTTCAGGCGGCCTTTTATTTGCCCCGACAAACAGGAATTATTATAATTTGCACAGCACAGCCGGTAACGGCTGTTTTTCAGCCGCTCCCACAGGAAACCCATCCGTGTTCCAAATCCGCAATGCCGCATTCAGTGTGCCCGGCCGCAAACTGCTGTCCGACATCAATCTGAATTTCGAAACCGACAAAGTATACGGCCTCATCGGCCACAACGGTTCGGGCAAATCCACCCTGCTCAAACTCCTGACCCGCCAACACCGTCCTGACGCAGGCGAAATCCTGCTGGACGGCCGGCCGCTGTCCGCCTACTCCGCCCGCGACTATGCCAAACAGGTTGCCTACCTGCCGCAGCATTTGCCGCAATCCACATCGCTCACCGCCCGAGAGCTGGTTGAAATGGGGCGTTACGCCTGGACCGGCCTGCTCGGGCGCAACGGCGAACAAGGCCGCGCGGCGGTGGAAGAAGCCTTCCGGCTGACCCACACCGAACGGTTTTCAGACGGCCTGATCGACGTATTGTCCGGCGGCGAACGCTCGCGCGTCTGGTTGGCCATGTGTCTCGCTCAACAAAGCCGTTACCTGCTGCTCGACGAGCCGCTGGCCGCACTCGACATCGCCCATCAAATCGACGTGATGGAACTGGTTCGCAAACTGTCGCGCAGCCTGCATTTGGGCATCATCATTGTCATCCACGACATCAATCTGGCGGCGCAATACTGTGACGAACTGATTGCCCTGAAACAGGGCAGGCTGCTGAAAACCGGCAGGCCGTCTGAAATCATGACCGCCGGGGTATTGAAAGACATTTACAGCGTGGACATGAACATCATCGCCCACCCTGCCAGCGGCCGCCCCGTTGCCCTGCCCTGAAACCCGTTTCTTACCGGCAACCGCCCGATGTGTCCCATAACCGTTTTCAGGCCGTCTGAAAACCGCCGCGGCTGTGCAGCCTGTTTTTTTTTTCAGACGGCCTTTCCCGATGATTTTTTTATGATCCGAACCCTTTTTTCAGACGGCCTCAAAACCCTGCTGTCCGCCGCCCTGCTGTTTGCCGTGCCCGATACACACGCCGCGCCCCGCGTGGCCACTTCCGACTGGACCATCGCCGAAACGCTGACCGCCATGAAACGTCCGCCCGTATCGGTTGCCGACCGCCGCGTGTACGACATCTGGGTCAACCATCCGCCGCTGCCCGCATCCGTGCGCGAAGCCGGTCTGCGTTTCCAGCCCAACATCGAACGACTACGCCAAATCAAACCCGATTTCTTCGTGCAATCACCGTGGTACGCCTCAGCCAAGCCGCAGTTCGAAAAAATCGCTCCCGTGTACGAAATCGATTTTGCCACCCCCGAAGGCATCAACTACGCCCACACGCTGGCGGCAACGCGCAAACTGGCGGCATTGACCGACAGCACGGCGGCGGCGGAAAAGCTGATTACCGACACCGAACACACGTTCGCCCAAGCCCGTCGGCAACTGGCGGCATTCAAACACCGGCCGCTGGCAGTTGTGCAGTTCACCGACGGCCGTCACCTGCGTATCTACGGCAAAACCTCGATGTTTCAGGCCGTGATGGACAAAGTCGGCATGAAAAACGCGTGGACGGGCGAGTCCGGACAATGGGGCTTTGCCAATATCGGTATCGCGGAACTGGCCAAACTGCCGTCTGAAACCGTGTTGCTGATTGTCAAACCGCATCCGCAAAACACGCGCCGGATACTGGAAAAAAGCGCGTTGTGGCAACGCCTGCCGTTTGCCGAACCGCGCCACCGCCGCATTCTGCCGCCGGTGTGGAGTTACGGCGCGTTGCCCTCGATGCGGCTGTTTGCCGAGCAGCTGATGACGCAACTGCCGTCTGAAAAGGAAGAACAGCCATGGTAAACCTTTTTTTCAGACGGCCTTCCCTCTGGTTCATTCTGCCCGCCTTGCTGTGTCTGGCCGGTTCGCTGTGGATTTTGCGGCTGCAATGGCATCTGCCGCCTACGCAACTCTTCGCCGCCGCCGACAGCCTGCCGCTCGACGCGCTGGCCGTGCAGCAGAACACCTTGCCGCGCATGGCGATGGCTCTGTTGGCCGGCGGCAGTACCGCAGCGGCCACCACGCTGATGCAGCAGGTGATGCGCAATCCGCTGGCGGCCGACAGCACACTGGCCGTGGGCAGCGGTGCACAGGCGGCATTGGTGTTGGCGACCGTTTTCGCCCCCGCCCTGCTGCTGCACGGCACGCCGCTGATTGCGCTGACCGGTTCGTTGGCGGCATTGGCTGCGGTGTTTTTTCTGTCCGCCCGACGGGATTTGGTGCCGCTGACCGTGATTTTGTCGGGACTGGTGGTCAGCCTCTACCTCGGTGCGGTAACCGGCATCCTGATGCTGTTTTTCAGCGAAGAAACGCGCGGCGTGATGCAGTGGGGCGCGGGTTCACTGGTACAGGACAGTTGGCACGATACGCTGCACATGCTGTGGCGCACCACAGCAGCAGCCGTACTGTGCCTGCTGCTGCTCAAACCCTTGTCCGTGATGGGTTTGGGCGATACGCAGGCCGAGGCTCTGGGTATTCCGGTTAAAAAAGTACGCCTTGCCGCGCTTGCGCTGGCCGCTTTTCTGAGCGCGAACGTGGTGGCTTATGTCGGCATGATGGGCTTTACCGGTCTGGCTGCCGCCGCTGCCGTGCGTCAGGCCGGTATCCGCACGCTGCGGGCGCGTTTGGCCGCATCGTTTGTTTGCGGCGGCCTGTTGCTGCTGTTTACCGACAACGCGCTGGTACTGCTGAAACACTATACCGCCGCCGACCTGCCCGCCGGTTCGGTTACTGCACTGATTGGCGCGCCCCTGTTGCTGTGGTTGATGGCAAAAGCACCGTCCCGCCCTGTTCAGACGGCCTCGGGGCACATTGCCGCCACACTCTGCGCATCGCCGCTGCTCCGCCTGCTGCCGCTGCTGTCGGCCGTCATATTGCTGTTCGCACTCTTTGCCGGACGCGACGACAACGGTTTCACCTTCGACAGCGTGTTCTTCACGTTCCGCTACCCGCGCGTACTGCTGGCGGCCGCCACCGGCTGCATTCTCGCACTGGTCGGCGTACTGTTGCAGCGGCTCACGCAAAATCCGATGGCAGGCCCCGAATTGCTCGGTATCAGCTCGGGCACTGCGCTCGGCGCGATGGCGGCCATGCTGTTGTTCGGCATCGCCTCGGGCAGCATCGGCTTTTGGTTGGCAGGCGTGCTTTCCGCGCTGCTGTCGCTCGGTGTTTTGATGTTTCTCAACCGGAAAAACGGTTTGCAGCCGGAAAAGGTGCTGCTCACGGGCATGGCATTGGCCGCCCTCTCCGATGCGGTTATCCGCATTTGGACGGCCAGCGGCGACTTCCGCATACAGCAGCTGCTGATCTGGATGTCGGGTTCCACCTATCAGGCCACTCCGCAATCTGCCCTGAGCGTCAGCGCATTCGCCCTGCTGCTCACTGCCGCCACCCTGCCGCTGCACCGCTGGCTCGGTTTGCTGTCGCTCGACCACACCGTCGCCCAAGCTGCGGGCGTCAACGTGGCGCGCGCACGAACCGCCTTAATCCTGCTCAGTGCCGTTCTGACCGCTTCTGCCACTCTGCTCATCGGCCCGCTCAGCTTCATCGGCCTGCTCGCTCCGCATCTGGCGTTTTTACTGGGTGCACGCCGACCCAAACAGCAGCTGCCTGCCGCCGCCCTCATCGGCGCTGCCGTGATGACTGCCGCCGACTGGCTCGGCCGCCAAATGCTCTACCCCTACGAAATTCCCGCCGGTCTGACCGCCACCCTCATCGGCGGCGCATACTTTATGGCCGTGATGCGCAAAATGTAATCCGCCTGATTTTCAGACGGCCTTACCGTCAATCAGGCCGAGACCTTTGCAAAACTCAGATCCAACCTGAAAACAGGTTTACGTCATTTCCCATCTAGCGGGAATGACGGGTATCAATTTTTTGGTTTAAGTTGAGTTTTTAAAAGCCCTCAGGCCGTCTGAAAACCTGTTTTACCGTTTTCAGACGGCCCTTCAATCACATCTGTTGCCTTATGTAAGTTGTGGCCAATTCTGCAATATATTGTTCTCAAATCACATAAATTGCGTATGGAGCACGGCTTTGCTATAATCCGCCGATTAGTTATTTGATAATTATTACAAATAACATTTCTCTTCTTTTTTTTATCAGGAAAACCATGAAAAACAAACTCTTTACCCGCAGCCTGCTGGCTGCCGCAATTATCGGCGCATACAGCCACGGTTTTGCCGCCGACGAAGCGGCTCCCGCTGCGGAACAGGTCGAACTGGATACTGTACGGGTTGTCGGTTCCATCAACAAACTGTCGGGCGTTCCCTTCCGCCAAGCCAAGTCTGCCGTTGACATTTCCGCCGACACCCTGCGCGAAGAAGGCGTGGAAAAAGCCGACGAACTCGGCCGCTATCAAGCCGGTTTTACCAACCAGCCTTTCGGTTCGGACACCAACACCAACTGGTTCCGCATCCGAGGCGCGGAAGCCAGCCAGTCGGTTGACGGCGCACCGATGACCGAATACGGCTTCTTTACGCCCCACATCGACACCTTCGGCCTTGAAGCAGTCGAAATCACCAAAGGCGCCGACGCCCTGACCTACGGCGCGTCCAACGCAGGCGGACTGGTCAACTACATCAGCAAACGCCCCCACGAGTCACAAGTCGGCCACGGTGAAATCAAAGCCCATGTCGGCACCGACAACCAGCGCGGCATCGCCGCCGACTACACCGGCAAGCTCGGCGGCCACCAAGCCCTGCGCTACCGTTTGGTCGGTTCGTACAAACGTGCCGACGGCGATTGGCAGCGCACCTACAACGAAAGCTACTATTTCGCGCCCTCGCTGGCCTTCGATTTCAGCGACCACACCCGCCTGACCCTGCTCGCCAGCATCCAAAAAGACCAAGGCACGCCCAGCTCGAACTTCCTGCCCCAAAGCGGCACGCTCGTTCCCACCGACTTAGGCACTATTCCGCGCAACAACAACTTAGGCGACCCCTCGCAGGACAAAGAAGAAAACAATGCCAAGTCAATCGGTTACGAATTCAGCCATGATTTCGGCAAAGGCATGACGTTCAGCCAAAACTACCGTTATCAAAACGTCCGCAACCACCATCGCGGCACCTACATCTACCCGAACGTTTACGACGCATCCGGCATCACCACATTGGGTGCGGCCAACGGCTACTCGCTGTATCGCGGCGTGGTTTTCAACGACGGCACGGCCAAAAGCCACAGCATCGACAACCGTTTCAGCTGGCGTTTTAAAAACGATGCCATCGACAACACCCTGCTGGCAGGCATCGACTACCGTCAGCAAAAAATCGAAGGCTTCTACGACCTGTTCGGCGGCGCAAGCAGCGTAAACGTGTACCGTCCGGCAGACTCCTACGGCCAAGCGCAAACCAACCCGCGCACCCCGATCGGCATCAAATCACGACAGCTCGGCCTATACCTGCAAGACAGCATGAAACTGTTTAACACCGTCGGCATCACGCTGGGTCTGCGTCACGACAAAGCACGCGGGGAAGAAACCCTCAGCGGCAATACCGTCAAAGCCAGCAACACCGCCTACTCCGGCTCGCTGATGTACTACGCCCCCTACGGCCTAAACCCTTATCTGGCCTATAAAGAAGCATTTATCCTGCCGACCGGCATCAGCGGCAACGGCACGCAATACAAATCCAGCACCACCGAGCAATACGAAATCGGTGTGAAATACATTCCTTCCTGGATAGACGGCTCCGCATCGCTGGCTCTGTTCAAAGCACGCGACAAAGGCGCGCTGATTTCCAACAACACCGGAGCCACCGTCAACAGCGACGAACCGATTAAACGCAAAGGCATAGAGCTGCAAGCCGAAGCCAACCTGACCGACAACCTGAGCGGCCAGTTCGCCTACACCTACCTGAGCAGCATAACCGATCCCGCCCAAGGCTCCGCCTACCGCATGCCCCTGATGCCGAAACACACCGCCTCCCTGCGCGGCATATACAGCTTCACCGGCGGCAAACTCGACGGCCTGTCGCTCGGCGCAGGCGTACGGTACGTCGGCACCAGCTACACCGCTAAAGACTACTCGCTAGTATCCAACGGCAAAGTACCCTCTTCCACCGTATTCGACCTGTTCGCCCGCTACCGTTTCGCCAAAAACTGGGAAGCACAGCTCAACATCGACAACGTAAGCGACCGCAAATACATCGCTGCCTGCGATAACTACTGCTACTACGGACAAGGCCGCAGTATTCTCGGTTCGCTCAGTTTCAAATTCTAAGCCGTAAAAACAAACAGGCCGTCTGAACACGCCTGTTTGTTTTGATTACGCATTTGACAAGGCCGTCTGAAAAATATTTTTCAGACGGCCTTTCCTGTTGATGCCAATCCCTATTTACGCAACACCGCCGCCTGCGCCAGCACGTTTTCCGCCGCCGTTTTCAAATGGCGCAGATAGCCTTCCAAACCCAACTCGGCAAATTTCGGATTCGGCACTTCCACACTCACCGGCATGTCTTCCGACAGCAAAGCCACGCATTCGGCGAGCCGGAAATCGCCTTCGCCGGGGATGCCGCGTTTGGCGCGCGATTCTTCAATCAAACCCTCACGCGTATCGGCGCGTTCGGACAAAACGCCGTCGCACAATTGCACCATATCAGCCAAATACGGCAAGGCGGCGGTGATGTGCGCCATTTCGCCGAACGCACGGCGGAAATGCAGCGTATCGAACAACACTTTGCAGCCCGTCGCTTTGGCCACTTCGACTGCTTCGGGCAACTGCTTGACGGTCTGGTAGGAAATCGGTTCCAAAGCGATGACGAGATTAGATTTCTCGGCATCTTCCACCAATCTGCCCATGACGTCGGTAGCACGCGCCATATCAGGATCGGTGATGGTGGCGGTCAGGCTTTGCGCGCCCAATTGGGCGGCGGCATCCAGCATCGGCTGCCAAAAATCGGACGTGACGTTTTCACCGATGGCTAAAAATTCGGTATCGGCCACTTTCATGCCCGTGTCTTTCAAAACGGCCAGCACCTCCCTCATGCGCGGATTATCGTTCAAAAGATTCAGGTCTTTTTCGGTATCGGTGACGGAACGGGTGCGCAGACCGATGAAATCGTAGCCGGTTTTTGCCGCCGCCCGGATAAAATCCACCGGCTCCGTGCCCAAAACGCTTAAAGGTGCGATACCGATCAGGCGTTTGCTCATTGCTTGCTCCTTTGTTGAAAAATGTCTTTCAGGCCGTCTGAAAACGGATGCAGCGCATTTCGCTAAAAGTTTTCAGACGGCCTTGTTTTAAAAACTGCCCTGATAATCCGCCGACGGAAAACTGCTGCCGTCGTCTTCGTAAACGGTCACGTCGGCGATACGGCGTGCGGCTGCGTAACCGAACGTCAAGGCCGGGCCGATGTTGATGCCGCCGCAGGGATAGTTGCCGCCGAACACGGATTTCTGGTCGAGACCGACGGCATACAGGCCTTCGACGATGCTGCCGTCCGCACGCAATACGCGCGAACAGGCATCGACGGCAATTCCGGCAAACGTGCCGAACGAGCCGACCTGCACTTTCACCGCGTAATAAGGCCCTTTGCCCAGAGGTGCCAAAGACGGATTGGGAAAGCCGGTGGAAGCATCGCCACCGTAGCGGTTGAACGGCGTGTCGCCGCGGCCGAAATCGGTGTCTCTGCCTGCTTTGGCCATTTGGTTGAATTCTGCTGCGGTGTTCATCAGGCCGACGGGATCAATGCCGCATTTTTCTGCCAGTTCGTCCAAAGTATCGGCTTCTTCGATGCATTTCAGGTATTTGGTGTAGATTTCCAGCGGAACCGGACGCGGTTTGGCAAAGCCGAACATATAGCTGCGCACGGCGCGTTTGTCGCCGATGAGCCAGGATTCGACCGGCTCGCCTTCCGGCACGGCTTCCAGCATACCGGCGACGTAGTCGTAATAGCCGTTGGCTTCGTTGACGAAGCGTTTGCCGTTTTTCAATACGCCGATGATGCCGGGCTTGGCGCGGTCGGCGATGTGGGGAAACACGCCTTCGCTGCCGTCTTTGAATTTGACGATGGAAACGGGACACCAAGCCGCCGGCGAACGCCCCGAATCATCCAAATAACCGCCCGCACTCTCGGCCAACGCCAGACCCGATCCGTCGGCTTCCTGCGGTGCAAGCGTCCAATGCTCTTCGCCACTCGGGTTGCGCGGAAAATTCTTGCGCCGTTCGACATTCGCAGGATAGCCGCCCGTGGCCAAAATCACGCCCTTGGCCGCCGATACGCGCACCAAGCCTTGCGCGGTCTCGAGATATGCGCCGACAATACGGCCGTTTTCATCTTCAATCAGCTCTTTGACGGCGGTATTCACTTCAATGCGCACGCCTTTTTCATCCGCAGCCTGAACCAACTTGGCAATCATCGCCAGGCCGTTGACCATCTGCATATTGCGTTTGTGCACGGTTTTGTCCCACAAATGAATGGAAAAACGTTTGGCGGCATGGAGGAAACTCTGCGGCTTTTTCATCGCATTGAGAAAATGCCCCAAATCCGGCCCCGCCATGATGCCCATCCCCCAAAACGACGTCATTCGGTATTGGTCGGGCAGAATGTCCAATAAGCGTTTCGGCAGGGATTTGGCATAAAACGGCGTCGCCGCCACCGAACGGTGCCCCGTACCCGCACCGGGCAGGTTGCCGTAAATATCGCAAATCTTCGCGCCCGGTGTGAATTTCAGCGGTGTTTTTTGCTCGAAAAAACCGACCATGTGCGGCACGTTTTCCAAAAACATTTCGATGCGCTCGCTGTCGTAATCTTTTTCGCCGATAACGGCTTTGAGGTAGCTGCGGAAATCATCGCGCGGCTCGTTGACGCCGTCGGCTTTGGCCAACGGGTTGCCGGGCGTCCATGCCCAGCCGCCCGATCGCGCCGTCGCGCCGCCGCATGTTGCGGCGCGTTCGGCCACGATGACTTTCAAACCGTGATGCGCCGCGGTCACGGCCGCCGACAATCCGCCCGCGCCGCTTCCTGCGATAAGTAAGTCGCACTGCCAATCGGCAATGGTTTCACGTACCGGCTGCTGCATGGTTCCCACCTCTGTAATCATCTGTAAGATATTGCCATTTTAGTGAATCCTTCCGCATAAACCATATTATTTCGATTATAACTCCTATACTTTATCCATACATTTTCGCTATAAACACATCCCAAAACCGCCGATTTCCTTTTCAGACGGCCTCTTAAGCTATACTTTTTTGTTATAACTCTTAGAAAAACTACATGCTTTAACTTAACATTTTTATCTACAATAATGGAATAACAAAACATACCTATAAATCATTGGGTTTCCAATGGCTACACAGGTCTTGACAATATATTTGGAGAAACTTATGGAACACAGCGGCCGCACGGTCAACGTGCAGGATTTCTTAAACGAAAACAGATTTTCCGGCTATCAATGGATGATTTTCATCATCTGCCTGCTGATTGCCTTCTTCGACGGCATGGACACCGCGGCCATCGGCTATGTCGCCCCGAGCCTGCTCGAAGAATGGGGTATCGAGAAAAAACAGCTCGCACCGGTTTTGAGTGCGGCGCTGTTCGGTTTGGCCATCGGCGCGATGACTTCCGGCCCCTTGGCGGATAAATTCGGCCGAAAAATCGTACTCACTTCGTCCGTATTGATTTTCTCGGGTTTCTGCGTCGCCTCTGCCTACGCGCAAGACTTGACGCAGATGACGGTCTTGCGTTTCATCACCGGCTTGGGTTTGGGCGCGGCCATGCCCAATGCCGTGGCGATGCTGTCCGAATACTGCCCCGACCACAAACGCTCGCTTATCCTGAATACCATGTATTGCGGCTTCCCGGTGGGCGCGGCGGCGGGCGGATTCTTCGCCTCGTTTATCATTCCCGAATACGGCTGGCGCACGGCGATGCTGTGGTGCGGTCTGCTGCCTTTGATTTTGGGCGTATTGATGATTTTCATCATGCCGCGTTCGGCTTCGTTTTTGGTGTCTAAAAAACAGCCTGCCGAGAAAGTGCGCAAAATCCTGCAACGCATCAACCCGAAAGCCGATTTGGACAATGCCGTGTTTGTCCTGCCGGAAAACAAAGCCGCACAGCAAACCGACAATCCGATGGCGATGGTATTGGGCAGCCATTTCCGCGCCGGTTCGATTTTGCTGTGGCTCTCCTACTTCAGCGGCCTGATTATTTTCTACGCGATGATTAACTGGATGCCGGTATTGTTTAAAGAAGCGAACATGCCGCCCGAACTGGGGCCGCGCATTTCCGGCTTGTTTGCACTCGGCGGTTTGGGTGCGATTGCCAGCGGCTATCTGATGGACCGTTTCAACGGCAACAAACTGATTGCGCTGCTCTCTTTCCTGACTGCCGTGTCGGTGGCCTGTATCGGCTGGTCGCTGGGGCAAGGCTTGGGCATGCTGATTGCGGTGGTACTGTTTGCCGGTATCATGCAGAACACCGCGCAAACCTCCCTGCCCGCGCTGGCTGCCAAATTCTACCCGACAGAATGCCGCGCCACAGGCGTATCTTGGATGTTGGGCATCGGCCGCTTCGGTGCGATTGCGGGTACGTTCCTGACCGGCCAGTTGATTGCGTGGAAACTGGATTTTGTAACCATTTTCGTGATTCTGGCGATTCCGTCGCTGATTCTGAGCGTATGTCTGCTGTTGAAACAGAAAATCTACGGCGACAATTAATGCCGTTTTTTCAGACGGCCTGTGTACCGTAAGGCCGTCTGAAAAAACAACACTTGGAATTCAGACTGCCCCGCCGAATCTGAAGGCCGTCTGAAAATGCAAAAGAAGTTTACGCAGCCCCAAATCCCGAAACCGAGCCGTTTTTCAGACGGCCTTCCCCTTTGAACCGACAACGGAGCAACCCATGAGCCTCATCATCGACTGCCACGGCCACTACACCACCGCCCCGCCATCGCTCGAAGCATGGCGCAACAAGCAGATTGCCGCCATCGGCAACCCGTCGCAGATGCCCAAAGCGTCCGAACTCAAAATCAGCGACGACGAATTGCGCGAAACCATCGAAAAAAACCAGCTGCGCCTGATGAAAGAACGCGGTGCGGACATGACGCTGTTTTCCCCGCGCGCCAGCTTTATGGCGCACCACATCGGCGACTTTGAAGTGTCGTCGGCTTGGGCGACGATTTGCAACGAACTGTGCTACCGCGTGTCGCAACTTTTCCCCGACAATTTCGTGCCCGTGGCCATGCTGCCGCAAAGCCCGGGCGTACCGGTGGAAACCTGCATCGCCGAGCTGGAACGCTGCGTCAACGAATTCGGCAATGTCGGCATCAACCTCAATCCCGACCCCTCGGGCGGCCATTGGACTTCGCCGCCGCTGACCGACAAATACTGGTATCCGATTTACGAAAAAATGGTGGAATACGACATTCCGGCCATGATTCACGTTTCCACTTCGTGCAACAACTGCTTCCACACCACCGGCGCGCATTATCTGAATGCCGACACCACCGCGTTTATGCAGTTGCTGCAAGGCGATCTGTTTAAAGATTTTCCGACGCTGCGCTTCCTGATTCCGCACGGCGGCGGCGCGGTTCCCTACCACTGGGGACGCTTCCGCGGCTTGGCGATGGTGTTGAAAAAGCCCGAATTGGAAGAGCATCTGTTGAACAACATCTTCTTCGACACCTGCGTGTACCACCAGCCCGGCATTGATTTGCTGCTCGATGTGGTTCCGAACAAAAACATCCTGTTCGCCTCCGAAATGATCGGCGCGGTGCGCGACATAGACCCCCGCACGGGCTTCTATTTCGACGACACCAAACGCTACATTGAAGCGGCCAACATTTCTGCCGAAGAAAAACACCAAATCTACGAAGGCAACGCCCGCCGCGTGTTCCCACGCCTCGACGCACGCCTGAAAGCGAAAGGACTGTAACCATGACCGACGTTTATCTGAACCAACTGGGCGTAGTCAAACGCAACATCAAACGCGCCGACCCCGCCGCCGTGGAAAAACTCTCCCGCTTCGGCGTGGCCACCATCCACGAAGCGATGGGGCGCACCGGCCTGATGAAACCCTATATGCGCCCCGTGTACAGCGGCGCGAAAATCTGCGGCACGGCGGTAACGATTCTGCTGCAACCGGGCGACAACTGGATGATGCACGTAGCCGCCGAGCAGTTGCGCGAAGGCGATGTCGCCGTCGCCGCCTGCACCACCGACAATGCCGACGGATTCTTCGGCGACCTGCTCGCCACCTCGTTCAAAGCGCAAGGCTGCAAAGGCTTGATTATCGACGGCGGCGTGCGCGACGTGGCCGATTTGGAAGCGATGGGCTTTCCCGTATTCGCCAAAGCCATCCACGCCAAAGGCACGATTAAAGCGACATTGGGTTCGGTGAACGTACCCGTCGTCTGCGCCGGCGCACTGGTGAACCCGGGCGACGTGATTGTGGCCGACATCGACGGCGTGGTCGTCGTACCCGCCGAAATCGCCATGGAAGTGGCCGACAAAGCCGAAGCGCGCGAAGCCAACGAAGCCGACAAACGCCAAATCTTCGCCGACGGCACACTCGGTTTGGATTACTACAAAATGCGCGAAGGGCTGGAAAAAGCGGGTTTGAAGTATATTGACTAAAAGCGCGGCAAGATTTCAGACGGCCTTAAAGGCGAGACAAAGGCCGTCTGAAAACAGAAAACAAGACTGTGTTGTGGAGAGGCTTGATGATACCAACACCCGCGCCGTCATTCCCGCGCAGGCGGGAATCCAGAATTTTAACTTGCTGTAATTTTTAAATATTTCTGATTCCGATAAGTCTGGATTCCCGCCTGCGCGGGAATGACGGATTAGAGATTTTTGAATATTTTCGGGTTTTGCAAAGGCCTCAGGTTGAGTTGGGAAGTTGGAGCAATCGGTCTTATCGGTTGCCAACCAGCACAATATCCAAACATCGCTAACAGTTTATTCAAAACTATCTTTCAGACGGCCTTTGCATTCCCATGCCGTCTGAAAAACGAATACCTACAAAACAATAACATAGGCCGTCTGAAACGTCGGCCCGTTTACAAACTGTTGATTTAAGGAGAAAACCATGAAAACCCAAGTCGCCATCATCGGCGCAGGCCCGTCGGGTTTGCTGCTCGGCCAACTGCTGTATCAAAACGGCATCGACAATGTGATTTTGGAACGCAAAAGCGGAGAATATGTGTTGGGCCGCATCCGCGCGGGCGTGTTGGAACACACCACCGTGCAGGGTTTGGAAAAGGCGGGCGCAGCGGAGCGGATGCACAAAGAAGGCTTGGTGCATACCGGCGTAGAGCTGGTGTTCGACCGCAAACGCCGCCGCATCGATTTTGAAAAAGAAGTCGGCAAAAGCGTGGTGGTGTACGGCCAAACCGAAGTAACCCGCGACCTGATGGACGCGCGCGCGGCCACGGGCGGCATCACCGTTTACGAAGCCGACAACGTCGCCCTGCACGACATCGACACCGCCGCGCCTTACGTTACCTACACCAAAGACGGCCAAGAACACCGCCTGGACTGCGACTTCATCGCCGGTTGCGACGGTTTCCACGGCGTATCGCGCCAAAGCATTCCGGCCGACGTGTTGAAAACCTACGAACGCGTTTATCCTTTCGGATGGCTGGGTTTGCTGTCCGACACGCCGCCCGTGTCCGACGAACTGATTTACGCCAAACACGACAACGGCTTCGTATTGTGCAGCCAGCGTTCGACCACGCGCAGCCGCTACTACCTGCAAGTGCCGCTCACCGACAAAGTGGAAGACTGGCCGGACGAACGCTTTTGGGCGGAACTGAAAAACCGCCTGCCCGCCGATACCGCCGCCAAGCTGGTTACCGGCCCGAGCTTGGAAAAAAGCATTGCCCCGCTGCGCAGCTTCGTGAGCGAACCGATGCGCTACCAATCCTTATTCTTGGCAGGCGACGCGGCGCACATCGTACCGCCGACCGGTGCGAAAGGCCTGAACTTGGCCGCAGGCGACGTGCAATGCCTGGCCGACGCGTTTGACGATTACTACCGCAACCAAAGCAGCGCGGGCATCGACGGCTATTCCGAACGCTGCCTCAAGCGCGTCTGGGCGGCGGAGCGTTTTTCGTGGTACATGACCAAACTCCTGCACACCTTCCCCGACAGCGACGATTTCGAACGCAAAATGCAGGAAGCCGAGTTCAACCAACTGAACCTGACCGAAAACGCCGCCAAAACGCTGGCGGAGAACTACGTGGGTTTGCCTTATTAATGTAAGGCCGTCTGAAATCGGCGACAGTCGAATGTTGGGTCTTGACCCAACCTACCTCCTAAGGCCGTCTGAAACCGAAACGGTAGGTTGGGTTGAAAACCCAACAAAAGATTAACATTGCCGTATCCAAAAAATGTTTATGCCGTCTGAAACTGACGACAGTCAAATGTTGGGTCTTGACTCAACCTACCTGCTATGTTTGTCATTCCCGCGCAGGCGGGAATCCAGACCTGAAAGTTTCAGGAATATTTAGGAATGACAGAAAGTTAAAATTCTGGATTCCCGCCTGCGCGGGAATGACGGATTAGAGATTTTGAATACTTCCGGATTGTGCAAAATTATCAGGCCGTCTGAAACCGAAAACAGTCGAATGTTGGGTCTTGACCCAACCTGCCCCCTGCTGAAAACCGTTTTTCAGACGGTGTTAAGAAATATAGATATAAATAAATCAGTCGTTTATCCAATACCTATCCAACAGGAAACAAAGAATCATGAAAACACTATCGGCAATTGCTTTGTCGGTTATTTTGGGCATTTATCCGGTGTCCGATGTATCCGCCGCCCAACCTGCTTCCAGCCAGACAATCAGCCCTCAGCAGCAGGCGGAGATGGAAAAATTGCACCGGAGCGTGATGTCGGTAATGAGTTCTGAAAGTTTGGAAAAGCTGACAGATAAAGATCCGGAACGCTTTTTAAAACGCAAGTTGCGAACCCTGCCGCGGGAAGCGCGGCAATCTATCCGCGCGTATTTGGAACGGAGCAATGACCCGACAGGCGTAGATAGAGCCATGTTTGTCGTTTACTGGTACATGGCCGACAAACTGCAACAGCAACTGTCGGCCTTGCCTGAGCTGAAAACCGCTGAAGCCGAATCCTTGCGCCGGCAGTGGTTGGCCGATGTGCAAAGCATAGATGCTGCCTATTCGCAAAAACAGGAAAGCCGCATCGGTATGCACGAATTGATAGAGAACATGAGTGACGTGTTCCAACGTTATGGTCTAAAAGACATCGATTAAACGCATGGAAGCATTCAGACGGCCTTCGCATCCGCATCAGGCCGTCTGAAACAAACCGACCCATTTATCAAACACAAGCGAAAGACCACCATGAGCGCATTTGAAAAAACACCGGGCTGGCTGGATTTCCACCCCAACCCGTCCAAACCGAAACTGCAACTGCCGCAAGGTGCGGTGGATGCGCATTGCCATGTGTTCGGCCCGGGCGACGTGTTCCCCTACGCGCCCGAGCGCAAATACACACCGTGCGACGCGGGTAAGGATAAACTTTTTGCCCTGCGCGATTTGCTCGGTTTCGAGCGCAACGTGATTGTACAGGCCACCTGCCACGGTGCGGACAACCGCGCTTTGGTTGATGCGCTGCAAGCCGCCGGTAACAAAGCGCGCGGCGTGGCCACGGTCAAGGCCGATGTTTCCGAAGAAGAATTGCAGCGGCTGCACGCGGCAGGCGTGCGCGGCGTGCGCTTCAATTTCGTGAAACGCTTGGTCGATACCGCGCCCGTCGATACCCTGCGCACCATCGCCGAGAAAATCGCGCCCTTGGGCTGGCACATCGTGATTTATTTTGAAGCGGCGGACTTGGCCGAGTATTACGACTTTTTCACGTCGCTGCCGACCACCGTCGTCGTCGACCACATGGGCAGACCCGACGTTTCGCAACCTGCCCACGGCGGTGATTTCGAGCTGTTCGTCAAACTGATGCGCGAAAACCCGAATTTCTGGAGCAAGCTCTCCTGCCCCGAACGCCTGAGCAACACCGGCCCCGCTGCGCTTGACGGCGAACAGAACGCCTACACCGACGTCGTTCCCTTCGCCCGCCGTCTGATGCAGGAGTTCCCTGACCGCGTACTGTTCGGCACCGACTGGCCGCATCCGAATTTGAAAGACCACATGCCCGACGACGGCCTGCTGGTGGACTGGCTGGCGCACGTCGCGCCTACGGAAGCGGAACGGCGGAAAATTCTGGTAGACAACCCGATGCGGCTGTATTGGCCGGAGGAAGTGTGAGGCCGAGACCGCTGCAAAACTCGTAGATTTTCAGAGACATGTCATCCGTCATTCCCGCGCAGGCGGGAATCCAGAACGTTAACGTTATGTAATCTATATGTCTCTGAAACCGATAAATCTGGATTCCCGCCTGCGCGGGAATGACGGAAATAGATTTTTTGGTTTAAGTTGAGTTTTGCAAAAGTCTCAGGCCGTCTGAAAACCCGACAAACAACACCCCAACCCCAGAGGAGCAAACAAAATGGCACTCGACAAGCCTTACAAAGACATCCCCGGCACCCGCATTTTCGATTCCGAACGCGCCAGCCAGGGCTACCATCTCAACCAGTTCTGCATGTCGCTGATGAAGGCGGAAAACCGCGAGCGTTTCAAAGCCGACCAGCGCGCGTATATGGACGAATGGCCGATGACCGAGGAGCAGAAAGACGCGGTGGTTGCACGCGATTTGAACCGCCTGATCGATTTGGGCGGCAATATTTATGTGCTCGCCAAAATCGGCGCGACCGACGGCCTGACCTTCCAGCAGATGGCGGGCAGCATGACGGGCATGAGCGAGCAGGAATACCGCGACATGATGGTCAACGGCGGCCGCAGCATCGAGGGCAACCGCTATCTGCACGAGCAGGAAGGCAAGAAATAACGCGTTTCCAACGGCATCGCCGCTTCCCTGAGGATTTCTTCCGCAGGAGACGGAGTGGGCAAAGTCCGTTCGGAAACAGAAATTCAGACGGCATGGCGAAGCGTTCTCCCGTCGGGAAGGAAAGGCTGCCGTAAAACAAACCGGTCAGAAGCCGCGCGAAACCGTTCGTGCCGTCTGAAACCTTATTCAAAACCACCCGCACAGACGCACAGGCCGTCTGAAAAGGAGAAATCATGGCAAAAATCACCGCAAGCGTTTATACCTCACACGTTCCCGCCGTCGGCGTGGCATGGGATTTGAAAAAAACCGGCGAAGACTACTGGAAACCCGTGTTCGCAGGCTACGAATACAGCAAACAGTGGCAGAAAGACAACCGCCCCGACGTGGTTATCCTCGTGTACAACGACCACACCAACAACTTCGGTTTCGACCTGATTCCCACCTTCGCGCTGGGCATGAACCACGTGTTCCAACCCAGCGACGAAGGCTGGGGGCCGCGCCCCGTACCGCCCGTGGTCGGCGACCAGAAATTCGCGTCCCATCTGGCGCATGCCGTCATCGAACAGGGCTTCGATTTGACCCTGTGCTACGAAATGGAAGTCGACCACGGCCTGACCGTGCCGATGACGCTGATGTTCGGCGATGCCGACCCGTGGCCGGTAAAAGTGATTCCGCTGCATGTGAATGTGGTGCAATACCCCGTGCCGAGCGGCCAACGCTGCTACGATTTGGGCCGCGCCATCCGCAAGGCCGTGGAAAGCTACGACGAAGATTTGAACGTCCACATCTGGGGCACGGGCGGCATGAGCCACCAGCTCCAAGGCCCGCGCGCCGGTTTGATTAACAAAGAATGGGACAACCGATTCTTGGACGACCTGATTGCCGACCCGAAAGAACTGGCGAAAAAACCGCATGTCGAATATGTTCGCGAAGCCGGTTCGGAAGGCATCGAACTGGTGATGTGGCTCATCGCCCGCGCCGCCATGTGCGAAGAAGGCGAAGAGCCGGTGGTGAAACACCGCTTCTACCATGTACCCGCGTCGAACACCGCCGTCGGCCATCTGATTTTGGAAGCACCGAAGAAGTAAGGTTTTACGGCATTTTTGAGGGAGAGGCCGTCTGAAAATGTTTGAGATACCGTAAACTCTCCTAATCTTCCCTCTGCGGGCAAAGGAACAGATTGAGGCTTTTGCAAAATCCGAAAGTATTCAAAATCTCTAAATCCGTCATTCCCGCGCAGGCGGGAATCCAGAATTTTAACTTACTGCAATTCTGAAATATTCCTGAAACCGTCAGGTCTGGATTCCCGCCTGAGCAGCGTATGACGGTTATAGATTTTCAGGTTTAATCTCAATTTTGCAAAGGTTCAAATTGTCGAAACCCCGACCGTCAGCAATTTTTCAGACGGCCTGATGAGAGTTTCAGATTAAGGCCGTCTGAAACCCCGTTTCCCATCCAACATCCAAGCAAAGGAATATCCATGAGCAAAACCATCAAAGTCGCGCTGGCCGGTGCCGGTGCATTCGGCGAAAAACACCTTGACGGCATCAAAAACATTCCCGATGTCGAAGTCGTGGCACTCGTCAGCCGAGATTTGGAAAAAACCCAAGCCGTGGCCGACAAATACGGTATCGGCTTTGCCACCACCGAATTGGCCGATGCCCTGGCCATGCCCGAAGTCGATGCCGTGATTTTGTGCACCCCCACCCAAATGCACGCCGAGCAGACGCTGCAATGCCTGCGTGCGGGCAAACACGTTCAGGTGGAAATTCCGCTGGCCGACTCTTGGGCGGATGCCGAAGAAGTGCTGCGCGTACAGAAAGAAACCGGCCTGGTGGCGATGGTCGGCCACACCCGCCGCTTCAACCCCAGCCACCAATGGGTGCACAACAAAATCCAGGCGGGCGAACTGAACATCCAGCAGATGGACGTGCAAACCTACTTTTTCCGCCGCACCAACACCAACGCCAAAGGCGAACCGCGTTCGTGGACGGATCATCTGCTGTGGCACCACGCCGCGCACACGGTCGACCTGTTCCAATACCAAACCGGCAGCAAAGTGGTGAAAGCCAACGCGATTCAAGGCCCGAAACATCCCGTTTTGGGCATCGCGATGGACATGTCCATCCAGCTTCAGGCCGAAAACGGCGCGATTTGCACGCTGTCGCTGTCGTTCAACAACGACGGCCCCTTGGGCACGTTCTTCCGCTACATCTGCGACAACGGCACCTACATCGCCCGCTACGACGACTTGGTCAACGGCAAGGAAGAACCGGTGGACGTGAGCAAAGTGGCCGTATCCATGAACGGCATCGAGCTGCAAGACCGCGAATTCTTCGCCGCCATCCGCGAAGGCCGCCAGCCGAACTCCAGCGTAGAGAGCGTGATCAACTGCTATAAGGTGTTGGGCGAGTTGGAAAAACAGTTGGAAGCGTAAGTCCCGCTTTAGCCCATAGGC
This sequence comes from Neisseria sp. CCUG12390, assembly GCF_047837985.1. Classification (GTDB taxonomy): domain Bacteria; phylum Pseudomonadota; class Gammaproteobacteria; order Burkholderiales; family Neisseriaceae; genus Neisseria. Next base: position 1,703,702 of record NZ_CP181244.1, read on the forward strand.
CGTCTGAAAGTATTCTGCTTTCAGACGGCCTGTTGTCTCTGCCTAGCCAAATATCAAAGTAAAACGGGCTTCCTGACGGATAAAGGCCGTCTGAAAATAAATTTTCAGACGGCCTTGTAAGTTTAAAATGCAGCAGCCCATCAAGAACCGATATGACGGTTGTAACAAGCTTCAACAACCGGTCTGAGTTTAACCCGTTCGTCTTTTTTCGAAATAGGGCCTTCCAGCAGTTCCTTGGTTCCTGAAGATCCGTATCTTTTGATTGATTCATTGACATAGCAGCTGCAGAGGGCGACAGCATCCTTATAGCTGTAACCATCCTTCTGCGTCGCTTCGGTACAATGTACGACAAAAAAATGACTGCGGCTTAAAGAACTTTTGCTTTGAGGGGCGGCGGCTGCCGGTTTGCTGTCGTTACTGACGATAATGCAGCCGCTTAAAGACAAAGCCGATAATAAGAAGACTGTGAAAATACCTGATTTTAATTTCATGCGTTTGTTCCTGACATAAAAGCTTCGATTTCCTGCAAGGAAATTTCCGGTGTTGCGCCGTGGCGGGAAGCCACCAGCGCACCCAAGGCGCAAGCGAAAGTGACGGCTTCCTGCGGGTCGGCATAACTCAGCAGTTTGTAAGTCAAGCCGGCCAGGAAGCTGTCGCCCGAGCCGACGGTATCGGCCACTTTGACGCGGAAACCGCTGTGGCGGTAAAGCTCGCCGCCTTTGTACAACGCCGCACCGTGGCTGCCCAAGGTAACGACTACGGTTTCCACGCCGGTCAGTTTGGCGAGATAAGCGATGTTCTGCTCGATGGAATGGTAAGGCGAACCGTATATTTCGGCCAATTCGTACAATTCGTCGTCATTCAGTTTCACCATGTCCGCTTTTTTCATGGCGGCCAGCAGACGGTCGGTATCGTAATGCGGCTTGCGCAGGTTGACATCGAAAATTTTGAACTTGGCGTGTTCCAGCAACTGCTCCAGCGTCGCGCGGGAAACCTCGTCGCGCGCCGCCAGGCTGCCGAAAATAAAGGCGTCGGATTCGGCCACGCGCTGCAAAGCTTCGGGCTGTACACGGATGCGGTCCCAAGCGCAGGGGTAAACAATTTCGTATGAAGCACTGCCGCCCTTATCAAGCGATACCTTCACCAAACTGGTGGCCTGGTCGGGACAAACCTGCACAAGGTCGGCATTGACCTGTTTGCTGAGAATCTGGCGCAACAATTCTTCGCCGTCTTCATCGTCGCCGCGGCAACTGATGATGGCGGTATCCGCCCCCAAAGCCCTCAGGCGGACCACCACATTCAGCGGCGCGCCGCCCAATACTTTTCCGCTTGGGAAATCGTCCCACAGCACTTCACCGAAACTGGTTACTTTCATTCTCAATCTTCCTTAATCAACGACTTAGACAATTCTTCCAACGGAACGCCTTTGGTTTCCGGCATCATAAACATCACAAACAGCAGTTGCAGCACCATCATCAGCGTAAAGCATACGAATACCCAAGCCGCGCCGATGCTGTCGAACAAAAACGGAATCGCTGCCGGAATCGCTGCCGCCAGCACCCAGTGGGTCGAGCTGCCCAAAGACTGGCCTTGCGCACGCAGGTGGCTGGGGAAAATTTCGGAGATGAATACCCAAATCACCGTGCCTTGGCCGATGGCGTGTGCGGCGATGAACAGGAAGAAGAACAGCGGTACTGCCATGCCCTTCCAGCCCAAAAAGAAAGCCATCGACACCAAGCTCAATGAAATGATGTAGCCGAACGAACAGATATACATCAGTTGGCGGCGGCCGAATTTGTCAATCAGCGACAGGCCGATAAAGGTAAAAATCAGGTTGACAATACCGATGCCCACGCTGCTGAGCATGGCTGCGCTTTGTTCCAAACCGGCGATTTCAAAGATACGCGGTGCGTAATACAGGAAGGCATTGATGCCGGACATTTGGTTGAAGAACGCAATCAGGAAAGCCAGAATCACCGGATAACGGTATTTTCTGAGCCACATGCTTTCCTTGTTGCCGCCTTCCTCCTGATTGGTTTCCAGCAGAGATTTTACGTCGGCATCCGGATTGATTTTTTTCAATACCGCTTCCGCTTCGTTCAGACGGCCTTTCATGGCCAGCCAGCGCGGCGACATCGGCACGCCGAACACCATCAGGGTATAAATCAGCGCAGGCACGGTTTCGATACCCAGCATCCAACGCCAGGTGTTTTCACCCAAATCCATCCCGGCGATGATGTAGTTCGACAAAAACGCCATCAGAATACCGAACACGATATTGAACTGGTACATCGCCACCAAACGGCCGCGTTTTTCGGCCGGTGCGATTTCAGTCACATACGCAGGAGCGGCAATGGTGGACGCGCCCACACCCAAGCCGCCGATAAAGCGGAAGAAGGCAAACGAATAAGGATCGGACACCAAAGCCGAACCCAGCGCGCTGGCCACATACAGGATACCGATGGCAATCAGCGTTTTCTTACGGCCGAATTTGTCGGTGGGAATGCCGCCGAACAAGGCACCGATGACCGTACCCCACAAGGCGGAAGACATCACCACCATGCCGTGGAACAAGGGAGAGCTGCCCCACAGGTTCTGCAAAGCCTGGTCGGCACCGGAAATCACCACCGTGTCGAAACCGAACAGGAAACCTGCCAGCGCAACGGTCACGGACCAATAAAGAAGCTTGGATTGATTCATAAAAAGAGTCCTCACTCTAAGTATAAAAAGTAAAAATATTGCTACTTCTTCATGACCGGCACGCCTTTTTCAGACGGCCTGCCGGTTGAAACTTCCGTTTGGCCCGTGTTGGAGATGACTGTTTGATTTGTCCGAATGGATATTATTGTTGAAAGTGCGGATTGTAATAAGATTTACATGCGGGCTATTATGTTTAAAAATCTTCAGGCTGGCAAGTAAGCCTTTAAGCATCCTGAACATAAATTTGATACACCGCAAAACCCGTGCAAATAAACATTTTCAGCGCGCAGTTTTTTTATTTTTCTTTCATATCCGCACAATCCGCCGGCTCTGTTTCAAGCCGAAACGTGAAATTAAAATACATTCCGCGCCGTATTTTAATCGGCAATCCGTTGCCGAATGCAAAGGCCGTCTGAAAGGTTGTTTTCCCCTTTCAGACGGCCTTATTTTCATTGATTCAACATATTTTCATCAGATATGCTGCACTTTAGGCTTCAAAAAGAACAATGCCGCCACCGCCAGCGCAATCACCAGGGCAGTCGCGCCGTACAAATCGTTTTTCGCCCAGCCCGCATCCAAAAGACCGCCGGCCACGATCGGAGCCAAAATCGAACCCAAACGGCCGACGCCGATGGTCACGCCCACGCCGGTGCTGCGGAAATCGGCGGCGTAAAGCGTCGGGTTGATGGTGTAGAGTCCGGCGATACAGCCGTTCATCAGCGCACCGACCAATACAGCGAATACCAAAGCCACGCTCAGCGAACCGGAAGACAGGAACGCAAAAATCGCACCGACCGCCAACACCGCAAAGCTGATCAGCACCGCGCGTGCCGTCCAGCGGCTGGCCAAAAAGCCGAAAATCAACGAACCGATGGCACCGCCCACCGAAATAGCCATACCGACCGACTGGCTTTGCGCCTTAGCCATACCCGCTTGCTCCAGCAGCGCGGGTGTCCACGAATTGATGAAATAGTAAGCCGCCATCACGGTGATAAAGGCCAGCCAAATCAATAAGGTAGTCGCACGGTATTGCGGCTCGAACAGGCGCAGCACCGACACTTTGGCCTTTTTCACGCCCTGCCCGATTTTAGGGAACGTCCAATCGCCGCTCAAGCCCATTTTGGCAGCGATTTTATCCAAACGCGCCTTGGCACCGTCCGGACGCTTGGTCAGCAGAAAATCCACCGATTCGGGCAAAACCGCCACCAGCAGCACAACCGCCAACATGGTCAAGGCCGCTCCAACCAAAAACACCGAACGCCAGCCGTATTCGCCCTGCAACATCACCGCCGACATTCCACCCAACATCGCGCCGATGCCGAAGCCCGAAGCGTAAATCGCAATCGCCAGACCGCGCCATTTCTGGTTGGCATATTCGCTCACAATCACATTGGTGCACGGCAGAATACCGCCCACGCCCAAACCCGTCACAATGCGCCAAAAAGCGATGCTTTCCATCGAATGCGAAAAATACGTCATCAACATACCGACGGCAGACAGCAGCGTCGAAAAAATCAGCAGCGGACGGCGGCCGAAACGGTCGGCCAAGGGCGCGAGAAACACCGAACCCAAAGTCATGCCCAACAAGCCCGCACTCATCAACGTACCGATGTGCGCACCGTCCAAGCCCAGTTCGGTCTGAATGCTTTTTGCGGTGAACGCCACCGCCAACACATCAAAACCGTCGAGCATATTCAATATAAAGGTCAATGCCACCACCATCCATTGATAGCCGCTCATCGGGCTTTGTGCAATTTTTTGTCTTAAGTCCATGAATAACCTTCTCTTTCCATAAGAACGCGGGCGTTTTTATCGTTAGCCATGCCGCCCGGATGCGCCACTATAGCGATTTCGGCGCATTCAATCAAATGCTAAATTTTCGGTTATCCATGAATCAAATTCATCAAAGGCCGTCTGAAAGTTCAGACGGCCTGCGATCTTTCCGAAACGCGTATCCCTACAAACTTATGACTAAACTGAAACATCAACATAAAATCCGAACGCAGCCTTTTAGTTGACTTCCCCATCCGGCTCATCCCGATTTGGCTCAAGCCCCGTCTTCAAGTAAAATCACCCGACCAAGGCCGTCTGAAAACAGAAACGACGTTTTCAGACGGCCTTGCCCGATACTGCGCAAACCCTGTTTGATTTCCCCTTGTCACGATGAAATTTTTTCTTTTTCTGATGGTTGCCGCGTTGGGCAACGTACTCTACCACACCGGCCAAAAATCCTTGCACGACATAACGGCCAATCCCATGACGGTATTGGCGGTTTATTATGCCGCCGCGCTGGTGCTGTGTTTGGCGTTGATACCGTGGTTCGGCAAAGTGTCTTTAAGCGATACCACCGCATTGGCCGCCAACTGGCGCGTGTGGCTGGTATCAGCCGGTATTTTGCTGATCGAACTGGGCTTTCTGCTGGCCTACCAGTCGGGCGGTTCGGCGCAGTGGTCGGGCGTGGTGGTCAACGGAATGGCCGCCCTGCTGCTGATTCCGTTGGCGGTATGGATATTCGGCGAACAGTTTTCTTGGCAGAAAGTTTTAGGCATTCTGCTGACCCTGAGCGGACTGTATTTTTTGGTCAAAAAATAAAAACCGGCTTCCCATGCAAAAGGCCGTCTGAAAATTTTTCAGACGGCCTTTTGTACATCGTCAATGTGTCTGCGCAGCCTGCTTGCGGTAGGTCAACACATACAGCATACCGACGAACACCGCGCCGCCGACGGCATTGCCGAGGTAAACCGAAACCATATTGTGCATAAACTGCGCCCAAGAAATATCGGCACCGCCCCAAATCGCCGCGGGAATGACAAACATATTGGCGACGACGTGTTGGAAACCGATTAACACAAAAATCATGATCGGAAACCAGATCGCCAAAATCTTGCCGCCGTAAGTGTGCGCACCGTAGCAAAGCCATGCACCCATCGCCACCATCCAGTTACAGCCGATGCCGGAAACGAAACCCTGCGCAAAATCCGCCGAAACCTTGGCTTGCGCCACGGCAACGGTTTCGTGCAGATAATGGCCTTCGGTCAAGCCCAGAAAATGCCCGAAAAACCACGCCACGAAAAATGCGCCGAAGAGATTCGCCAGCGACACAATCAGCCAATTGCGCAGCCATTTGCCGACCGTAATCTTTTTCATCATTACCGCTACAGGCAAAACCATCATATTGCTGGTAATCAGTTCCGCCCCACCCAACAAAATGCAAATCAGACCGATGGGGAATACGGCGGCACCGAGCAAGGTTGCTAAGCTGCCGAATTCTTCCGGCATCCCGCCGACCACGCGGATATAGGCCAAATAGCCGATGGAAATAAAAGCACCGCCCAAAAAGCCCAATACACCGAGCTGGAGCGCGTCGCCGTTGCCTTTGGCCACCCCCTTGTCGACGGTGGCGCGTAAAATTTCATGCGGGTATAAATCACTCATGGTTTGCTTGTCCATAGACGGTATGCCCGTCATTTTAAGGTGGGCGCAAACCGCCGCGCTTGATATAACTCAAGTGTAGATTTTTGTTATCCCATGTAATTGAGGCCGTCTGAAAATTTTCAGACAATATCAAGTCAATTTTCAACCTACTTTTTCAGAATTTGTAGATACGGTTACGTTGTTTGGGACGGCTAACCGTACCTACGTCGGATTTGATATTTCAGCAATAGTCCATATATTCATTTAGGTTATTTTGTTTTATTTTAATTCATCATGTTGGAGTTTTAAGGTTATGAATGAAGTAGAAAAATTTCATTTTAATATTATGAAAGATTTTGTGGTATCAGGAAAAATTGGAAAATTAGAGAAATGGTTCCTGGAATTAGATTTTGATTATGATCGAGAGAAAAAATTATTTGATATTCTTGATGAATTTTATAACAAATCTGAATTTACTTACTGTGATTTCGAAAGAAAAATGGAAAACGAATTTGGTTGTAGTTATCAACATGTTAAATGTTTAATCTCAAGCCTTTACGAAGATAGGAGATGGACTGAAGTGGTTCAAAAATTTCTTGAAGATATGAAAAAAACAGTAGGCAACAATTTTTCTGTTGAATATAAGTGGATTGCAAAAGAGTTGGGGTTGTTGGACGAAAATCCGTAAACACAGCACGCGTAGGTTGGGTTAGGCCGCTTAAGGCCGTAACCCAACAACCCGTTACCGTTTCGGAAACCTAATCAGCCCCCTGCCGTTGCGTTGGGTTACGGCGTACCGCCTAACCCAACCTACATGGTTGCCGTTTTGTCGGGTTACGGCATATCGTTTCACCCAAGAACTCGTAGGTACGGTTAGGTGGGTGTGACCCACCGCTTTGAAATGCCTCGGCATGATGGGTTCACATCCATCCTACAATTTTCCCAATCCTTGTTTTGCAATTAAAAGGCCGTCTGAATTTTTTTCAGACGGCCTTTTGATTGGGCAGAACTCGTAGGTACGGTTAGCCGCCCCAAGCGGCGTAACCGTACGAACGCGTTTATCCAATCCTACACGCCGTCTGAAAACCCGTTTCAGCTGCCTGTGTACGGTTACGCCGCTTGGGGCGGCTAACCGTACCTACGTCAGTCTTTCAGACGGCTTTTATTTCTTCAATTCCGCCAAAATCTCATCCACCGTACCCTTCGCATCGCCGAAGCACATCACGCTGTTTTCGTTGAAGAACAGCGGGTTCTGCACACCTGCGTAACCTGTGTTCATCGAGCGTTTAAACACGACTACTTCTTTGGCTTTCCACACTTCCAGCACGGGCATGCCAGCGATGGGCGAGTTGGGGTCGGTTTGCGCGGCGGGGTTGACGGTGTCGTTCGCGCCGATGACCAGCACCACGTCGGTTTCGGGGAAATCGTCGTTGATTTCGTCCATTTCCAGCACGATGTCGTAAGGCACTTTGGCTTCGGCGAGCAGCACGTTCATATGGCCGGGCAGGCGACCGGCGACGGGGTGGATGCCGAAGCGCACTTCCGTGCCGTTTTTGCGCAGTAAATCGGTGATTTCGGCAACGGGATACTGCGCCTGCGCCACGGCCATGCCGTAGCCCGGGGTGATGATGACGGAGCTTGCGCCTTTGAGCATTTCGGCCACTTCGGCGGGTTTGGCTTCGCGGTATTCTCCCGTTTCACCGCCATCCGAAGCGGCGGCGGAACCGTCGGTGCCGAAGCCACCTGCAATCACGGAAATGAACGAGCGGTTCATGGCTTTACACATGATGTACGACAAAATCGCGCCGCTGGAACCGACCAACGCGCCGGTTACGATGAGCAGATCGTTCGACAGCATAAAGCCCGCTGCTGCTGCTGCCCAGCCGGAATACGAGTTGAGCATGGACACCACTACAGGCATGTCCGCGCCGCCTATGGATGCGACCAAGTGCCAGCCGAAGGCCAGCGCAATCACGGTCATCAAAATCAGCAGGAACCAGCTTCCGTCAACCGCCACGAACCACAGCATCAGCAGGAACGAGCCGATTAAGGCCGCTGCGTTCAGCTTGTGTTTGGCGGGCAGTTGCAGCGGCGCGCTGCTGATTTTGCCGTTGAGTTTGCCGAAGGCGACAATCGAGCCGGTGAACGTTACCGCACCGATGAAAATGCCCAAAAACACTTCCACCAAGTGGATGGTGTACATTTCAGACGGCACATCGCCCGGGGCGATGAAGCTGTTGAAGCCGACCAGCACGGCGGCCAGACCGACGAAGCTGTGCAAGAGCGCAATCAGCTCGGGCATTTCGGTCATCTCGACCTTTTTCGCCTTGTAGATGCCGATGCCCGCGCCGACGGCCATCGCCAGCACCACCCAGAAAAAGCCGTGGGTCTGCTCGCTGAACACCGTGGCGAACAGGGCAACCGCCATGCCCGCGATACCTGCGTAACAGCCCTGTTTGGCGGTTTCCTGTTTGGAAAGCCCTGCCAGCGAGAAAATGAATAAGATGGCGGCTACGATGTAGGCCGCAGTGACAAGTCCTGAAGACATGATGTTCTCCAATTTAAAATAAAATCATGGATTTAAGCAGCATCCGGGCTGCCTGAAACCGTTTTTCAGACGGCCTTTTCGTATTTTTCAAAAACCAAATGCACACATTCCCGCCGCACCAAATCTCCGCTTTTGCTGACCGCCCAATCACGGCTGCGTGTTTCCGCAAGGCAGCGGAAAGGGATTTTTTCCGCCAACCGCCTGATGTCGGCCGCGTCATAAAGCGCGAAACCGTGTTCGGCAAACGGCAGCCGTTTCATAAAGTCTTTTTCGCAGAAACCCAAACAAAACCGCCCGCCCGTTTGCAGCACGCGGCAGGTTTCGGCCAACATTTCCTGAGCGTCTTCCCAAAAATAAACCGTGTTGACCGAAACGGCTTTGTGGAACGCACCGTTTTCAAAAGGCAGCAGCCTGCCGTCGTAGAGCCGGTATTCGGCTTTGCCTGCCGAGATAAACGGCGCGTTGAATGCCTGTGCCTGCTGCTGCATCAGGGGTGAAATTTCCAGCCCCGTGTAATGCACGTTTTCAGCCAGAGACAAAACATAGCCGAGTAAACCGCCGTCGCCGCAGCCCGTTTCCAGTATGCGGTCTTGGCCTTCTATGCCGACGGCGGCAAATGCGGCGGCTATTTGCGGCAGATTGCGCAGGTTCATCACTTGGCCGAACGATACTCCTGCTTCGTCATGCGGACAGCGCAATTGGGCGGCAATCTGTTCGGAAGACAGTTCCATTGCATTTTCCTTTTTGCGATACAGAGTTATGGCGAATAACCGTATTCAGGCCGTCTGAAAAACCGTGCCGTAGGCGCGTTCCACTTTGCAGACGCGGATTGCATAATCGGCATACCACAACGCTTTGCCCGTTTCTTGGGCAATCCGGTGTTCGGCGTGCTTTTTCCATGCGGCGATGGACGCTTCGTCCGACCAGTAGGAAACGGTGATGCCGAAGCCTTCCGCGCGTACGCTTTCCGCGCCGAGAAAACCTGCCTGCTGCTGCGCCAGTTCGACCATGCGTTCGGCGGTTTTGCCGTAGCCGTTGTCGCCGTCGGTGCGCCGCGATGTGAAGACAACGGCGTAATACGGCGGTTCGGGTGTTTGGGCGAAGTTCATCGGTATTCCTTTTCCGTGGTTTCAGACGGCCTTGAAGTTTGGTGCGGGGGTAAAGCCGTACCGTGCAAGGCTTTTGTTTTCAGACGGCCTTTGGTTTTACAGGCCGTCTGAAAACGGCTTTACCCTTTGCGGAACATATTCAGCATTCTGCGCGTAACGTAGAAACCGCCGAAAATGTTCACGCTGGCAATCAGCACGGCGATAAACGCCAGCAGCGACACGAAGCCGTTGCCCTGGCCGATTTGCAGCAACGCGCCGACGACGATGATGCCGGAAATCGCGTTGGTAACTGACATCAGCGGCGTATGCAGCGAGTGCGACACGTTCCACACGACGTAATAGCCGATCACGCACGAGAGCACGAACACGATGAAGTGGTTCAGAAACGCCGCCGGAGCGACCGCGCCGATCCACAAAATCAGCACCGCTCCAATCACGGCGGGCGCGAGTTTTTTCCACGCGGGCACAGGCTTCGGCTCAGGCTTGGCAGCGGGCGCGGCTTGTTCAGACGGCGTTTGCTGCGGCTGGGCGGAAACCTGAATGGCAGGCGGCGGGAAGGTGGTTTCGCCGTCGCGCGTAACCGTCATGTTGCGGATAATCACGTCGTCGAAATTCAGCGCGATTTCGCCGTCTTTGTTGGGCGATAACAGCTTGGTTAAATTGACCAAATTGGTGGCGTAAAGCTGGGACGACTGCCCGGCCAAGCGGTTGGCCATGTCGGTGTAGCCGATGATTTTCACGCCGTTGTCGGTAACGAACAATTCGCCCTGGCGGGTCAGTTCGCAGTTGCCGCCCGTGGCCGCGGCCAAATCGACAATCACGCTGCCCGCCTTCATGCTTGCCACCATTTCGGCGGTAATCAGCTTCGGCGCGGGTTTGCCCGGAATGGCGGCGGTGGTGATGATGATGTCCACCTCTTTGGCCTGTTCCGCAAACAGCTTCATTTCGGCGGCGATGAATTCGTCGCTCATCACTTTGGCGTAGCCGTCGCCGCTGCCGCCCGCTTCCTGCGGAAAGTCCAGTTTCAGGAATTTGCCGCCCATCGACTCGATTTGCTCGGCCACTTCAAGGCGCGTGTCGAACGCTTTTACCACCGCGCCCAACGAGTTTGCCGTGCCGATGGCCGCCAAACCCGCCACGCCCGCGCCGATGACCAAAACCTGCGCCGGCGGCACTTTGCCCGCCGCGGTAATCTGGCCGGTGAAGAAACGGCCGAACGCATTCGCCGCCTCAATCACGGCGCGGTAGCCGCTGATGTTCGCCATCGAAGACAGCGCGTCAAGCGACTGCGCACGCGAAATGCGCGGCACCATGTCCATCGCCAGCACGTTCACTTTTTTGTCGGCAAGCTGCTGAACCAATTCGGGATTTTGCGCAGGCCAGATAAAGCTCACCAAAGTCTGCCCCGCTTTCAGACGGCCTGTTTCCTCCGCTGTCGGCGCGTTTACCTTATAAATCAGCGGGCTTTGCCATACGGTTTGGGCATCGGCAACGGCCGCACCGGCGGCTTCGTAAGCCGCGTCGTCCAAACTGGCGGCCAGACCTGCACCCTGCTCCACCACAACCTCAAAACCCAGCTTCTGCAACTGGGCAACGGTCGCCGGCGTGCAGGCCACGCGCGTTTCACCGGCCAGAGACTCTTTAGGGATACCAATCCTCATGTCTTCGTCCTCCAAAATAGTCAATCAAGCGTATAAAAATGAATCTTAACCAATACTTTATAACTAAATTTCACAGGAAAGACAATCCGAATTTGCGTTTCTTAATATATTAATTTTAACTATGCTTAGGCCTGAAAAAACTTTGGCAGGCTGCTTAAGCGGTGTATACTGTCCATGCCTGTCTGAATTAAGACTTTAAAACCAATATAAAGGAACACATCATGCGAATGCTTCACACCATGCTGCGCATCGGCAACCTGGAAAAATCACTTGATTTCTATCAAAACGTTTTGGGCATGAAACTCTTGCGCCAACACGACTACCCCGAAGGTAAGTTTTCATTGGCATTCGTCGGTTACGGCGAAGAAACCGACCATACCGTTATCGAACTGACTTACAACTGGGGCACCGAAAGCTATGATTTGGGCACGGGCTACGGCCACATCGCCATCGAAGTCGACGACGCCTACGCCGCCTGCGATGCCGTACGCGCCAAAGGCGGCAAGGTGACGCGCGAAGCCGGTCCGATGAAACACGGAACCACCGTGATTGCCTTCGTCGAAGATCCCGACGGCTACAAAATCGAGTTCATCCAAAAAAACTCCGGCAATGACTCGGTAAAATACGGTTAATCATAAAATCATTAATAAAGGCCGTCTGAAAATATTTTTCAGACGGCCTTTTGATCATGTCAGGCTAAAAATCAAATTCGGTTACAGATTCGGATTAACGATGATTTTCACCGCCGATTCATTGTTGTGAATCAAGCGTTCGAAACCTTCGGAAATCAGTTCGTCCAACTTAATGCGCTGGGTAATGAACGGCTCGAGATTGATTTTGCCTTCCTCCACCAGCTTGATGGTTTCGGCGTGGTCGTTGCAGTAGGCGATGGTGCCGCGCACGTCCAACTCCTTCATCACCACGCTGTGTACATTAATCGTGGCCGGTTTGCTCCAAATCGACACAATCACCACTTTTGCAGCCGGTTTGCACGCTTCGACCATCGTATCCAGCACCTTATTCACACTGGTGCATTCAAATGCCACATCCACACCTTCACCATCGGTCAGCTTCATCACTTCTTCGACCACATCGACTTCGGACGGATCAAGAATATAATCGGCCACGCCGGCTTCTTTGGCTTTGTCTTTACGCGCTTTGCTCAATTCGGTAATGATGACCTTGATGCCTTTGGCCTTCAAAACAGCCGCCAACAGCAAACCGATCGGCCCTGCGCCGCCGACCAAAGCAACATCGCCCGCTTTCGCACCGCTGCGCACAAAAGCATGATGGCCGACCGACAAAGGCTCAATCAAAGCAGCCTGATCCAACGGAATTTTATCGGAAATCGGGTGTACCCAACGGCGTTTTACCGCGATTTTCTCAGCCAAACCGCCGCCGCAACCGCCTAAGCCGATGAAGTTCATGTCTTTGGAAAGGTGATAGTTGCTGCCTTCTCCTGTATCCACATCATCACGGATGATATAAGGCTCGACCACCACATGCTGGCCGACTTCGATATCGTCCACACCTTCGCCCACCGCATACACCACGCCGGAAAACTCATGCCCCATCGTAACCGGGGCTTCTTCGCCCGAAATCGGATGCGGATGACCGCAAGGCGGAATAAAAATCGGCCCTTCCATAAATTCGTGCAAATCCGTACCGCAGATTCCGCACCAAGCGACATTGATACCCACAGTACCCGGTGCCACGGTCGGTTCGGGAATGTCTTCAATGCGGATGTCGCCTTTGTCGTAGAAACGTGCTGCTTTCATGTGCCACTCCTTGTCTGATGGGTTGGGAAATAAATAATAAACAAGTAACAATGTATATGGCTTTAAGTAATTGAAAAATATTTTTATAATAAATTCATATTACAATATCCGATTCATCTTTAATAAATTATAAATAAATATAGAAGGTGCAACTCATCTTACTCCCATTCCACCGTGAAATAAAGTGTAGCAAAAAAGGCCGTCTGAAAAATTTTTCAGACGGCCTTTGCTTGAAAGCCTAATCAGACAACCGTAACAGCATTCATTGCATCATTCGCCGAAACAGTTTTATCCTCAAATGCAAACTCGGTATAACGGTAATGGCTGCCGCTAAAGAAGTTTTGAACATTAACCTGATCACCTTCTCCGTAAGCTTTCACCACCAGATCATTACCGAAACGGCTGAACACCGCATCAGAGAACTCGGCACCATCGAACACCAATGTATCGATATGCTCGGCTTTGCTGCCGTAATCGGAAACAGTATCAGTACCGTGGCCTTTGGCGAAGACGTAGGTGTCGGCTTCACTGCTGCCGCCGTTCAGGCTGTCGTTGCCCGCTCCGCCGGTCAGGGTGTCTTTGCCCGCTCCGCCGCTAAGGGTATCATTGCCTTCATCTCCGTTCAGTACGTCGTCTCCGTTTTCACCGTTCAGACCGTCGTCACCGGCTCCGCCGTTCAGCGTATCGATACCGTTGCCGCCGTTCAGGCTGTCATTGCCTGTTCCGCCGCTTAAGGTATCGCTGCCTTCGTAACCGTACAGACTGTCATTACCGCCACCGGCATCAATAATATCGATGGTATCCCAACCATAGAAACTATAGTCGGTATCGCTGCCTTGGCCTTCTACACGGATTGACGGCATATCGGCTGCGGTAACGGTTTTGTCGTCAAACGCAAACTGATAGTAGCGGTACGAGCTGCTGCTGAAGTAGTTTTCTACGGTAACGCTGTCTTCGCCGCCGAATGCTTTGATAACCAGGCTGTTGCCATAACGGGTAAACACTGCGTCGGCATGATTGACTCCGCTAAAGCGCAACGTGTCGGTATGTTCGGCTTTGCTGCCGTAGTCCGATACGGTATCAGTACCGTGGCCTTTGGCAAAGACGTAGGTGTCGGCTTCACTGCTGCCGCCGTTCAGGCTGTCGTTACCCGCTCCGCCGGTCAGGGTGTCTTTGCCCGCTCCGCCGCTAAGGGTATCATTGCCTTCATCTCCGTTCAGTACGTCGTCTCCGTTTTCACCGTTCAGACCGTCGTCACCGGCTCCGCCGTTCAGCGTATCGGTACCGTTGCCGCCGTTCAGGCTGTCATTGCCTGTTCCGCCGCTTAAGGTATCGCTGCCTTCGTAACCGTACAGACTGTCATTACCGCCACCGGCATCAATAATATCGATGGTATCCCAACCATAGAAACTATAGTCGGTATCGCTGCCTTGGCCTTCTACACGGATTGACGGCATATCGGCTGCGGTAACGGTTTTGTCGTCAAACGCAAACTGATAGTAGCGGTACGAGCTGCTGCTGAAGTAGTTTTCTACGGTAACGCTGTCTTCGCCGCCGAATGCTTTGATAACCAGGCTGTTGCCATAACGGGTAAACACTGCGTCGGCATGATTGACTCCGCTAAAGCGCAACGTGTCGGTATGTTCGGCTTTGCTGCCGTAGTCCGATACGGTATCAGTACCGTGGCCTTTGGCAAAGACGTAGGTGTCGGCTTCACTGCTGCCGCCGTTCAGGCTGTCGTTGCCCGCTCCGCCGGTCAGGGTGTCTTTGCCCGCTCCGCCGCTAAGGGTATCATTGCCTTCATCTCCGTTCAGTACGTCGTCTCCGTTTTCACCGCTCAGACCGTCGTCTCCGGCTCCGCCGTTCAGCGTATCGGTACCGTTGCCGCCGTTCAGGCTGTCATTGCCTGTTCCGCCGCTTAAGGTATCGCTGCCTTCGTAACCGTACAGACTGTCATTACCGCCACCGGCATCAATAATATCGATGGTATCCCAACCATAGAAACTATAGTCGGTATCGCTGCCTTGGCCTTCTACACGGATTGACGGCATATCGGCTGCGGTAACGGTTTTGTCGTCAAACGCAAACTGATAGTAGCGGTACGAGCTGCTGCTGAAGTAGTTTTCTACGGTAACGCTGTCTTCGCCGCCGAATGCTTTGATAACCAGGCTGTTGCCATAACGGGTAAACACTGCGTCGGCATGATTGACTCCGCTAAAGCGCAACGTGTCGGTATGTTCGGCTTTGCTGCCGTAGTCCGATACGGTATCAGTACCGTGGCCTTTGGCAAAGACGTAGGTGTCGGCTTCACTGCTGCCGCCGTTCAGGCTGTCGTTGCCCGCTCCGCCGGTCAGGGTGTCTTTGCCCGCTCCGCCGCTAAGGGTATCATTGCCTTCATCTCCGTTCAGTACGTCGTCTCCGTTTTCACCGCTCAGACCGTCGTCTCCGGCTCCGCCGTTCAGCGTATCGGTACCGTTGCCGCCGTTCAGGCTGTCATTGCCTGTTCCGCCGCTTAAGGTATCGCTGCCTTCGTAACCGTACAGACTGTCATTACCGCCACCGGCATCAATAATATCGATGGTATCCCAACCATAGAAACTATAGTCGGTATCGCTGCCTTGGCCTTCTACACGGATTGACGGCATATCGGCTGCGGTAACGGTTTTGTCGTCAAACGCAAACTGATAGTAGCGGTACGAGCTGCTGCTGAAGTAGTTTTCTACGGTAACGCTGTCTTCGCCGCCGAATGCTTTGATAACCAGGCTGTTGCCATAACGGGTAAACACTGCGTCGGCATGATTGACTCCGCTAAAGCGCAACGTGTCGGTATGTTCGGCTTTGCTGCCGTAGTCCGATACGGTATCAGTACCGTGGCCTTTGGCAAAGACGTAGGTGTCGGCTTCACTGCTGCCGCCGTTCAGGCTGTCGTTGCCCGCTCCGCCGGTCAGGGTATCGCTACCCGCTCCGCCGGTCAGGGTGTCGCTGCCCTCGTCTCCGTTCAGTACGTCGTCTCCAGCAGTACCGTTCAAACGGATATTGTCCGTGCCTTTGCCCGCCACTGTTTCAGACGGCATGTCGGCTGCGGTAACGGTTTTGTCGTCAAACGCAAACTGGTAGTAGCGGTACGAGCTGCTGCCGAAGTAGTTTTCTACGGTAACGCTGTCTTCGCCGCCGAATGCTTTGATAACCAGGCTGTTGCCATAACGGGTAAACACTGCGTCGGCATGGTTGACTCCGCTAAAGCGCAGCGTATCGGTGTGTTCGTCTTTGTAACCGCTGTCGGAAACCACATCCTGTCCGTGGCCTTTGGCAAAAACATAGGTATCGGCTTCGTTGCCGCCGCCGTACAGTTTGTCGTTGCCCAAACCTCCGGTCAGGGTGTCTTTGCCCGCTCCGCCGCTAAGGGTGTCGTGACCTTCGTCTCCGTTCAGTACGTCGTCTCCGTTTTCACCGCTCAGACCGTCGTCTCCGGCTCCGCCGTTCAGCGTATCGGTACCGTTGCCGCCGTTCAGGCTGTCGTTGCCTGCACCGCCGCTTAAGGTATCGCTGCCTTCGTAACCGTACAGGTTGTCGTTGCCCAGTCCTCCGTCCAGTACGTCAACGGTATCCCAGCCGCTCAAACTGTCGTTGTTGTCCGTGCCTTTGCCCGCCACTGTTTCAGACGGCATGTCGGCTGCGGTAACGGTTTTGTCGTCAAACGCAAACTGGTAGTAGCGGTACGAGCTGCTGCCGAAGTAGTTTTCTACGGTAACGCTGTCTTCGCCGCCGAATGCTTTGATAACCAGGCTGTTGCCATAACGGGTAAACACTGCGTCGGCATGGTTGACTCCGCTAAAGCGCAGCGTATCGGTGTGTTCGTCTTTGTAACCGCTGTCGGAAACCACATCCTGTCCGTGGCCTTTGGCAAAAACATAGGTATCGGCTTCGTTGCCGCCGCCGTACAGTTTGTCGTTGCCCAAACCTCCGGTCAGGGTGTCTTTGCCCGCTCCGCCGCTAAGGGTGTCGTGACCTTCGTCTCCGTTCAGTACGTCGTCTCCGTTTTCACCGCTCAGACCGTCGTCTCCGGCTCCGCCGTTCAGCGTATCGGTACCGTTGCCGCCGTTCAGGCTGTCGTTGCCTGCACCGCCGCTTAAGGTATCGCTGCCTTCGTAACCGTACAGGTTGTCGTTGCCCAGTCCTCCGTCCAGTACGTCAACGGTATCCCAGCCGCTCAAACTGTCGTTGTTGTCCGTGCCTTTGCCCGCCACTGTTTCAGACGGCATGTCGGCTGCGGTAACGGTTTTGTCGTCAAACGCAAACTGGTAGTAGCGGTACGAGCTGCTGCCGAAGTAGTTTTCTACGGTAACGCTGTCTTCGCCGCCGAATGCTTTGATAACCAGGCTGTTGCCATAACGGGTAAACACTGCGTCGGCATGGTTGACTCCGCTAAAGCGCAGCGTATCGGTGTGTTCGTCTTTGTAACCGCTGTCGGAAACCACATCCTGTCCGTGGCCTTTGGCAAAAACATAGGTATCGGCTTCGTTGCCGCCGCCGTACAGTTTGTCGTTGCCCAAACCTCCGGTCAGGGTGTCTTTGCCCGCTCCGCCGCTAAGGGTGTCGTGACCTTCGTCTCCGTTCAGTACGTCGTCTCCGTTTTCACCGCTCAGACCGTCGTCTCCGGCTCCGCCGTTCAGCGTATCGGTACCGTTGCCGCCGTTCAGGCTGTCGTTGCCTGCACCGCCGCTTAAGGTATCGCTGCCTTCGTAACCGTACAGGTTGTCGTTGCCCAGTCCTCCGTCCAGTACGTCAACGGTATCCCAGCCGCTCAAACTGTCGTTGTTGTCCGTGCCTTTGCCCGCCACTGTTTCAGACGGCATGTCGGCTGCGGTAACGGTTTTGTCGTCAAACGCAAACTGGTAGTAGCGGTACGAGCTGCTGCCGAAGTAGTTTTCTACGGTAACGCTGTCTTCGCCGCCGACTGCTTTGATAACCAGGCTGTTGCCATAACGGGTAAACACTGCGTCGGCATGGTTGACTCCGCTAAAGCGCAGCGTATCGGTGTGTTCGTCTTTGTAACCGCTGTCGGAAACCACATCCTGTCCGTGGCCTTTGGCAAAAACATAGGTATCGGCTTCGTTGCCGCCGCCGTACAGTTTGTCGTTGCCCAAACCTCCGGTCAGGGTGTCTTTGCCCGCTCCGCCGCTAAGGGTGTCGTGACCTTCGTCTCCGTTCAGTACGTCGTCTCCGTTTTCACCGCTCAGACCGTCGTCTCCGGCTCCGCCGTTCAGCGTATCGGTACCGTTGCCGCCGTTCAGGCTGTCGTTGCCTGCACCGCCGCTTAAGGTATCGCTGCCTTCGTAACCGTACAGGTTGTCGTTGCCCAGTCCTCCGTCCAGTACGTCAACGGTATCCCAGCCGCTCAAACTGTCGTTGTTGTCCGTGCCTTTGCCCGCCACTGTTTCAGACGGCATGTCGGCTGCGGTAACGGTTTTGTCGTCAAACGCAAACTGGTAGTAGCGGTACGAGCTGCTGCCGAAGTAGTTTTCTACGGTAACGCTGTCTTCGCCGCCGACTGCTTTGATAACCAGGCTGTTGCCATAACGGGTAAACACTGCGTCGGCATGGTTGACTCCGCTAAAGCGCAGCGTATCGGTGTGTTCGTCTTTGTAACCGCTGTCGGAAACCACATCCTGTCCGTGGCCTTTGGCAAAAACATAGGTATCGGCTTCGTTGCCGCCGCCGTACAGTTTGTCGTTGCCCAAACCTCCGGTCAGGGTGTCTTTGCCCGCTCCGCCGCTAAGGGTGTCATTGCCATGACCACCGGAGAGAATATCATCTCCATTTCTACCTTCTAACGTATCATTGCCTTCACCACCCAACAGGAAGTTGGATAAATCTGTGCCGCGTAATGTTTCATCGGCATCAGTACCTAATTGGTGTCCAAGCTTTGTCAAAGCCGTAGTGCCAAGTTGTTCGGCATATTGTTCGAACATGCCTTGCGCTACTGCTGCCTGAACATATTGTGCAAACAGTGATGAAAGCTGCTGAATACCTACGCTGCCGTTATCCTTAGAATAAGCAACAAACTCCCCCAAATCCACAAACGCTTTTTCAGGATTTTCCGCGTGTACTTCGCCGAATTTAGCCAATACACCGCTGTAATCGAGTTTGAACTCGTCGTTTTCGAGGACGAGGCCGATTTCGTTCAAGTAGGGCTGCAAACGGGTTTGGAACAGCAGAGCTTGGTAAACGTTGTCGTTAAGCGAATCGTATGCCTTGTCGATAACCGAGAAAATGCGCTTGGTTTCGGTATCGTTCATGCTGAACATCACGCGTGATTTTTCGCCGGAGAACGCGTCGAGTGTGGCGACTTTTTGGCGGTAGTGCTGGATTTTGTCCAAATATTCTTGCGGAATGGAATAACCCACAATAAAACCGGCCTGAGTAGGCGTAAGGGCCACGCCTTCGTTGGCGGTGCGGAACATGGCGGTAGAGAAAGTGAAACCGACGTGATAATCCGGATCGGTTTTCGCCCACTCCTGAACCAGCTTGTTCAGCAAAGCCTGTTGCTCCGTCTTGGTTTCCGCATTCGAATAAGCCTTGAGCGTTTCCGCCAAATCAGGCGACAATGCCGCCGCTTCGCGCAAATCGCGTAAGCGGCCGATGCCTTGCAGGTTCGCCGCCTGCATTTGTTCTTCGGTCATTTTTACCGAATCGGCATAGCGGCTGTGCAGATGGTCGGCAGCCAGCAGCAAATCGCCCATTTCGCGGGTCGTGCCGTCTGAAAGGGTATAGCTGCCTTTTTGGGCAACGGTGTTTCCGTTGCCCAAGCGGGTGTTGACATCCTGATAGGCGGCGTCGATCGATTGGATATTGAGTTCGGCCAAAGTAAACAATTCGCCGTCTTGAGAAACGCCGTCCTGATTCAAATCGCGCCATACCTTGAGTTTGGCAAAATCCGCATCTTGCGCATCGACTTTGCCGTCTGAATTGGTATCGAACTCGGCCAAAGCCGCATAGCCGTGCGCGGCGTTGCTGCCGTCTTTCAATACAGTGCTGTCGCCGAAAAGTTCGCCGCCGTTGTTGATCAGGCCGTCTGAATTGCGGTCGATTACCAGCAAACCGTCGTCAGATAATACCCAGCCTGTCGAAGTGCGGATGCCGTCTTTATCATGATCGAACAGCGCGCCTTTGTAACCCTGTGTTCCGACGGTTTCGATGCCGTCGCCGTCGAGGTCGAGAACCAGCGGGTCGTAGACGTGGTATTTGCCGTCGCGGTTGATGTTTTTCCAGGAATTAAAAATATCTCCCATGGTGGGGTTAAAGCCAGGATTTTGTAATTGAAAAAATGTATAGCCTGCTCCTGCCACCGTCAAACCTACAGCAACGACAGCTCCGAAAGGATTAAATGCAGCAACAACAGTAGCTGCAGCCGCTCCTATCGATAAAACATCACTTATCGTCAATTTTGAAACATCACCACCTGTTTTTACAAGATTTGTAATCAGAACAGCACTACCACCAACTGTACCCGGTACTTTTCCTGGAAACATTGTTACTAAATTTGCAACACCTGAAATGGTTCCTGTAACCATACCCGTACCATTTCCTTCCCGTACAGATACACTAGCATTGATGGAGGAATCAACCGTTCCCACAGCTCCACCCACATGTCCCATAAACATCCCTGCCCCTGCAGAATATCTTGCCATCTTTATTTCCTTTTAATAAATAAAAAAATGAATATTAATAAAAAAAAACACGCCAGCTGAAAAGCAAAAATTGCATGAACTGCTAACGCACTTAAAAGGTTATGTTTTCCTATTTGAAATTTATTATTCAAATGATATATATTGTTATATGTATATTGTAATAAAATACCATTTATAAAATTTGTTTCTTCTTTATTTCCTAATAAAATTTTTACATTTCTAACATTAAAATCTCTATTAATATTTTCTCCTTTACAAAAATCACTAAAACCATAACAAGATAACCAGTATTGCTGCCCCTTTGCATGTAATCTAATTTTTCTTTCCCCTCTATTGGGAGAACTTAACACAATAACAGCTTCATCAAATTCCTCCTCTTTTTCATTAAAATTTAATCCATAAGGTATAAAAAAAATAAAAGATAATGTGATGCAAATAAAAAAAGCCAATAAGGAACCATGGTAATATTTAATTTCCATTCTTCATCTCCATAATTTTTTAATATGAATTGAACAAGTAAATTCAGCATAGACAAATTATAGCAACTACTTATTATCATAAAATGGGTATTTATACCCATAAATCACTACTACCACCATGCCGTCTGGACTATCTGCCCAACCCTGACTTGCTCTCGAAATTCTGTACCGTTATCAAACCGTCCTGCGCATTCTACAATCCAATCATCTTTCATAAAATGGCTATCGAATAATCGGTTATTCTGTATATCAAACGGAAAAACAGGTTTGTTTTTTGTAAAATAACTCAAATGACATTTATGTTTTCATACCAAGGCTATCTGAAAACTTGCTCGGATTTTCAGACGGTCTTGTTTTCAAAGATAGGGAAACAAAACGGGGTTATACGGCAAGTGTTAAGATTAGTATTTGTATCTGCCGTAAAATGACAAACCGTCAGCTTCATTTAATCCGTAATTATTTTGTGTGGGCAACAAGTACCACCATTCCACCATGCCGTCTGAACTGTCCGCCCAATCTCTAACTTGCTCTCGAAATCCTGTACCGCTATCGAATCATCCCGCGCATTTTACAGTCCAATCATCTTTCATAAAATGATTATCGGATAATCGGTTACTCTGCATATTAAACGGAAAAACAGGTTTGTTTTTGTAAAATAACTTAAATGACATTTATATTCCCAAACAAATAAGGCCGTCTGAAAACCTGCTTAGATTTTCAGACGGCCTTTGTTTTCAAAGATAGGGAAGCTAAACAGGCTTAGACGGCAAGTGTTAAGGTTGGTGTTTATATCTGGTGTAAAATGGCAGACTGTCAGCTTCATTTAATCCGCAATTATTTGATGTGGGCAGCAAGTGCCCACCCTACGGCTTGCTTATACGGCAAGTGTTAAGATTGGTCTTTATATCCGATGTAAAATGGCAGACTGTCAGCTTCATTTAATCCGCATTATTTTTTGTGTGGGCAACAAGTGCCCACCCTACGGCTTGCTTGTTTTCAAAGATAGGGAAACAAAACGGGTTTATACGGCAAATGTTAAGGTTGGTGTTTATACTCGCCGTAAAATGACAAACCGTCAGCTTCATTTAATCCGCAATTATTTGATGTGGGCAGCAAGTGCCCACCCTACGGCTTGCTACGGCTTGCTATCTGTAAAAGTAATTTCTTTCGTTTATAATCCTTAAAATTTCAATATTCATACTTAAAAAAATGCACACCATAGAAAATAGGCATAACATCTGTAAATAATAAGCTACCACAGCTATTTTTGCCTTTTTATTACCTTTGCTACTCTCTTCTTTAATCATTTCCCATATTTCTCCACTAAACATATTCTCAGTTCTATTTAAACACTGTTTAATTTCCTTAGCTACTCTCTTATAGACGATATTAGATATAGTAAAAATAGCTATAACTAAATAAAAGAAAACCTTACTTTGTATAATATAAATAGCTTTAATAACCAATATATAAAATACTTCCATTATTAATAAACCCTTTCTAAAACTCATAGAACTCGTAGCAAGCGTAGGTTGGGTCATGACCCAACAATTACCTAGAGATATAAGGTTTTGTTGGGTTTTCAACCCAACCTACGCTCGCTTCATTTAATCCGCATTATTTTTTGTGTGGGCAACAAGTGCCCACCCTACGGCTTGCTAAGATACACGAGATAGAAACTACTATAAAAAACTTCATTACCAAACTTTCCAAAATTTATGAATGAACAAGCAAGCATAGAACTCGTAGGTACGGTTAGCCGCCTACTGCGGCGTAACCGTACGCAGTAGGCGAACGGTTACGCCGTCTGAAAAAAAGGTTTTCAGACGGCATGTCGGCCTATAAGGTTAAATTGATGCGTTCGTACGGTTACGCCGCAGTAGGCGGCTAACCGTACCTACAAGTGTTTTCAGACGGCCTGTTCTCAATGTTTCAGCTGTTTTTGGTATTCCGTAACATAGGCGGCTTTTCTCATACCGGCCAATACGCGGATATGGGCGGCGGCGGATTTGCCCAGTGATTCGGGGGTATAGCCGCCTTCGAGTGCGGAGACGATGCGGCCGGGGCAGCTTGAGGCCGTCTGAATGATTTTGTGGGTCAGCCATGCGTAGTCGGCTTCGTGCAGGTTGAGGTAGCTGGTTTGGTCTTGTTTATGGCCGTCGAATCCGGCGGAAATCAAAACCAATTCGGGCTTGAACTGTTTGAGTTTGGGCAGCCATTGTTCGCGGATTAGGGTGCGGAACCGACGGCTGTCGGTGCCTGCTTTCAGGGGGGTGTGGACGATATGGGGATTGCGGCCTGCCGGGATGTTTTCTTTGGGGAAAGGGAAAATGTCGGCTTCGAAGCTGTCGAACAGCATGATGCGTGGGTCGTCCTTGAAGATTTCGAGTGTGCCGTCGGCATGGTGGGCGTCGAAATCGATGATGGCGATGCGTTGCAGGCGGTGTTCGGCGATGGCGTGCATGGCGGCGACGGCGATGTTGTTGATGATGCAGAAGCCGCCGGCGCGGTTGCTTTGGGCGTGGTGGCCGGGCGGGCGGGCGGCGCAAAAGGCGTGATAGGCTTTTTTTTGGATGACCATGTCGACGGCTTTGATGAGTGCGCCGGCGGCGAAACGTGCGGCTTCCAGGGATTGGTGGCTGATGACGGTGTCGTCGTCGATGCGGTAGATTTTGCCGGGCTGCGGCTGCACGCTTTCGAGAAAGCGCAGGTAGTTGCGTGGATGGACGAGTGCCAGGCGGCTGTCGCTGATTTCGGGGGCGACGGTTTTTTGCAGGCGCGGCCAGATTTTTTCGGCTCTGAGGGCGGCTTCGATGGCTGAAATACGTTGCGGCGACTCGGGGTGATGGGTGTCGGGTCGGGATTGGGTAAATATGGGGTGGCTTATCCAGACTGTGCGGGCGTTTTTCCCGATAAGGCGGCGCAGGCGTGTGCGGATACGTTGGATAAGGCGTGTAAGAAGGGGATTCATGGATTGCGTGTTTTTCAGACGGCCTGACTGATAAATATGGTTAACTGATACGGAAATGCTTGGAAATTTTTCAGACGGCCTTTAGAATAGTGTAATTTCGGGGCTGACCCAACTGAAATTTCAGTCCTGCTTTTCAATTGCAACGATTATAGAACGGAAACTCTATGGAACAAAGTATGTTGGCTCAATTTGCACCGCTGGTTTTGATTATGGTGGTGTTTTATTTCCTGATTATGCGCCCGCAACAAAAGAAATTCAAAGCCCACCAGCAAATGCTGTCTGAACTGAAAGTCGGCGACAAAGTGGTGTTGGCCGCCGGCTTCAAAGGCCGCGTTACCAAAGTCGGCGAACAGTTTTACGGTGTGGAAATCGGCCGCGGTGTGGAAGTGGAAGTCGACCGCAACGCGATTGCCAGCAAAACTGAATAACTTTGACTGCTGCAAAAGCCGCCTCGTCTTGAGCGCGGCTGTTTGTCTTTAAGAAAAACTGAAGGTTTCCCATGAACCGTTATCCTTTATGGAAATACCTGCTGATTGCGTTCACGATTATTGTGGCAGTGATTTATGCGCTGCCCAATCTGTTCGGCGAAACGCCTGCGGTACAGGTATCCACCAACCGACAATCCATTGTCATCAACGAACAAACCCAAAGCCGTGTCGAAGCTGCCCTGAAAGCCGCCAATATTCCGACCGACGGCATGTTTGTTGCCGATAATTCTTTGAAAGTGCGCTTTAAAGACGCGGAAACGCAGCTTAAAGCGCGCGATGTGATTGAAAACACCTTGAGCGAAGGTTACATCACCGCGCTGAACCTGCTGGCCGACAGTCCGGAATGGATGGCGAAAATCAACGCTAATCCGATGTTCTTGGGCTTGGACTTACGCGGCGGCGTGCATTTCACCATGCAGGTGGACATGCAGGCGGCGATGCAGAAAACGTTCGAGCGTTACGCCGGCGACATCCGCCGCGAATTGCGCCGTCAAAAAATCCGTATCGGCACCATCCGCCATACGGAAAACAGCTTGACCGTTCCTTTCCAAGATGCGGCCGATGTACAAAAAGCATTGCCGCAGCTGCAGAACCTACTGCCTGAAACCACGCTCACAGCCGAAGGTAATAATGTGGTGCTAACACTGTCTGAAGCGGCGGTCACCAAAATCCGCACCGATGCCGTGAAGCAGAACATCACTACTCTGCACAACCGTGTCAACGAATTGGGCGTGGCCGAGCCGGTGATTCAGCAGTCCGGTGCCGAGCGCATTGTGGTGCAGTTGCCCGGCGTGCAGGATACGGCGAAAGCGAAAGACATCATCGGCCGTACCGCCACTTTGGAAGTGCGCATGGTGGAAGACGATCCGGCGCAGGTTAATGCGGCTTTGAACGGCAATGTGCCGAGCGGTTACGAATTGCTGTACAGCGCAGGCGAACATCCGGAAGCCACATTGGTGAGCAAGCAGGTGGAATTGACGGGCGACAATATCAACGACGCGCAACCGAGTTTCGATGAAATGGGCGCGCCTGCCGTCAGCATTAACTTGGACGGTACCGGCGGCACGATTTTCGGCGAATTGACTGCGGCCAATGTCGGCAAGCGCATGGCGATGGTCTTGATTGACCAAGGCAAGGCCGAAGTGGTTACTGCTCCTGTTATCCGTTCAGCCATTACCGGCGGCCGCGTGCAGATTTCCGGCAGCATGAGCAGCGCGGAAGCCAATGATACTTCACTGCTGCTGCGTGCCGGTTCGCTGGCTGCGCCGATGGAAATCGTGGAAGAGCGCACCATCGGCCCGTCTTTGGGTAAAGAAAACATCGAAAAAGGCTTTAACTCCACATTGTGGGGTTTTGCGGCGGTGGCGGTATTCATGGTGATCTACTACCGCCTGATGGGTGTGTTCTCCACCATCGCCCTGACTGCCAACATCCTGTTTTTGATTGCGATTCTTTCCGCGCTTCAGGCCACTTTGACCCTGCCCGGCATCGCGGCATTGGCTTTGACCTTGGGTATGGCGATTGACTCCAACGTATTGATTAACGAACGTATCCGCGAAGAATTGCGCGCCGGCGTACCCCCGCAGCAGGCAATTAATCTGGGCTACCAACATGCTTGGGCGACCATCGTCGACTCCAACCTGACCTCGCTGATTGCCGGTATTGCCTTGCTGGTATTCGGCTCGGGGCCGGTACGCGGTTTTGCCGTGGTGCACTGTTTGGGTATTTTGACCTCGATGTATTCGTCTGTTGTCGTGTCCCGTGCGTTGGTGAATTTGTGGTACGGCCGCAAGCGCAAACTGCAAAGTATTTCCATCGGTTCGGTATGGAAGCCGGAGCCGGTTGCCTCGAATACCGCGGCGGATAAGGAGTAAAACATGGAATTATTCAGAATCAAACGCGATATTCCATTCATGAGCTACGGCAAACTGACCACGTTTATCTCGTTGGTTACGTTTATTGCCGCGGTGTTTTTCTTGGTTACCAAAGGACTGAATTTCTCGGTGGAGTTTACCGGCGGTACCGTTATGGAAGTGCAGTATCAGCAGGGATCAGATGTCAATCAGACCCGTGAAAAACTCAATACCCTGAATTTGGGTGACGTACAGGTTCAGGCCTTGGGTACCAACAAACACATCATGATCCGCCTGCCGAACAAAGAAGGCGTGCCTTCGGCACAATTGTCGAATCAGGTGATGGATTTGCTGAAACAGAGCAATCCCGATGTCAGTCTGCGCCAAGTCGAGTTTATCGGCCCGCAAGTCGGCGAAGAGCTGGTTACCAACGGCCTGCTGGCTTTGGGCATGGTGGTTGTCGGCATCATCATTTATCTGTCGATGCGCTTCGAATGGCGGTTTGCCGTCGCGGCGATTATCGCCAATATGCACGATATTGTGATTATTCTCGGCTGCTTCGCCTTTTTCCAATGGGAATTCTCTTTAACCGTCTTGGCCGGTATTTTGGCCGTATTGGGTTATTCGGTAAACGAATCGGTGGTGGTGTTTGACCGTATCCGCGAAAACTTCCGCAAACCGGCCATGCGCAGCTACAGCGTGCCGCAAGTGATTGACAACGCGATTACTGCAACCATGAGCCGTACCATCATCACACACGGTTCGACCGAAGCGATGGTGTTGTCGATGCTGATTTTCGGCGGTGCAGCCTTGCACGGTTTTGCCATGGCTTTGACCATCGGTATTGTGTTCGGTATTTATTCGTCGGTTTTGGTCGCCAGCCCGCTGCTGCTGATGTTCGGTCTCAACCGTGAAAACATTTCGAAAACACCGAAGAAAAAAGAAGAAGTGGTGGTGTAACCGCCGCCCTCTTTTCAGACGGCCTTGTTTGTATAAAAGGCCGTCTGAAACCAAAAAAGACACGTCGGATAACGTGTCTTTTTTTGTGTATCGGAAACGGTACTGTTTTATAGTTTGCCTTCATTCAGGCCGTCTGAAAACAATGTTCTGTTTTCAGACGGCCTGAATGATTTCAGTCAAACCTATGAAAACCGGTCGTCATGCCGCCTCCCAATAATCGACATAAAGCTGCAATTCCACATTATTGCGCCATTCGTTAACCACGGGTCGGTAAACTGTGCGGATATATTCCGGGATTTCTTCGCTGCACCGCCAAAACATCGCCTCAAATTCAAAACCTTCTTTCTGCAGCCATACTTTTTTGTGCCGCCCTTCCGCACCCATCGTCTGCTGGCGTACGACATGAAATTCGTCGGTAAAGCTCGGCGGTGCGAAGCCCTGCCCCCATACATGGCGGGCAAGGTTTTTCGCCTGTTCGAGCGTAATGTCGCCTGCGGGCAGGCTGCCGTCGGTAATGAAGGTTTGCGACAAATCGTCTTCGTGCACCATATCGCGCACGGCTTGTTCAAAGGCCGTCTGAAACTTGGGAATATTGCGTTCCAAAATACTCAAGCCTGCCGCCATCGCATGGCCGCCGAATTTCAAAATCAAATCGGGATGGCGTTTGCTGACCAAATCCAGCGCGTCGCGCAGGTGCAGGTTGGGAATCGAACGCCCCGAGCCGCGCACTTCGCCGTTGTCCGCCGGTGCGAACACGATGGTCGGGCGGTAAAAACGGTCTTTCAGACGGCTGGCAACAATACCGACTACGCCCTGATGATAATCGTCGCGGTAGGCAACCAGCGTCGTTTGCGCCTCGGGCAGCGTTTCGGGAAACGAGTTGAGCGCGTCCTGCAGCATGGATTGCTCGATTTCGCGCCGTTCGATGTTCAAATCGTTCAACTGCGCCGCCAATTCCTGCGCCTGCACGTCATTATCGGCCAACAGGCAGGCAATGCCGAGCGACATATCGTCCAACCGCCCGGCCGCATTGATGCGCGGCCCGAGCGCAAAGCCCATGTCGAACGGCTGCGCCTTTTTCCAATCGCGCCGCGCCACTTCAAACAGCGCACGAATCCCCGGCCGCATTTTGCCCTGCCGCATCCGTTTCAAGCCCTGCGACACGAGAATGCGGTTGTTGTGGTCGAGCGCAACCACATCGGCCACCGTCCCCAAAGCCACCAAATCCAACAGCTCGGCCAGATTCGGTTCTGGCAGTTTGTGCGCATGAAGGCCGTCTGAAAAGTTTTTACCGTTTTCAGACGGCCTGAAATAACCCCGCTTGCGCAGTTCCGCACGCAAGGCCGTCAGCACATAAAAAATCACGCCGACACCCGCCAGACTTTTGCTTTCGAAACCGCAGCCGCGCTGGTTCGGATTCACGATGATGCAGTCCGGAATCTGCTCGGCCGGCAGGTGGTGGTCGGTAACGACAACGTCCAAACCCAATTCCTGCGCACGCGCGACACCGGCCAGACTGGCAATGCCGTTGTCCACCGTCAGCAAAAGTTTCGTGCCTTTTTGCGCCGCAATTTCCGCCAGCTCGGGCGTGAGGCCGTAACCGTGTTCGAAACGGTTGGGTACAAGGAAATCCACAACCGCACCCATTGCGCCCAAACCTTTCATTCCGACCGCGCAAGCCGTCGCGCCATCGGCGTCGTAATCGGCCACAATCAGGATTTTTTCCTGTTTCTGCACCGCGTCCGCCAGACGCACCGCCGCCGCTTCACAATTGGCAAGCGACTGGTACGGCAGCAATCCGGCGAGCCTGTCTTCCAATTCCTGCGGCGTCTGCACATCGCGCGCCGCGCACAGCCGCGCAATCAGCGGATCGGCACCTGCGTTAATCAAAGTATTGCAAACCGACTGGTTGACGGGACGGATTTGGATTTTTACGGTCATTTCTGATTTCTTGGATAATTTGTGTTTCAAACGGTTTTCAGACGGCCTCATCGGTTGAGAGGCCGTCTGAAATATCAGGAACGGGAGCAGAACCGCATTCCGGTTAAAAAAGCAGTTTTACCGCTTCATCAGGGAAAACGGCAATATGACGACAGCCAACACAGCATCTCCGGCCAACGTCACCGGTGTCCAAAAGAGATTCCTGGCCAATTTTCCGAAATCGGTGGATTTATGTGTGACGGTATAGTCTACCGACACCGGGAACGGTGTTTCAAAGCGGTAATCGGCACGGTAATTCGGTGGCGATTGGTAAAACTTGCCTGCCGCCGTATCGCAACGCACATAATACGGCGTTTCTTTGCCCTTCTCCGACGACTTGCGCATTTCAAACGACAAGGCTTTCAGCTTGGCAATGTCGTCGGCTTGCACCGTATCATAGCGCAGGCAGAAATCGGTGGTGAAATCATTGCTCTTTGCCGATTTAAGCGTGACGGGAAAACTTTTAAGCGGTTTATGGTCGTATCTGCCGACGATTTGGAAAGCCTTGTCCAGCTTCACGTTCAATACACCCTGAAGTTTGGCCGAATCTTCAGGGTTGACGACAAACCAGTTTTTCGCGCCCATCATCACCAAGCTGCCTTTTTCCAACTGGCTGTTGGCCTGACGCACGACGCCGAACGCCTGAATCTCGTCTTGAGCCGCCTGACGGGTCGTGGTTCTTTCGCTAAACGGATCGTTTTCTCCCCATAAAAACATGGTACAACCGTTTAAAGTCATCACCGCACACATTGCAGCAGCCGTAGTTTTCATCAGCTTCATATTCACGCTCCTCGTTTGGGACAAATCGCTTTTTCAGACGGCCTGTCCTTCAGAGAAGGCCGTCTGAAAACAAAACATTCCGCACTTATCCGTCAATGTTTTCCAAACCTCTGTCGTCTTCATGCACGCCCGCACTGCCTTCCATCACCGCTTTCACTTCCTGAAACAGCGCGCGGAAGCTTTTCGGTGGTTTGTTCTGCTCCTGCTCTTTGCGTGTGTTGCGGATTAAGGTGCGCAGTTTACCGGCATCGGCCTGCGGGTAATCGGCCATGAAAGCGGTGAACGCGTCATCGTCGGCAATCAGGCGTTCGCGCGCCTGCTCGACGCGCTGGAGAAAGGCATTGTGCGCGGCATTGTCGCCGCGCAGCTTGGCCAGATAAGCCTCAATCGGCGCGGGATCGGTATCGCGCATCAGGCGGCCGATGTATTGCGCCTGACGTTTGAGCGCACCGTTGGACGTGATTTTCTTATAGGCCTGCACGGCTTCGTACAAATCCTCGTCCAAACCGATTTTCTTGAGGCTCTCGTTCGACAGCTTGGTCAATTCCATGCCCAAATCCTGCAGATGGTTCATCTGCTTTTTCATCCGGGTTTTGCTGACCCATTCTTCTTCGTTTTCAATCATCTCGTTATTCGATTCGGTAAAATTTTTCAACTGTTGATTTTATCATGAGATGGCTGCGCTGTCGGTTCGATATATTCCGTCAATGACGACATTTTTACCGGGGCCGTCTGAAAACAGTTAAAATAAGCGCAATTTTTTCCGGATAATCTTTATGCTGTTCAACCACTCTCAAGACGAACTGGTTCAACTGTGCGGCCAGACCTTATCGCTGGCGCGGCAATTGGGCGCAACGGCAGCCGAAGCCGATTTCAGCGAGTCGCTCGGCCAAGGCGTGAGCGTGCGCCTGGACGAAATCGAACAAATCGAATTCCAGCAGGACAAATCGCTGGACATTACGGTTTACGTCGGTCAGCGCAAAGGCCGCGCCAGCACCGCCGATTTTTCGCCGCAAGCTTTGCAGGATACGGTTCGCGCCGCCATCGACATTGCCAGGTACACCGCCGAAGACGACTGCGCGGGCTTGGCGGACAAGGATTTGATGGCCACCGAAATCGGCGATCTAGACCGCTACCACGAATGGGATTTGAGCGTGGAAGCCGCCGTCGAACTGGCCAGACAGTGCGAACAGGCCGCACTATCGTCCGATCCGCGTATCGAAAATTCCGAAGGCGCGGGCGTACACACCAGCCATTACCAGTATGTTTACGGCAATTCCCACGGCTTTATGGCGCACCAGCAAGGTACGCGCCACAGTATTTCGTGCAGCGTAGTCGCCGCCGATTCAGACGGCATGCAGCGCGACTATTGGTACGACGCGGCCTGCCGCCACGAAGACATGGACAGCCCCGAATCCATCGGCCGCACGGCCGCCGAACGCACCGTCCGCCGTCTCGACAGCCGCAGCCTGCCGACCGGAACGTATCCCGTCCTGTTCGACACCACCGTGGCCGGCGGCTTAATCGGCCACCTGGTCGGCGCACTCAGCGGCGGCGCGCTCTACCGCCAGAGCAGCTTTTTAATCGGCAGTCTGGGCAAACAGATCCTGCCCGGTTTCGTCAACCTGCGCGAAGAACCGCATATTCCGCGCGCATCCGGCAGCACCTATTTCGACTCCGAAGGCGTCGCCACCCGTCCGCGTTTCCTGATTGAAAACGGCGTCGTGCAAGGCTATCTGTTGAGTAGCTACAGCGCACGAAAACTCGGCATGACGACCACGGGCAACGCCGGCGGCGCGCATAACCTGTATCTCAACCACACCCACGCGACTCAAGCCGACCTGCTCAAAGAAATGGGCACGGGCCTGCTGGTCACGGAACTGATGGGACAAGGCGTGAACACCATCACCGGCGACTACTCGCGCGGCGCGGCAGGGTTCTGGGTGGAAAACGGCGTGATTGCCTACCCCGTTCACGAAATCACCATCGCCGGACGCCTGCAGGACATGTACCTGAACATTGTCGGCATTGCCGACGATGCCCTGCGCCGCTCGTCCAACAAAATCGGTTCGGTACTGATTAGCGAAATGACCGTAGCAGGAGAATAAACCTCAGGATTCATCAAAGGCCGTCTGAAAATGAGCGCAGCGAATTTCGCTAAAACCCGTTGCGCTCATTTTCAGACGGCCTCATGATTCCGCCGCAAAATATCCATTCCTGATTGAATTATTTTCCCTTCTTCAGGTCTGATTGGTTTCAATCATTTCCCGTCTATTTTTAGGAACCGTCCATGCACGTTGCCGTTATCCCTTCCTGGTATCCGAAATCCGATCAAGACGTTGATGGAATTTTTTTCAGGACACAAGTCCACGGTTTGCAGAAAAACAGCAAAATCAGTCAAGTCAGCGTCATCGTACCGATGTTCCGCCACCTGCGCGCCCAGCCCGACACTTTGCTCAAAGGCCCTTACGGGCTGAGAAAATACAAAGAAAACCAAATAGATGTCTATGCCTACGACGGCATGTACCTGTTCCCCCGTTCGCCCTTCATCGATTTGAACCGCGTACTGTGGGTTCGAGCCGGTATGAAGGCATTCGAAACCTACATCAAAGAAAACGGCAAACCCGACCTGATACATGCGCACGTGGTCAATTACGCCGGCATTCTGGCCTGCAAAATCTCCCAAAAATACGGCATCCCCTACGTCATCACCGAACACAGCAGCACCTACGCGCGCGACTTAATCCGCACCGACCAATGGCCGGCCATGCGTGAAGCGGCTCAAAATGCGTCCGCACTTTATGCCGTCAGCCGCGATTTTGCCGCACTGCTCAATCAAAAATACCCCGGTACGCAATGGTCATACCTGCCGAATATCTTGGGTAAAAATTTCGCCGAACCTTTTGATTTCCCCGAAAAAACAAACCGCGACTTTACCTTCTGCTCCGTATCCCACCTGCGCCGTCTGAAAGGACACGACCTGCTCTTGCCCGCCTTTGCCGAGGCCCTGAAAAAATATCCTGATTTGAAACTCAAAATCGGCGGCGCAGGCCCCGAAGCCGACAACCTCCGCCAATTGGCCGAACAGTTGGGCATTCAAAATTCCGTTACCTTTTTAGGCGCACTCGAAACCGGTGAAGTGTTGGATCTGATGCGCCGAAGCGATGCATTCGTCTTGGCCAGCCGCACGGAAACCTTCGGCGTGGTCTTTATCGAAGCCTTGTCGCAGGGTTTGCCGGTGATTGCCACCGAATGCGGCGGTCCGCAATCGATTGTGCAGCCGGACAACGGTTTCCTGATTCCGACCGAAAACACCGACGCGCTCGCCGACGC
The DNA here is from genome assembly GCF_047837985.1 of Neisseria sp. CCUG12390. GTDB lineage: Bacteria > Pseudomonadota > Gammaproteobacteria > Burkholderiales > Neisseriaceae > Neisseria. The sequence continues at coordinate 1,737,447 of NZ_CP181244.1, forward strand.
CCTGATTCAACTCTACGAAAACCGCGACCGTTTTTCAGCGCAACAACTGCGGCAGGACTGTTTGGCCGAATTCGGCGAAGAAGCGGTTATCGGCAAACTGGTGGCCAAATTCGAAGAAATCCTGACCTGATCTGCCCGACCGCATTCCGGAGGCCGTCTGAAAATTTCAGCGCAACCCGCTGCGCTCGTTTTAGCGAAACTCGCTGCGCTCGTTTTAGCGAAACTCGCTGCGCTCGTTTTCAGACGGCCTTTTTGATTCCGCCAACCGTCCGATTCGGGCGGCTTGTGTTATGATGCCGCAGTCGTCAGCTTCAGAGATTTTTTATGGACAAAACCGTTTACCTTTACACCGACGGCGCCTGCAAAGGCAACCCGGGCGCAGGCGGCTGGGGCGTGCTGATGCGCTACGGCGGACACGAAAAAGAACTGTCCGGCGGCGAAGCCGAAACCACCAACAACCGCATGGAACTCACCGCCGTCATCGAAGGCCTGCAAAGCCTGAAACGCCGCTGCACGGTACAAATCTGCACCGATTCGCAATACGTCAAAAACGGCATGGAAAGCTGGATACACGGCTGGAAGAAAAACGGCTGGAAAACCGCCGCCAAAAAGCCGGTGAAAAACGACGACTTATGGAAACGGCTCGACGAGCTGGTGCAGCAGCACGATGTCAAATGGACTTGGGTCAAAGGACACGCCGGACACGCAGAAAACGAACGCGCTGATGAATTGGCCAACCGCGGCGCAGCGCAGTTTTTGTGAAACGCGGGCAAACCGTCCGCACCGATTCGGTTTGCAAAGGCCGTCTGAAAACGAGCGCAGCGGGTTTCGCTAAAACGAGTGCAGCGAGTTTCGCCAAAACGAGCATAGCAAGTTTCGCCAAAACGAGCGCAGCGGGCTTCGCTAAAAAATTTCAGACGGCCTTGCTGACACGGCAAACCGCCGCATTTTTCTAAAGTTATGTCAAAGGCCGTCTGAAAAGATGATTCAGACGGCCTTTTCCCTTAAAATACGCACTTTCATTCGATTGATTTCGCAAGGATTGCCATGACCTGCCCGATTTGTCATGCGGAAAACGAAGACATTCTGCTGCAAACGCCGAACCTGCGCGTGATTGCCGTCCACAACGAAGCCGGTTCGCCCGCCTTCTGCCGCGTGATTTGGCAGGCGCATGCCGCCGAGATGACCGATTTGCCGAAAGCGCAACGCGACGAACTCATGGACATGGTGTACCGCGTGGAATCGGCCATGCGCCAAGTGCTGCGGCCTGCGAAAATCAATTTGGCAAGCTTGGGCAATGTCGTGCCGCACCTGCATTGGCATGTGATAGCGCGTTTTGAAAATGACGCAAACTTTCCTGCGCCGATTTGGGCACCTGCCGTGCGCAGCCACGGAATGACCCTGCCGCAGGATTGGGCGCAACAGGTTAAAGCCCTGCTGAATTGAATTTCAGACGGCCTTAAAAAGGGCAAGCTGTCCGAAACTGCCCTGTTTTTCGGACAACGCCCTATCCGCACAACCCCCGTTTTCGTTTTTCAGACGGCCTTACCTGACGACAGGCAGAAGGTCTGTGTACAATCCGGATTTATACGGTTCGAAGTTACAGCAGCGCATAACGGCGAAACGTGCCAAAAGGATTTTCCAAAACCGCAGGCCGTCTGAAAACCCGATGATTCCGTTTTACCGATTACCAACAGACAGGCCGTCTGAATTTCAGATGGCCTGCGGCGGAACCCTCCGCCCCGTCAAAAAGGATGTTTTATGTCTTGGAACCCCACCCGCCGCCATTTCCTGCGCGCCTCGGCCGCCATCGCCGGTGCAGGGCTGTTGCAGGCCTGCGGCACAAGCTCCACCTCCAAACCCACCGTCAACCGTACCCCTGCGAGAAGCCAAACCGTGCCACCCCGTTCCCAAACCGCCCGTTCCGGCGACAATGTTTTGCGCGTCGTCGCCCCTTCCGGCTTTGCCGAATCTTACGACCGCGTCAATGTCGGCCTGACCCGACTGTACAACGCCGGTTTCACCGTAACCAACCAACAGGCCGGTTCGCGCCGCTACCAGCGTTTTGCCGGAACCGACACCGAACGCATCAACGATTTCCAAGAAGTCGCCACCGGCCGCGTGAAAACGCCGAAAGTATTGATGGGCTTGCGCGGCGGCTACGGTGCGGCGCGGCTGCTGCCGAGCATTGATTTTGCTTCCTTGGGCGAGCGGATGCGCGAACGCGGTACACTGTTTATCGGCTTCAGCGATGTCTGCGCCGTCCAGCTTGCGCTGCTGGCCAAAGGCAATATGATGAGTTTCGCCGGGCCGATGGTGTACAGCGAATTCGGCAAACCCGATCCGAGCGTTTATACGATGGATTCGTTTATCCGCGGTACCACCAATTCGGTCAACACCATCGATGTCGCCGCCATCCAGCGCAGTGACGTCAACGTAGAAGGCACGCTGTGGGGCGGCAACCTGAGCGTGTTGGCGAGCCTGGCCGGTTCGCCCTATATGCCCGACATCGACGGCGGCATTCTGTTTATCGAAGACGTGGGCGAGCAGCCCTACCGTATCGAGCGTATGCTGAACACGCTTCATCTGGCGGGCATCCTGCAAAAACAGCGCGCCATCATTTTCGGCGATTTCCGCATGGGCACCATCCGTGATATTTACGACTCGAGCTATGATTTGTCGGCGGTCATCAACCAAATCAGCCGCGTCACGCGCGTGCCGGTGTTGAGCGGCTTCCCGTTCGGCCACATTACCAACAAAGCCACTTTCCCGCTGGGTGCACACGCCAAAGTCCGCAGCACCGGCAACGGCGGCTATTCAGTAACCTTCAGCGGCTACCCGACCCTGCAGGCCGCCAGCCTCAGCCTCGACGCCCTGCTGCCGCCGCCGATGCCGGTTTACGAACCCGCGTCGTACAATACGATTATCGAAGAAGTCATCGAATAATCCGGTGTAAAGACACCGAAAGGCCGTCTGAATTTTCAGACGGCCTTTATTTGTTTTTTATTGTTTCGGAGACCGATTTCAGACGGCCTTCATGCTTCGTTTGGAAAGCCGGCACGCTATTCTGCCGCAAAACCGCAATTTGGCAGCCCGCAAACGCTCCGTGCGAAATGTTGCTTATCAAAAGTGATTGAAAGGCCGTCTGAAAACAGCGTTTCCCTGTTTTCAGACGGCCTTTGCTGCCGAACCGGATTCAGGTTGAACCTTATCCGAACGGTTTAACTGCCAATAACGCCGCCGTCGTTTTTGGTGATCACCACCGTTGCCGCGCGCGGACGCCCGCCGCGTATGCCGTCCGGCCACGACGATACGGCTTTCGGGTTGGTCGGATCGGATGAACCTTTAGAAGGCTCGCCCGGGTGTTGGATGTTGACAAACAGCGTTTTGTTGTCGGGGGTAAACGCAATGCCGGTGACTTCCGAGCCGTTCGGCGCGGTCAGGAAGCGGCGGTATTCGCCGGTGCCCGGAATGGTGGCGACCACTTGGTTGTTGCCCATGCCGGCGTATTCTTTCATGTTGAGCGTGGATGTCGATACGTCGGTTTGAATCCACAATACACCGCGGTGGTCGAATGCCAAACCGTCGGGGCTGCCGAACGCGTCGCCGCTGATGTTGCCGCGGTGCGCTTCTTTTTCGGCATCGGGTTTGCCCGCCATCACCAGAATATCCCATTTGAACGAGGTTTTCGTGCCGTCGCCGTCGGCCTCCTGCCAATGGATGATGTGGCCGAAGAGGTTATTGTTGCGCGGATTGGCCGCGTCTGCACCCGGTTTGCCTTCTTTGCCGCGTTCGCTGTTGTTGGTCAGCGTGCAGTACAGGCTGCCCGATTGGAACGGATCGGCGGAAATCCATTCCGGACGATCCATTTTGGTGGCGCCGACTTTGTCCGCCGCCAAACGGGTTTTCACCAGCAGTTCGCCCTGGTCGGCAAAGCCGTTTTCCGCGGTCAGACCGTTTTGGCCGTGCACCAGCGGCAGCCAGTCGCCGCTGCCGTCTTCATTGAAGCGCGCCACATAGAGCGTGCCTTCTTCCAGCAGACGCATATTGGCGGCGCGGTGTTGTTCGCCCGGCTGATAGCGGTTTTTAGAAACAAATTTATAAATGTATTCAAAGCGTTGGTCGTCGCCCATGTACACCGCCACGCGGCCGCTCGGGGTAACGGTCAGCTCCGCGCCTTCGTGTTTGATGCGTCCCAAGCCGGTGTGTTTGCGCGGCGTGGATTTCGGATCGAACGGGTCGATTTCGACCACCCAGCCGAAGCGGTTCGGCTCGTTCGGGTTTTTGCTGCTGTCGAAACGCTCGTCCACCTTGCTCCACAAATAATCGCTTTCTTCTTTGCCGATGCCGTAGCGTTTTTCCAAAGGCGTGATTTCACCGCTGTTGTTGGTGAAAATATCGCTCCAGTTTTCTTCGCAGGTCAGGTAAGTGCCCCACGGCGTGCGGCCGTTGGCGCAATTCTGCATGGTACCCAGCACCAGCGCGCCCTGGCTGTCGGCGGCGGTGCGCATCAGCTTGTGGCCGCGTGCCGGGCCGGTCACGCTCATCGGCGTGTTGGCGGTAATGCGGCGGGCAAACGGCGACGGGCGCACTACCTGCCAACCGTTGGCGGCACGGCGCACTTCCACCACGGAAATACCCATCGCGTTTTGGCCTTTGCGTGCTTTTTCCAGCGACCAGTTGGCCGTGCCGTCGGGGAACAGCAAACCGTTGTCGATGTATTCGTGGTTCATCGCCAACAGGCCGCGGTCGGAGGTTTGCGAACCTAAAGGCAGGGCGAAAAACGACATGCCGTCGTGGTGCATACCGGCCTGCGCCGCCTGCTCGGCCGCGCTGTTGCCCGCATTGCTTTTAAAAGCAGGCATATTGCCGGCGATGCCGGTGCTCGCGCCCCACGGATACAGGACTTGCGCGGTATAACCTTCCGGCACAACCACTTTGTCTTTGGTCGAAAACGATACGCTCTTGAAGCCCAATGCGGTCGCGCGCGGAAAACGCGGTATGGGTTGGAAACGTGCCGCCTCGGTTGCGGCTTGCGCTTCGTTGCTCATCAAACCCAAAGGCAGTATGCCGGTTACGCCCAATGCGCCGAAACCCTGCAATACGCTGCGGCGCGACAGGCGGGCGTCCATGATTTGAGAAAACGCCGGATTGCCGCTGCGGTTGTCGATGTCTTCGGCGTGTGACTTTTTGATGGTGCCGGTAAATGGTTTGCCCATGATATTCCCTATTCAGATATGTTTCAGACGGCCTAATCTACAAAAGCCGCAAAGCTTTTCAGACGGCCTGCTACTTAATAACCGCAGGCAGTTTAGCAAGGGAATGTGACAATGATGTGACGGCTTGAAGGTGGTTCGGACACGCAGAGGCCGTCTGAAAACGGTCAGCGGGTCACGCCAAACTTTTCAGACGGCCTCCTCGGCCAAAACGATACGGCATTCTGTTCAGGAAAATCCACCGGTACGGCCGCAAGACTTCAATGGCAGCCGCCTTTTTTGCCACCGCAACCGCTGCAGCCGTCGCACTCCGACGGTTTGGTTTTGGATTTGAACACAAAATGCCTCAACACATAAACCACGCATCCCAACACGATGATGCCGACGATTATATTCTGTACCATCACAATATCCTCGAGCTGATTTGATAAACGACAAAAGCAAAGAAATAGGCCAATGCAAACAAATAACCGGTAATCAGAAGCGTATCGCGCATGGAATTGGTCTCACGCTTGATGACGGCCAGCGTCGCCATGCACATCGGTGCATAAATATACCATGCCAAGAAGGCAAACGCAGTCGGCAAGCCCCAATTGTCATGCACAATCGGGATCAAGGCCGTCTGAACCGCATCTTCCGAAGCCGCGCCCACAGCATACACCGTTCCCAACGCCGCCACCACCACTTCGCGTGCGGCAATGCCCGGAATCATAGCGATACACATCTGCCAAGTGAAACCCAGCGGAGCGAATATCGGCTGTATCCAACGGCCGAGCGTTCCGGCATAGCTGTAATCGATGGCCGCTCCCGTCGCGCCTTCCGGCATGGCCGGGAAGCTGACCAATGCCCACAAGATGACGGACAAGGCGAAAATAATCGTACCGGCGCGTTTCAAAAAGGCTTTGACCCTGTCCCACAGGCTGACGGTAATGTGTTTGAAATTCGGCATACGGAACGTCGGCAGTTCCATCAGCAGCGGAAACGTGCGGATTTTTCCCTGTCCTGCGGCAAACCGCTTCATCACCCAAGCTGCCAGCGCAGCCGACAGAATACCGGCCAGATACAGGCCGAACAGGGTCAGCCCTTGCAGGTTGAATATACCCCAAACGGTTTTATCGGGAATGACCGCCGCAATAATCAGCGCGTAAACAGGCAGCCGCGCCGAACAGGTCAGCAGCGGCGCAATGGCGATGGTGACCAAGCGTTCGCGCGGATTGGGTATCGTGCGCGCGGACATCACCGCCGGTACCGCGCAGGCGAAACTCGACAGCAGCGGAATGAATGCCCGTCCGGACAAGCCGGTTTTAGCCAAAACGTTGTCCAGCAGAAACGCGGCGCGCGGCAGATAGCCCGAATCTTCCAGCAGCAGGATAAAGGCAAACAGAATCGCAATTTGCGGCAAAAAGACCAACACGCTGCCCAAACCTGCAATCACGCCGTTAATCAGCAAGTCCTGCAACAACCCTGCCGGCATGACGGAAGCCACCCATTCGCCCAATGCGCCGAACATGCCTTCGATGGCATCCATCAACGGCGCCGACCAGGAATAGACGGCCTGAAACACCAGCAGCAGAATCGCCAGCAGAATCACGACACCCCACACAGGATGCAGAAACAGCGCGTCCAAACGGCGGTGCCATTCGGGCAATACCATTTCCGTGCGGACAACCTGTTTGAGAATGTCTTCGACTTCCTGATAGAGCTGCTCGCTGTCTAAAGCCTCCAATGTTTCCAACACATCTTCGCTTTTCGGTAAAACGGGGGTTTCGTGCGCCAATTCCAACGCGGCCTGATAGACCGCCTCGACAGACTCCGAACGAACCGCCGCCGTTTCCAAAACCTTCACGCCCAGCAGCCGGCTGAGTTTGTCCGCATCAATATTCAGGCCGCGCGATTTGGCGACATCAATCATGTTCAAAGAAACCACCATCGGCAACCCTAAGGTTTTGAGTTCCAAAATCATGCGCAGCGTCATGCGCAAATTGGTCGCATCGGCCACCGCAATCACCGCATCAGGCCGCTTGCCCAATTTACCGATGACGACATCGCGGGCAACCGTCTCGTCGGGGCTGGTTGTCCGCAGGCTGTATGTGCCGGGCAAATCAATGACGCGGTTTTCAGGATGTCGGACAAACACCCCTTCCCGCCGGTCGACCGTTACGCCCGGGTAATTGGCAACTTTGGCATTCGCACCGGTCAAACCGTTAAATAATACGGTCTTACCGCAATTGGGCGCGCCGACCAGCACGTAATAACGTATGTGCTTCATAAGCTTCTCCCGACGGCATCAAGGCCGTCTGAAATAACATTCGGAACCTGCGCAACGGCATCCGTCAACATTTCCCAAGCTGCCTGCCGTATTGGGTCTGACGATGCTGGCTTTCCACATTACAGATACGCATAACGGCTGCCTGTAATCATGCGCATCCGGAATATCCCGTTCCGACTTTATCCGTCCACCATACGGCAGAGAATTTTACGCGCCTCGCCCGTACGCAGCGAAAATTGCGACTGATTGCCCAATCGCACCGCATAAGGCCCTTTACCAAGCCAACCCGTCGAAATCACCATCAACGGCATCCCGGGCGAGAACCCCAAATCCGCCAGCCTGCGGCTGACGACAGAATCCAATTCTCCGAATTCCGGGTTATCGCCGATTGAATCAATGTGCGCCCGACTGCCTTTAGCCAACTGAGTCAATAAAACCGCTGCCATGACACTATCCTTTGATTTAATTTAATTTAAATAGAAATAGTTTTTATTTATTATAATACTATTGAAAAATCCAAACAACCGGATTAATCATGTCTAAGACTAAAAAACCTTTGCAGCCTGAAGCCTTTATAAGTTTTTTCTCATTCATTCATGACAAAACCAAAGCCATGAATGGCATTGTTCCACCCGTAAACGGAAAGGTATGCGGATATTTGAAGCAATCCTTTATCCGATTATGCCCATAAAAAAACCGTACCCTTCCGATTGGGAAAGGTACGGTTTCAGACGGCCTGTTCAGACCGGGTCAATGCCTGTTTACAGAGAACGCGCCACTTCGACAATATCGAAACATTCGAGCTGGTCGCCTTCCATGATTTCGTTGAAGCCTTTCAGCATCAAGCCGCATTCAAAGCCCATGCGGACTTCTTTGACATCGTCTTTGTAGCGTTTCAACGAAGCCAGTTCGCCGGTATGGATAACGACGTTGTTGCGGATCAGGCGGACATGCGAATCGCGTTTGACCACACCGTCGGTCACCATACAGCCTGCGATATTGCCGACTTTGGATACGGTAATGACTTGGCGGATTTCCACGGTACCGGTTACCTGTTCTTTTTCCTCAGGTGCCAGCATACCGCTCATTGCCGCTTTCACATCATCGATGGCATCGTAAATGATGTTGTAGTAGCGGATTTCGACACCGTCATTTTCAGCCAACTTACGGGCCGACGCATCAGCACGCACGTTAAAGCCGATAATCACCGCGCCGGAAGCAATGGCCAAGTTGACGTCGCTCTCGGTAATGCCGCCGACGCCGCTGTGCAATACATTGACCTTGACTTCGTCGGTCGACAGTTTTTTCAGACTGCCCGACAAGGCTTCGTAAGAGCCTTGTACGTCGGCCTTGATGATGACCGACAGCGATTGCGCCTGACTCTCGCCCATGTTATTGAACATGTTTTCCAGTTTGGCAGCCTGCTGTTTCGCCAAACGCACATCACGGTATTTGCCTTGACGGAACAGAGCGATTTCACGCGCTTTTTTCTCGTCGGCCAACACCATGGCATCTTCGCCGGCATTCGGCACATCGGACAAGCCCAAAATCTCTACCGGAATCGAAGGCCCTGCTTCATTAATCGGTTTGCCGTTTTCATCGCTCATGGCACGGATTTTACCGAAAGCCGTACCGGCCAACAGCATATCGCCTTTTCGCAGCGTACCGCTTTGTACCAGCAGCGTAGCCACTGCGCCGCGACCTTTGTCCAAACGCGCTTCGACGATGATGCCTTTGGCCGGCGTTTCCACCGGAGCAGTCAGTTCCAATACTTCCGCTTCCAGCAACACCGCTTCCAACAAAGCATCAATGTTGATGCCCTGTTTGGCCGACACATTCACGAATTGGACATTACCGCCCCATTCGTCCGGCACCACTTCGTGCGCAGTCAACTCTTGGCGGATGCGTTCCGGATTGGCCGTATCCTTATCGATTTTATTGACCGCAACCACAATCGGCACACCGGCCGCTTTGGCGTGGGCAATCGCTTCGATGGTTTGCGGCATCACACCGTCGTCGGCGGCCACCACCAGAATCACGATGTCGGTTGCTTTCGCACCGCGCGCGCGCATGGCGGTAAACGCTTCGTGACCAGGGGTATCCAGGAAAGTAATCACGCCGCGCGGGGTTTCCACATGGTAGGCACCGATGTGCTGCGTGATACCGCCCGCTTCGCCCTGCACCACTTTGGCGCGGCGGATGTAGTCGAGCAGCGATGTTTTACCGTGGTCGACGTGACCCATTACGGTAACGACAGGCGGACGCGGCAGCAATTCGGCCTCGACCGACTCGGCATTCTCATCCAGAAACGCTTCCGGATCATCGGCGGCAGCCGGTTTGCCGATGTGGCCGAGCTCTTCCACCACAATCAGCGCGGTATCTTGGTCAATGGATTGGTTGATGGTCACCATCATGCCCATTTTCATCAGGGCTTTCACCACTTCTACGCCCTTAACGGCCATTTTGTGCGCCAAATCGGCTACGGTAATGGTTTCCGGAATCAGCACTTCATGCACCACCGGTTCGGTCGGAGCCTGGAATGCATGTTGGTTCGGCTCCAACTTCAGCTGTTTCTTGCCTTTTTTGCCGCCGCGGACGCGCTCGTCTTGGCCGTTATTTTGGTTGCGGCCGCCTTTGGCATTTTTGCCGCCGCGCGGACGGGTATCCGCGTCATCACGGTTGTTGCGGCGGTCGTCTTTCTTGCCGCGCGCAGGATTGCCCGGTTTGTCGCTGTCGGCCGCTTTTTCAGACGGCTTAGCCGGTTTGGAAGGCTTGGCCGAACGGATTTCACCGGTTTTACCTTCCTTCGCTTCTTGCGCAGCCTGCTGTTTTACAGCCTCACGGCGCGCCTGACGCTCTTGTTTCTCGCGCAACAGGGCTTCCTGTGCCGCACGCAGTTTGGCCGCACGCTCGGCCTCTTCGTCGCGCGCAGCCTGCTCCGCTTCGCTCACCACAGGTTTAGGGGCTTCGGTTACGGCTGCTTTTTTCGGCGCATCTTTGGCTTTTTGCTGCGGTTTGTCCTGTTTCGGTTTGGCAGCAGGTTTGGCTTTTTCTTCTGCTTTGTTTTCAGACGGCACCGGCTCTTGTGAAGCGGCTTTGCTTTCTTGCGTTTTGGCTTGCGCCGCTTTCAGACGGGCTGCCTCTGCTTCGGCTTTCGCACGCTCGGCCGCTGCTTTCTCGGCAGCCTCTTTTTCGGCTTGGGCTTTTTGCGCCTGCTCGGCCTCTGCCGCTTTCTGCGCGGCCGCTTTGGATTTCGCTTCGGCTGCGATTTCCTCTGCCGAAGGAATACTTACCGCACGGCTGCGGCGGCGGGTTTCCACTTTGACGCCGTCAACGGTGCTGACTTCTTTTTTGGTGCGGCGGATACTGATGGTCGCATCATCGCTGCCGTTCTGCTTTTTCAGATATTGTGCCAGCAGCTGCTTGTCTTCCAAAGTCAGGGAATCGCTACCGTTGCTTTTATTGACGCCGGCACTTTGCAACTGCTTCAGCATCACGTCGACGGATTTGTTCATTTCGGCGGCAAATTGTTCTACGGTTGTGTTGCTCATCTATACCCCCTTAGTTGTTTTCTTCGGTGAACCAATGCTCGCGCGCCGCCATAATGACTTTTTTGGCTTCGTCTTCGGTCACACCGGTAATTTCAATCAATTCATCCACGGACAATTCGGCCAAATCGTCACGCGTCGCAATGCCTGCCTGCGCCAGATCGCGCAACATGTCCGAATCCAAACCGTCAAGATTGCGCATGTCTTCCGACACATCGGCCAGTTTTTCTTCGGAGGCAATCGCCAAAGTCAGAATCGCATCGCGCGCGCGGTTGCGCAGGATTTCGACAGTTTCCTCATCGAAACCTTCGATTTCCAACAGTTCGGCCGCAGGTACGTAAGCCACTTCCTCCAAGGTTGCAAAGCCTTCCTGTACCAAAATATCCGCGGTTTCCTCATCGATTTTCAGATGGCCTGTAAACAGTTCGCGGATGGCGGCATCTTCGGCGGCATTGCGCTCGTCGGCTTCCGACACGGTCATGATGTTCAGCTGCCAACCGGTCAAATCCGATGCCAGACGCACATTTTGGCCGCCACGTCCGATGGCCAGCGCCAGTTGGTCTTCCGCCACAATCACATCAACGGAATGTTTGTCTTCGTCAATCAAAATGCGGCTGACTTCGGCAGGAGACAAGGCGTTAATCACAAATTGCGCGGTTTCAGACGACCACAACACCACATCGATACGCTCGCCCGACAGTTCGTTGCTCACGGCATTCACACGCGAACCGCGCACGCCGATACATGTACCTTGAGGGTCGATGCGTTGGTCGTTGGCTTTGACCGCCACTTTCGCGCGTTGACCCGGGTCGCGTGCAACCTCGCGGATTTCCAGCAGGCCGTCTGCAATTTCCGGCACTTCCTGTTCATACAGTTTTGCCAGAAAATCGCCGGAGGTACGGCTCAAAATCACTTGTTTGCGGCCGGTATTGCCGATTTCCTCCACGCGCAAGAACAATGCGCGGATACGGTCGCCGTTGCGGAAATTTTCACGCGGAATCATTTGGTCGCGCGGAATCAGCGCATCCAACTTACCGGAAATCACTTCGACGATGATACCGTGACGCTCGACGCGTTTCACCGTACCCATAATGATGTCTTCTTTTTTCGCAAGGAATTCATTCAGGATCTGCTCGCGCTCGGCATCACGGATGCGTTGCAGGATAATCTGTTTGGCGGTTTGGGCGGCCTGGCGGCCGAAACCTTCGTTTTCCAGCTGCTCTTCGTAATATTCGCCGATTTGGATATCCGTACCCGGAATTTCTTCCTGAATTTCTTCAATGGTTTTTTCCACATCCGGATAGGTGTAGTCTTCGTCGGCCACAATCAGCCAACGGCGGTAGGTATGGTATTCGCCGGTATCGCGGTCGATTTCCACACGCACGTCCATATGTTCGCGGTTGGCTTTTTTCTTGGCTGCGGTCGACAGCGCAAACTCCAAAGCCTGGAACACCACTTCCGTTTCTACATTTTTCTCGCTTGCCAACGCTTCGGCAAGTTGCAACATCTCACGACTCATCTTCAGAATCTCCGTTATGTATTATGTTTAAAATTTGAATTCGGGACGCAAACGGGCTTTATCGATATTACCGATTTCAATCTCTGCCGTTTTGCCGTCAAATGCAACCGTCACCACATCGTTTTCACACTTTTCGATGCGGCCGATAAAATTTTTCTGCCCGTCAATCGGCAGGCGTGTTTTGATTTTGGCTTCCTGACCGGCAAAACGCACGAAATCGGCGGCTTTCTTCAACGGACGGTCCAAACCCGGGCTGGAAATTTCCAAACGTTTGTAATCGATGTCTTCCACCATGAACACGCGGCTCAAATGGTTGCTGACGGTCGCACAGTCTTCCACGGTAATGCCTTCGGGTTTGTCGATAAACACGCGCAAATCGCCTTGTGCGGTCAGCTCGAAATCCACCAGCTCGTAACCCAAGCCGGGCAGGGTTTTATCCAGAATATTTTGAATGTCCATACTTCTCCAGCGCATAAAAACAAAAAAATGGCCCGCGGCCATTTTTCTGTAAAATTCGAAAAATTGCCGCATTATAACGTATTTAAAAGAAAAAGAAAAGCATTGATTCCGCTTGGCTTTTTTCAGACGGCCCGGCGTAACCGTTTCTGCCGCAATCCTTTCCCATCCGCCTTAATTGTCAACAAAATATCCCGGTATTTTTCAGACGGCCTGGCAGGCAGCATCCGAAAATTTCATGACAAACAATCCCTTAAAACGAATATTGTTTTTCAGACGGCCTCAAGACCAGTTTAAATGCTTGCTAAACCCGACGGCAAACCCTAAAATCAAACGCTCTACCCACTCCTGATTTTTTTAAAGAACACCATCATGTCTGCCGCCCCGATTTACAATTTCTCCGCCGGCCCCGCCGTTTTGCCCGAAGCCGTTTTGCGTACCGCGCAACAAGAAATGCTCGATTACAACGGTACCGGTTTTTCCGTAATGGAAATGAGCCACCGTTCCGATATGTTCATGTCGATTCTGCACCACGCCGAACAGGATTTGCGTCAGCTTTTAAATATCCCCGACAATTATAGAGTGCTGTTTTTACAGGGTGGTGCAAGCACGCAATTCAATATGACGGCGATGAATCTGGCGCACGGTTTCTCCCGTATCGATGCAGTGGTGACCGGAAACTGGAGCCGGTTGGCTGCCGAACAGATGCCGTTGACCACCGGCGCAGAAGTCCGCATCGCGGCGCACGGCGGCGAGCTGTTCGATTATAAAGACCTGCCCGCCGTGGAAAACTGGGAGATTTCCAAAGACTCGGCTTTCGTCCACTTTGCCATCAACGAAACCGTCAACGGCCTGCAATACAAAGATGTGCCGAAACTTTCAGACGGCCTGCCGCCTTTGGTGTGCGATATGTCGAGCGAGATTTTGTCACGCGGATTCAATGTGGCCGACTATGGTTTGATTTATGCCGGGGCACAGAAAAACATCGGTCCGGCGGGCGTAACCGTGGTGATTATCCGCGAAGATTTGCTCGACCGCTGCCCGAAAAACATTCCGAGCGTGTTCAACTACCGCACCCACATCGAAAAAGACGGCATGTACAACACGCCGTCCACCTATGCGGTTTATATGTCGGGCCTGGTATTCCGCTGGCTGCAAACTCAAGGCGGCGTGAAAGCCATCGAAGCGGTCAACAGCATCAAGGCAAAAACGCTTTACGATGCCATCGACAACAGCAACGGCTTCTACATCAACCCGATTGCCGTGAATGCCCGTTCCAAAATGAACGTGGTTTTCAAAACGGAAAGCGACAAACTGGACAAATTATTCGTACAGGAAGCCGATTTGCACGGCCTGCGCCAACTCAAAGGCTATAAAACCGTCGGCGGTATGCGCGCCAGCATTTACAACGCCATGCCGTTGGCCGGTGTGGAAGCCTTGGTCGAATTCATGCAGGATTTCCAACGCCGCTACGGTTGATTGTAAAAACACAGGCCGTCTGAAATATTTCAGACGGCCTTTTGTTATGTTTCCGAACCGTGTATTCGCTTAGGAAAATATTTTGTGCTATAAAGAACCGTTCACACAGTCAAAATACAGGAAAACACCATGAATGCCCTCGAATTATTGACCACACGCCGTTCTTCCAAAAAGCTGGCCGCCCCCGCGCCGAATGCCGCCCAATTGGAAATCATGTTGCAGGCGGGGACGCAGGTACCGGATCACGGCAATATGCGCCCGTTTAAATTTACCGTGATTCAAAGCGAAGCCGGCTTAAACCGTTTTCGCGAACTTTTACGCCAAACCGTCACCGAATTGAATTTCGGTGAAGAATCGATGCAGAAAGCAGAAAAAGTCGGCAGCATGGCACCGATGGTCATCGGTGTGACTTTCGCTCCGAACCTGAATGTACCGAAACCCAAACCCGAATGGGAACAGATGCTCAGCGCGGCATGTTCGGCCTACGGTTTGCAACTGGCCGCCAAAGCACAGGGCTTTGACAACGTTTGGATTACCGGCCTCTGGACCAACAGCCCGCTTCTGCGCGAAGCCTTCCGGTGCGGCGAAAAAGACAAAATCATCGGCCTGATTATGATCGGTACGCCCGGAGAAGAAACCGGCGGCGCGAAAAACACCGATTTGGATTCGTTTGTTACCTATTGGTAAACCTAACCCTTTGCCATCAAAACATTTTCCATGAAACAGGCCGTCTGAAAATTTACACAGAAACCTTAGGTTGATTTTCAGACGGCCTCCATCCGAAAGAACAGCCATGTCCCGCAACCGCACCATCAATAATATCCCCGTCCACCCTATCGGCTTAGGCTGCATGAACCTCAGCCACGCCTACGGCACGCCGCCGGACGAAGCCCGCGCGATTGATTTCCTGCATCAAGCCGTCGACTTGGGCTACAACCATTTCGACACCGCCACGCTTTACGGCTTCGGTGCCAACGAGACCTTAGTCGGCAAAGCATTAAAAAACCACCGCAGCGACATCTTCCTGGCCAGCAAATGCGGCATGGGCGGCGTCAACGGCAAACGCGTCATCGACGGCCGCCCCGAAACCCTTATCCGCCAAGCCGACGAATCGCTGCAACGCCTGCAAACCGACGTCATCGATTTATATTACCTGCACCGCTGGGACAAAAATGTCCCGATTGAAGAAAGCGTCGGTGCGTTGTCGCGCTTGGTCGAACAAGGCAAAATCCGCGCCGTCGGTTTGTCCGAAGTTTCGGCCGACACGCTGGAAAAAGCCCACGCCGTCCATCCGATTGCCGCCGTCCAGACCGAATATTCGCTGTGGACGCGCAATCCCGAAATCGCCGTCTTGGAGAAAACACGCGAGTTGGGCATTGACTTTGTTGCCTTCAGCCCGGTTGCCCGCGGTTTTCTCGGCGACTTGCGCGACATCACCGCCTTGGAAGAAAAAGACATCCGCCGCCCCATGCCGCGTTTCAGTGCCGAAAACTACCCCGCCAACCTGAAACTGCGCGACCAACTGCAAGCCATTGCCGACCAAGCAGGCTGCACCGCCGCGCAACTGGGCTTGGCATGGCTCTTGGCGCAATCCGACAACATCCTGCCGATTCCCGGCACGACCAACCCGCAACACTTGGCCGACAACATCGCCGCTGCGGATTTGAATATTTCCGCCGAATTGCTGCAACAGGCCGGGGAAATCATCAACCAAAGTACCGTCCAAGGCGCGCGCTATCCTGCTGCGACGCAGGCAGAAATTGACACGGAAGAATTTTAAGATTTTGTTCTCAAAAGAAAAGGCCGTCTGAAAATTTTCAGACGGCCTTTCTTGTCAAACCGCACTCAAACGGTCGTATCCTGTTTACAAAACAGATTTCACCGCATTAACCACATTCTCAACGGTAAAACCGAATTCTTTAAACAGTAGTTCGGCCGGAGCAGATTCGCCGAAGCGGTCGAGGCCGACGACTTTGCCGTTCAAGCCGACATATTTGTACCAACCGTCGGACACGCCCGCTTCCACGGCCACGCGCGGCAGGCCTTCAGGCAGCACAGCGGCTTTGTAGGCGGAGTCTTGGCGGTCGAATGCATTGGTTGACGGCATGGAAACCACACGCACGGCGATGCCTTGTTCCGCCAAGGCCGCTTGCGTATTCAAAGCCAATTCGACTTCCGAACCGGTAGCGATAATCACGGCTTTGGCTTCGCCTTGCGCTTCGCTGATGACGTAACCGCCGCGCGCGATATTGCCCAACTGCTCGTCGCTGCGTTGCAGGAATTTCAGGTTTTGGCGGCTGAAAATCAGGGTGCTCGGGCTGTCCGGCGCTTTGACCGCTTCCGCCCACGCCACCAGCGATTCGGCGGTGTCGCACGGACGCCATACGGTCATGTTCGGAATCAGGCGCAGCGTGGCGGTTTGCTCGACCGGCTGGTGGGTCGGACCGTCTTCGCCCAAGCCGATGGAATCGTGGGTAAACACGAAAATCGGGTTAATCTTCATCAACGCGGCCATACGCAGGGCGTTGCGCTCGTATTCGCTAAACATCAGGAAGGTCGCACCAAAAGGCTTCACACCGCCATGCAAGGCTAAGCCGTTCATGATGGCGCCCATGCCGAACTCGCGCACGCCGTAATGGATATAGTTGCCGCCGCTGTCGCGCGTCACGGATTTGCTCGCCGACCAATCGGTCAGGTTCGACGGGGTCAAATCCGCCGAACCGCCGACAAATTCGGGCAATACTTTGGCCAATGTTTCGATGCTGTTCTGGCTGGCTTTGCGCGTCGCGATGGTTTCGGCTTTTTCGCACACTTCTTTCAAGGCCGTCTGAACGTAGGCATCAAAATCTTCGGGCAGCTCTTTTTCCATGCGGCGCACAAATTCGGCTGCCTCTTCAGGAAAACGGCTTTGGTATTCGGCAAACAGTTTGTTCCATTCGTTTTCCAGTTGCGCGCCTTTTTCTTTGGCATCCCAACCTTCGTACACTTCCTGCGGCACTTCAAACGCGCCGTAGCTCCAACCCAAATGCTTGCGCGTGGCTTCGATTTCTTCCGCGCCCAACGGAGCGCCGTGGGTTTTATGACTGCCTTCTTTGGTAGCCGCACCTTTGCCGATCAAGGTTTTGCAGCAGATGATGGAAGGCTTGCCGGTTTCGGCACGGGCGGCTTCGATGGCCGTCTGAATCGCAGCGGTATCGTGGCCGTTGACGTTTGGCACCACGTGCCAGCCGTAGCTTTCAAAACGCTGCGGAATGTTTTCGGTAAACCAGCCGTCCACTTTGCCGTCGATGGAAATATTGTTGTCGTCATACAGGACAATCAGTTTGCCCAAGCCCAATGTACCGGCCAATGAACAGGCTTCGTGCGACACACCTTCCATCAGGCAGCCGTCGCCTAAAAATACGTAGGTATAGTGGTCAACGATGTCCAAACCGTCTTTATTGAATTCGGCTGCCAGGATTTTTTCGGCCAAAGCCATGCCTACCGCGTTGGCAATGCCCTGCCCCAGCGGGCCGGTGGTGGTTTCCACGCCGTCGGTATAGCCGTATTCGGGGTGGCCAGGCGTTTTGCTGTGCAGTTGGCGGAAATTCTTCAAATCGTCGATGGAAACGTTATAGCCGGTCAGATGGAGCAGGCTGTATAGAATCATCGAAGCGTGGCCGTTGGAAAGAATGAAACGGTCACGGTTGTAAAATTTCGGATTGGCCGGATTATGGTTGAGAAATTGCGTCCACAAAACCTCGGCCATTTCGGCCATGCCCATCGGCGCACCCGGGTGGCCTGAATTGGCTTTCTGTACCGCGTCTGCGGAAAGGAAACGGATTGCATTTGCCAGTTGTGACATCAGTACCTTCTTTCTTTTCAAGATGTGGGGGAATGAGGGGGGAACGGTTTGGATTATCGCTTTATTTTTTCAGGGTTTCAAGCACGGTATAAAGACCGTTGCCAGGCCGTCTGAAAAAATATCCGCCCGGAAAGCATTCAGACGGCCTCACAACCCGTCAGCGGTATCTGCCAACCCGCTCCGCCATGCAAACGACATCATAAAACTTACCGCTTTAATTGGTCTAAACGCGGCAAAAAATGTTATGATTATAACGTTCTAAGTGCAAAACACCGCTTGATGACTCAGGCCGTCTGAAAAATGTTTTGCCGAATACACCGCCATCATCTAAGAATATATTGATATTTAAGGAACAAAATATGTCTGCCGAAGAAAAACCGACACCGGCTGCCGAACCCGACCATACTGACGACCATAAATCCGCCCCCCCGAAAAACGGCCTGTCCGAAACCAAAGCCGAAAAAACAACACCGCCCCCGTCCGGCAAACCGAAATCCGCCGCGATTCAGATTCATCCCGTGGGTGAGCGCATCCACCCGAAAAAAGCCGAAGGCCGCTTTGCCAAGCTGCGCATTGCCGCTGTTTTGGCGACTCAGTTTGTGTTTTATATTGTGCCGTGGTTCAACTGGTCTGACCGTCAAGCGGTGTTATTCAACATTCCCGACCGCCACTTCTATATTTTCGGCCTGTCGTTGGGCATGGGCGACTTGATTTACTTGGCGTTGCTCTTGATGATTTGCGCCTTCGGCCTGTTTTGGTGGACAACGATTGCCGGCCGGCTGTGGTGCGGCTACTCCTGCCCGCAAACGGTTTACACCGAAATTATGCTGTGGATTGACAACCTGGTCGAGGGCGACCGCAACAAACGCCTGAAGCTGGAGAAATCGCCGTGGAACCTCACCAAAATCCGCATTAAAGCGACCAAATACCTGCTGATTTTCCTGTTTTGCGCATGGACGGGCATTACTTTTGCCGGCTGGTTCACCCCGATTCGCGAGTTCGTTCCCGCATTGTTCCACGGCGGAGCTGGCGGCGGCGCAATGTTTGCCGCAGCATTTTACGGTTTCATGACGTTCTTCATGGCGCACATCATGCGGGAAAAAGTGTGCCTGCACATGTGCCCTTACGCGCGTTTCCAAAGTGCGATGTTCGACAAAGACACGCTGATTATTTCCTACGACTACGAGCGCGGCGAACCGCGCGGCGCGCGCAAGAAAACCGCCGATAAGGAACAAACCCATCTGGGCGACTGCATCAACTGCATGATGTGCGTACAGGTCTGCCCTGTCGGCATCGACATCCGCGACGGCCTGCAATACCAATGTATCGGCTGCGCCGCCTGTATCGATGCGTGTGACGAAATCATGGATAAAATGAGCTATCCGCGCGGCCTCATCCGTTATACCACCGAAGGCGCGCTGGAGCACGAGTATCCCGAGTCCGACATTAAGAAACGCTTGAAACGCCCGCGTGTGACCGGTTACGGTGCCGTGTTGGCCGTTGTGGTCATTGCCTTTATCGCCGGCATCTCTACCCGTAAAATGGTGGAAGTGGATATTTTGAAAGACCGCGGCGTAATGGTGCGCGAGAATAACCGGGGCTGGCTGGAAAATGCGTATAACCTGCGCATCATCAACAACAGCGAATACGATCAAACCTTAACCGCCGGCGTGAAAGGTTTCGAAGAAATCGCCCTGACCGGCCTGCCTGAAGAAGGCTTGAAACTGCCCGCCCGCGAAACCATTACCATTCCGGTGCAGGTCTCCACGATTCCGGAATATGCCGACAAAGGCAGCCACCCGATTGAATTCACTTTTACCTACCAAGAAGCAGGTAGTCCCGAATCGGAGAAAGTGGTGATTGAAGAAGAAGCAACGTTTATCGGAGAATGATGTGTCCAAAAAAAATAATGTGCAACCCTGGTATAAAAATTTCTGGCCGTGGTTTCTGATGGTCGGGCCGATATTCGTGGTCATTGCCAGCGTATCGATGTTTTTTGTAGCCAAACAAAACATGACCGACTTGGTTTCAGACGACTACTACAAAGACGGCAAACACATCGAAATCGAACTGCACCGCGACGAGGAAGCGGTCAAACGCCAGATTCAGGCGCAGGTGCTCATCAGTCCGGATATGGATAAAGCCAAAGTGTTTGTCAGCGGCGACTTTGATGCCGGGCAGCCGGTCAATCTGCAATTGATGCACCCTGCGAAAAAAGCGGAAGACCAAACCGTAACACTGAAAGCCGTCAATACCGACACCTCGTCCGGACGCACGGAATACGATGCCGTGTTCAAACCGTTACCGGCAACGAACCACTGGTATGTGCGCGTGGCCGACGAAGCCGGCATTTGGCGCGTGGAAGACAAATGGATTACCAGCCAGGGCAACGCCATCAATCTTACCCCGATGGACAAATTGTTCGGCACAGGTGAAGCTCAATAAACCATAGGCCGTCTGAAAGAAACGTTCATTTTCAGACGGCCTTTTATTGCCTGATTCCATCTGTACCAAACCGGCGAATTTATAGTGAACTAAAACAAAAAAGATACAGGGCAGCAAGGCGCAGGCAGTGCAGGCAGTACGGCAAATCACAGCCGACGAAGTAGATTTTTGATTGTAGTTCACTATCTTTCTGATTTTCAGACGGCCTCCGTCTTTAAAAGCCATCCGATGTCCACCATATTGCCCTTATCGTTTTATTCTGATCTTCATATGAATTCACCTAAACCCAACGGTCTGCGCCATAAGCTGCCCAACCGCCAGCAGATTTTCGCATCGCGCTGGAGCAAGCCCTTTGCACCGCTGTTCGACAAGCCGTATTTTTGGACACTCAACCGCCGGCAAGCCGCCGTATCCGTTGCCGTCGGCATGTTTTGCGGCTTAATGCCCGGGCCTACACAAATGCTCAGCGCGCTCATCGTTGCCTATTTCCTACGCACCAACCTGCCGGTTGCCGTATTCAGCACACTTTATACCAACCCCATTACCTATATGCCGCTCTATTATGCCGCTTACAAAATCGGCTCCCTTATTTTAGGCATTGAAGCCGCGGACAAACTGGAATTTCCAAGCTGGTCTAACGCACACTTTTTCAGCGAACTTTGGACTTGGCTTTTAGGCGCAGGCAAACCTTTGCTGGTCGGCGTACCCGTTTTAGGCTCGGTTTTGGCAGTCATCGGCTATATGGCCGTTTTGGTCGGCTGGCGGCTGCGCACCCGCTATCATTGGCGCAAAAGAAAGGAAGCACGTGAGTAAGCATTGGCGTCGGTTAACGGAAAACGAAATCGAATTGGCACGCCGCATTTTTTCAGACGGCATCGATTACATGCGCATCAAAATCTATCGCGGCATTCCCTACCTGTCCAATATCAACGTTGCCGTCGCACCCAACGGCCACATATTCTTCCCCCGCAAAAACTGTCCCGACGATTTTGTTTTGGCCGGACGCAGCCACCAAATCTGGCTGATTCACGAGTTAACCCACGTATGGCAATATCAACTCGGCTTCAAAACATGGTGGGCCGGCATACTGCTGATGGCCGCAGGCGGCTATGTGCGCCGCAAAGCCTATGTATATCCGCCGTTGCACACCATCACGCATTTCAGCGATTTGAACATGGAACAGCAAGCCGATTTAATCGCCCATTATTATGCCGCGCGTTATCTGTCCGACAAACGATACACCCAATACCTGCCTGATTTTCAGACGGCCTTACAACCTTTTTTAGACAATCCGCACCATAAAAACCTTTTGCCCCGATACCGCCGTTTCAATTTTTTCTGACCTCCCCGGCAAAAACCATCCGGATGACTTTTACCATCATAAATTAGCGGTTTAGCGGTTAAATTCGCTATAATATGCAGCTTCCCGTACAGCGGACCACTGATAGAAAAGGTCGCCATAAATGCCTTGGAACATCCCCATTCTTCTCACTTGGATGCGCGTTTTGCTCATTCCGGTGTTTACCGTCCTGTTTTACCTGCCCGAAAACTGGATAAACCCGCAAACCGTCAATTGGACGGCTGCCGTCATTTTTGCCGCCGCCGCCGTGACCGACTGGTTTGACGGTTTTCTTGCGCGCCTTTGGAAACAGACCTCCGACTTCGGCGCATTCCTTGATCCTGTCGCCGACAAACTCATGGTTGCCGTCGCCCTGCTGCTGCTGGTCAGCCTCAACCGGACTTACGTCATTTTCGCCATGATTATCATCGGCCGCGAAATCACCATTTCCGCATTGCGCGAGTGGATGGCGCAAATGGGACGTCGCAACAGCGTGGCCGTCGCAACCATCGGCAAATTGAAAACCACCGCACAAATGGCCGCCATCTTATTGCTCCTAATCGGCCTGCCCGATTTCCACGGCTTCGACTTCATCATGATCGGTAACATATTGATGTTTATCGCATCTGTATTGACCCTTTGGTCAATGTTCTATTATTTGAAAATGGCATGGCAGGAAATCACACAAAAAAGTTAAGAAAAACGAAACAAACCGCTTGACGGTAGAAATCAAATCCATAATAATAGCGTCTTCCTTGTTACCAAGCGTAACAATCGGATTAAATTTGAGCGGGAATAGCTCAGTTGGTAGAGCGCAACCTTGCCAAGGTTGAGGTCGCGAGTTCGAGACTCGTTTCCCGCTCCATTCAAATTTAATCAAATGCGGGAATAGCTCAGTTGGTAGAGCGCAACCTTGCCAAGGTTGAGGTCGCGAGTTCGAGACTCGTTTCCCGCTCCAAAGTTTATCGTTAAATGTAATCATCGAGTGCGGGAATAGCTCAGTTGGTAGAGCGCAACCTTGCCAAGGTTGAGGTCGCGAGTTCGAGACTCGTTTCCCGCTCCATTCGCTGCTTACATTTATCCTGCGGGAATAGCTCAGTTGGTAGAGCGCAACCTTGCCAAGGTTGAGGTCGCGAGTTCGAGACTCGTTTCCCGCTCCAAAAGAACCAAAGTTGTGATAGAAACGTAACTTTTTATTATGGCGGGATAGCAAAGTGGTTATGCAGCGGATTGCAAATCCGTCTACGCCGGTTCGATTCCGACTCCCGCCTCCACTTCCAATAGTTTTGTTTCGATAAAACTATTGCCCGGGTGGTGAAATAGGTAGACACAACGGACTTAAAATCCGTCGACCCTAAACAGGTCGTGCCGGTTCGATTCCGGCTCCGGGCACCAATCCACATTCTCTACAAAATCTTCATATTCAAATAACAGGCCGTCTGAAATTTCAGGCGGCCTGTTTTACATCTGAGCCAAACAGCCAATACTCTTTTCTTATGCCTCACCTTAGAGAATCATTCTGAACGATCCTAATCGAACCACTGTAAATTCTTTTATCATAGGGAACTAAATCGATAATTTACAATCCATTTACGGCTTTAAGTTGGGAAACCGCTTTCTATCCGAAGCTCCACGGATATTTTGTGCTGCATCTATCCGGTTACACCAGTATGAACATACAGAATTTTTTCAAACGAAAAAATTTATAGATAATTAATTACTGAAATATTACTAAAAATAAATTTATGAATATTCTAAATTACAGGGCCGACATTGACGGCCTGAGAGCCATTGCGGTTCTGGCAGTTATTATTTTCCATCTGAATCCAAACTGGTTGCCGGGCGGTTTTTTGGGCGTAGATATCTTTTTTGTCTTATCCGGTTATCTGATTACGTCCATCATTTACCAGCAAATGAAAAAAGGCTCGTTTTCTTTTTATGATTTTTATAAAAGAAGAATCAAGCGTATTCTGCCGGCTTTTATCTTTGTATTGGCTGTAGCGACACCTGTCGCTGTCTATTTATTCCTGCCGAACGATACCCTGCAATATTTAAAATCTGCCATTGCTTCCCTATTCTCGGCAGCCAATTTGTTTTTTGCCCGAAAAGGCGGCTATTTTGACAGTGCTTCAACCGAAAAACCGTTACTGCATATGTGGTCTCTTTCCGTTGAAGAACAGTTTTATTTCGTCTTTCCTGTCATCTTACTTTTTTTCTTTAAGTTTTATCATTCCAAAATCAAGCTGTTACTATCAGGTTTAATCTTAATCAGCTTGGCAACCTATTTTCTGCCGAGCTTTGGCCTAGACCGTTATTTTTTGCCGTATGTACGCGCTTATGAACTGTTAATCGGTGCACTCTTTGCTTTTATCACACCGAAAGAAAGCAATAAATGGGTTTCATGGCTGTTATTGGCCACCATCATCGGTTTGATGTTTATTCCCCACGATACCTTATGGGGAAACGGCTATATTGAAAAATTAATCGCCTGTACCTGCGTCGGACTGATGATTTTATTCGGACATTACCGGACTTTGGATAAATCCGATTGGGTATTCCGATTTTTAAGTGCCAAACCGATGGTCATGATCGGCTTGATTTCCTATTCGCTATATTTATGGCACTGGGTTATTTTGGCTCTTATCCGCTATGTTTATATGGATAACGAGTTACCATATACCGTTTATCTTGCCGCCACATTAGCCATGTTTGTATTGGCATGGATTTCATATGTTTGGATAGAAACTCCGTGTAGAAAAATCAAGCATTTTTCCAATAAACAGATGTGGGCAACGCTGGCCGTCTATTTCGGCTTGGCGCTGCCACTCTATGCCGCCATTATTTATGTGAACAAAGCACCTTCTCAGGAAATGCGCTTGCTGACCGGTAGCGGGGTTGTTTGCCAAGATACGGTTAAAAACGGGGAATGCAGCGTGGGAGAGAAATCCAAACCTGTCAATATCCTTTTTGCAGGAGATTCCCATGCCGGACAATATTATAAATTCTTAGACATCGTCGGTAAAAAAGAAGGCTGGGCTGCCGATGTCATCAGCGGAAACTCATGCGCCGTGGCATTCGGTTTTACCCTTTCCGAAACGGAACGCAGCTCTGCATGGTGCAATCCAATTAACCGCCATATCGAAGAAAATTACCGCCACTACGACACCGTAATTTTTGCGCAAAGATGGTCTTTGCAAATTCCGAAAGCCGATTTCTTGCCTAAATTTGAGAAAACAATACAAACCTTATTGGCCGAAGGCAAAAAAGTCTATGTTTTCCGAGATAATCCGCTGGCTCCATACAATATCCTGCGCAAATATCATCTGGCTCAGAAAGGCATTGATATTGATTATGTCCACCCCAAACGGTATGAAGCGGCGGAACAATCCGAGCAAGCCAATATTCAGATTCAAAAACTGCTGCAAAACTATCCTGAAGCAACATGGGTCGATACCACGCCCTATCTGCCCAAAGACTTCAAACATAACGGCCTGCCCGTGTACAGCGATTACGACCATCTGAACGCCTATGGTTCGCAACTGTTGGGCGAACGGTTCAGCAGTCAGGAAACATTGCTGCAACCCCGGCCTTTATAACCGACCTTCCTTAAAAAAAACAGGTTACTTAAAAATTAAGTAACCTGTTTTTTCACTATCCTGCGGTCAAACTCAACTGTATATTTCCGCCCCTTTCTTCAAAAACTCTACCGCTTTTTCCTGTATACCCTGTTGCGCGGCGGCGTAGTCGCGCACTTCCTGCGTGATTTTCATCGAGCAGAATTTCGGCCCGCACATCGAGCAGAAATGCGCGATTTTCGCACCTTCGGCCGGCAGGGTTGCGTCGTGATAGCTTTCAGCGCGTTCGGGGTCGAGGCTTAAGCGGAACTGGTCGCGCCAGCGGAATTCGAAGCGCGCCTTACTCAAGGCATTGTCGCGCACTTGCGCACCCGGCCAGCCTTTGGCCAAATCGGCGGCGTGGGCGGCGAGTTTGTAGGTGATGATGCCGGTGCGCACGTCTTCTTTGTCGGGCAAACCCAAATGCTCCTTAGGGGTTACGTAACACAGCATGGCCGTGCCGTACCAGCCGATATTGGCCGCGCCGATGCCTGAAGTAATGTGGTCGTAGGCCGGCGCGATGTCGGTAACGAGTGGCCCCAAGGTATAAAACGGTGCTTCAAAACAATGCTGCAATTCTTCGGTCATGTTTTGCTTCACCCTTTGCAGCGGCACATGGCCGGGGCCTTCGATCATTACCTGCACATCATGCTCCCACGCCTTAGCAGTGAGTTCGCCCAACGTATGCAGCTCGCCGAACTGTGCCGCGTCGTTGGAATCGGCGATACAGCCCGGGCGCAAGCCGTCGCCCAAACTGAACGACACGTCATAAGCCTTCATGATTTCGCAGATTTCGTCGAAATGCGTGTACAGGAAGTTTTCTTTGTGATGTGCCAAACACCACTTCGCCATAATCGAACCGCCACGCGATACAATGCCGGTCAGCCGCTCGGCGGTCAGCGGCACATAGCGCAGCAGCACGCCCGCATGTATCGTGAAATAGTCCACGCCCTGCTCGGCCTGCTCGATGAGCGTGTCGCGGAACAGTTCCCACGTTAAATCTTCGGCGATGCCGCCCGTTTTTTCCAAAGCCTGATAAATCGGTACGGTGCCGATGGGTACGGGCGCGTTGCGGATAATCCATTCGCGTGTTTCGTGGATGTGCGCACCGGTGGACAAATCCATGATGGTGTCCGCACCCCAGCGCAACGCCCACACCATTTTTTCCACTTCTTCGGTGAGGCTGGACGTTACCGCCGAATTGCCCAGATTGCCGTTGATTTTCACGCGGAAATTGCGGCCGATAATCATCGGTTCGAGTTCGGGATGGTTGATGTTGGCCGGAATGATGGCGCGGCCGGCAGCGATTTCTTGGCGCACGAATTCAGGCGTGATTTGATCGGGGTGGGTCGGCAGGTTTGCGCCGAACGGTTCGCCTGCGTGCTGCTTGATGAGTTTGGCGTATTCAGGCCGTCTGAAAAGCTCGTCCATCTTCATGCGCTCGCGGATGGCGACAAACTCCATCTCGGGCGTGATGATGCCTTGGCGCGCGTAGTGCATCTGGGTTACGTTTTTCCCCGCTTTGGCACGGCGCGGCTGCGTGATTTGGTTGAAACGCAGATGGGCGGTTTTCGGATCGTGTGCACGCTCTTTGCCGTATTCGCTCGACAGGCCGCTTAAAATTTCCGTGTCGCCGCGCTCGTCCAGCCACGCGCTGCGGATGTGCGGCAAGCCCTGTTTCAAATCGATGTTTGCGGTGGGATCGCCGTAGGCGCCGCTGGTGTCGTACACCGGAATCGGCGGGTTCGGCTCGCGGCCGCGGTCGGTCAGCGTGTCGTCTTGGCGGATTTCGCGCAACGGTACGCGGATGTCGGCACGGCTGCCGGTCAGGTAAACTTTGTCGGAATTCGGATAGGCAAACTGAATGCCCAAATCATGGGAAAGCCGGTCGAGTTGGGCGGCTTCATTGCCGTCGGATTTGAGTGCCATAAAAAGTGCTCCTGTTTCTCGTTTATCGGAATAAAACGAAACAGGAGCGGCGTTTGGTGGTTTCAGACGGCCTCACTCATCGAGTAAGGCCGTCTGAAAAATAAAAACTCGCTGAAACTCCCCACGCAGGTATTATCCTGATCGGGTGTAAGGGTAATTCTCAGCCGCGCATGGCGCAGCACCCCTGTTTCGGTCAGCAGAAATTAAATCACAAATGTCAAAAGTTGTAAATCATGATTGGATTGAACGCATTAAATAACGCTACAAATGGAAAACAGGCCGTCTGAAAGTTTTTCAGACGGCCTGCCAAGCCTTGATTCGGCTTAAACCAAATTCTCCAGCATCCACTTCACATAGCGGCTCACGCCCTCTTTCACGTCGTAGAATTCCCCTGTGTAGCCCGCTTCGCGCAGTTTGGTCATATCGGCTTGGGTAAAGCTCTGATATTTGCCTTTGAGCGCGTCGGGGAACGGAATATAGCGGATCAGTTCTTCCTTCACCAATTCTTCCAAACTCATTTCCGGCTTACCCTCCGCCGCGCGGCAGGCATTCACGGTCGCTGCGGCCAGATCGTTAAACTGCTGGCTGCGGCCTGTGCCGAGATTGAAAATGCCCGACAACTGCGGATTGTCGAAGAAAAACAGGTTCACTTTCGCCACGTCTTCCACGCTGACGAAATCGCGCGTCTGCTCGCCGTTGCCGTAGCCCTCGTTCGCGCCGAACAGGTTCACATAACCGTTTTCACGGTATTGGTTGAAATGGTGGAACGCCACCGAAGCCATGCGGCCTTTGTGCTGCTCCATTTGGCCGTAAACATTGAAATAGCGGAAACCGACCACCTGCGCGGTCAGCCCCTCTTCCATGCGGCGGCGCAATACTTGGTCGAACAGGAATTTGGAATAGCCGTACACATTGAGCGGTTTTTCCAATTCGCGCTCTTCGCGGAAAACCTCGCCCTTGCCGTACACCGCCGCGCTGGAGGCATAAAGCAGCGGAATGCGCTCGTCCTGACACCAGTCGAGCAAATCGAGCGTGTATTGGTAGTTGTTGTCCATCATATACAGGCCGTTGTGTTCCATCGTGTTGGAACACGCGCCTTCGTGGAATACCGCTTCGATGTCGTCGTAAGGCAGCGCATGTTCGCGCACCTGGCGGATGAATTCGTGTTTGTCGAGATAATGGCTGATTTCGCATTCGGCCAGATTCTTGAATTTCTCGCCTCGCGTGAGATTGTCCACCGCCACGATGTCGGTGATGCCGCGCTGGTTCAACGCCTTGACGATGTTGCTGCCGATAAAGCCGGCCGCGCCGGTTACGATGATGGTCATAAGATTTCCTTTGTTTGATTGTTTTCAGACGGCCTTCGGTTCAGGCCGTCTGAAAATGAAATATCCGACGGTTTGCTGTTCTGCCGGCAAGAGTAGATTGGGTTATAAACCCAACACATTCAACATACCTGATACTGTGTCGGTCATGAATCAAAATGTTGGGTTGGCAACCCAACCTACCCACTGAACCTGCCGAACAATGTGGGCAACAAGTGCCCACCCTACCCGTGTTTAACTTTTTCAGACGGCCTGCCCTATCAGGCCGTCTGAAAAATAAATACTCAAACGCTTACTGTTCTGCCAGCGCGTTTTCCAATTCTTTGAACGAACACACCGCCGTGCCCAGCTTGGCCACCACCACGCCGGCGGCGGTATTGGCCAAGTGCATGGCTTCGGGCATGGTAAAACCGGCGGCCATGGCCAAGCCCATACCGGCAATCACGGTATCGCCCGCGCCGGAAACGTCGTACACTTCCTGCGCACGCGTCGGCTGGTACACCGCTTCGCCGTCGTTGAACAGCGTCATGCCCTCTTCGCTGCGCGTCAGCAAAATGGCAGTCAATTCCAAATGGCGGCGCAGGTTTTGCGCTTTTTCGGTCAGGTCGTCTTCGTTTTTCCAACTACCGACCACTTCCTTCAACTCGCTGCGGTTGGGCGTAATCAGCGTCGCACCGGCGTATTTTTCGTAATCGTCGCCCTTCGGGTCAATCAACACGGCTTTGCCGGCCTGCTTCGCCCAGTCAATCATGTCGGCAATGTGGGTCAGCCCCCCTTTGCCGTAATCGGAAAAAATCACCGCATCGTAATCGGGCAATACTTCCTGATAACGCGTTTTTACCTGTTCCAACACTTCATGATGCGGATTTTCTTCGAAATCCAAGCGGATAAGCTGCTGGTTGCGCGCCACTACGCGCAGTTTGACCGTAGTGGCGATTTGAGCGTCGCGCATCAGATAGGATTCCACACCGTCCTGCCGCATCAGCGCGTCGAGCGCATCGGCTGCTTCGTCATTGCCCGTTACCGACAACAGCCCTGCCTTACCGCCCAAAGACGCAATGTTGCGCGCCACATTGGCCGCACCGCCCGCGCGTTGGTCGATTTGGTTGATTTTCGCCACGGGCACGGGGGCTTCCGGCGAAATGCGCGATACGTCACCGAACCAATAACGGTCGAGCATCACATCGCCCACCACCAACACACGCGCTTGGGCAAAACGCTGCTGTAAATCTGCCGCTTGGAATTTTTTTATCATATTGAATTCCTGATTTAAGTATGCTTTTTGATTGCGTGAACCGGTTTTCGCGTTCACTCTGGTATGCGTATTCTTTTATAAATTCAAAGGCTTTATCGGGCTTTCAACCCAACCCCGCCTTCAAGCCTGCTGCCGAATTGATGACAGGCTTTCACTTTTCGTTTAGCAATCATATTTTCAGACGGCCTGAATTTGTAGATACTATCTTCCCAGTCAAGCCTAACTTATAAAAAACTCACACAGAAGCGGTAGGGTGGGCATTCATGCCCACCAAAATACTTTAAAAACCATCGGCTGCCGTAAATCCAAAGATTACGTGGGCAGCAAGTGCCTACCCTACGGTTTTAGGTTTTCAGACGGCCGGTGAAATTTCGGCAACCCCGTAGGTTGGGTCAAGACCCAACAATCTATTAAATTCAACGGTTTTGTCGGGTTTTCAACCCGGCCGCTTGGCTGAAAATGGATTTACGCTGCGACAGCGGTATAATAGAAGCGTTTTCAAGGATTTACCTGTTTGATATTCCTGCCCGACGGGGTTAAAAATACAGTTGCCGGTTCAAGGCCGTCTGAAAACGCCGATGCACTGGCTCAACCCCCAGACCGTAGCCGATGCCGTCTAAAAAGCGGCGGATTTACAGCCCATCCTACCAACATCAGCACCGCAATTCGGGCATCCATTTCCGCCATCCCCGTATTCGGGGAGCAAAGAAAACGAAAAACGCCCGAAGCGTCCGAAACGTTTGCACCAACCCGACAACCGAAAGGAAAAACCATGAAAGCCCCTACCCTCCTGTCCGTCCTCCTCCTTGCCGCCTGCGCCGCCACGCCGCCCGAAAACCTCGTCGGCACATGGCAGGTACAGGAAGCCGACACCGCCGCCCTGCCCCCGCAGGTCAAACTCGAACTGCGCGCCGACGGCCGCTTCATTACCTCCGGCGGCTGCAACAATCTGGTCGGCCAATACCGCACCAGCAGCGGCCGCCTGACCTTTTCCGACGCCGCCAGCACCCTGATGGCCTGCCTCGACGAACAGCTGACGGACACCGACGCCCGACTCGGCGCAGCCGTCGGCCAAGCCCGCACCTACCGCATCAGCGGCACACAGATGGAATGGCTCGACGGAAACGGCAAAACCGTGCTCAAAGCTCAAAAAACCGCCCCGTAACCCGCGGCAGGCATTTTCAGACGAATCATTGCTGCCTTTAAGCCTGCCGCCGGATTCATGACGGCCATCCGTTTTTTGTTTGGCAATGATATTTTCAGACGGCCTGAATTTATAGGTTGGGTAAAGACCCAACAATCTATTAAATTCAACAGCTTTGTTGGATTTTCAATCCATCCCTTAAGGCCGTCTGAAAATCATTCCGCCGGATTCGCCGCGCGGTTCACTTCGCGTAATACCGCAATCGGATCGGCGGCTTGCGTAACCGGCCGCCCCATCACCAGATAAGTCGAACCGGCCGCCAACGCTTCAGACGGGGTCATGATGCGGCGTTGGTCGTCTTTGTTGCCGGCCACGTCCAAGCGGATACCGGGGGTCACCAGCACGAAATCTCCGCCCAATTCGCGGCGCAGCGGCGCGGCTTCCAAGGGTGAGCAGACTACGCCGTCCAAGCCCGAACTTTGGGCGAGTTTCGCCAAACGCAAAACCTGCTGTTCCGGCTCGATGTCGAGGCCGATTTCCGCCATGTCGCTTTGTTCCATGCTGGTCAGCACGGTAACGCCGATGAGCAGCGGCTTGTGCGCATGGTTGGCCACGGCTTCGGCTGCGGCTTCCATCATGCGACGGCCGCCCGAAGTGTGCATATCGACCATCCACACGCCCATATCGGCCGCTACGCGACAGGCTTGGGCGACGGTGTTGGGAATGTCGTGGTATTTCAAATCGAGAAACAGCTTGAAGCCCTGATTAATCAGGTTTTCGGCCAAAGAACGCCCCGTCGCGGTAAACAGCTCCTTGCCGATTTTAAGTTGGCACAGACCAGGGTCAAGCGTGCGCACGAAGTTCAGCGTGGATTTTTCGTCGGCAAAATCCAAAGCCACAATCACGGGGGTGCGCTGCTGCGTATTTTGGAAATCGGTAATGAAGGGATTCATGGGGATTCCTGTAAGATTTTCAGACGGCCCGTCCATTCGGGCCGCAATCGTTATGCCCGATTTTAACAGTTTTTCCAAACAAACAGGCCGTCTGAAAATATTTTTTCAGACGGCCTCATGATTTCAAACCATCAAACAGACAAACTTATTTGCCCAACGCGGCCAAGACTTCCGCTTTCACGGCTTCGACGGCTTGCGTACCGTCAACCTTGATGTATTTCGGCGCGTGTTCGCCTTCGAGTTTGCTGTAAAAGCCGACCAGCACTTCAGTCTGCTCGTGATAAACGTCAAGGCGTTTTTTCACGGTTTCTTCTTTGTCGTCGTCGCGCTGAATTAAATCTTCGCCGGTAACGTCGTCTTTGCCGTCCACTTTGGGCGGATTATAGGTAACGTGGTAGGTACGGCCTGACGGCAGATGCACGCGGCGGCCGCTCATTCGGTCGACAATCACGCTGTCGGGTACGTCGATTTCGACAACCGCGTCCAAATCCACGCCAGCTTCCACCATTGCTTCGGCCTGTGCCAGCGTGCGCGGAAAGCCGTCGAACAGGAAACCGTCTTTGCAGTCGTCTTGGGCGATGCGCTCTTTGACCATGCCGATAATGATGTCGTCGCGCACCAAACCGCCTTCGTCGATGATTTTCTTGGCCTCCAAGCCCAGCGGCGTACCGGCCTTAATCGCCGCGCGCAACATGTCGCCGGTAGAGATTTGCGGAATGCCGAAAGCGGCGGTAATGAATTGCGCCTGCGTGCCTTTGCCCGCGCCGGGCGCGCCCAACAGTAATACTTTCATGGTGTGTCCTCTGTTTGTGTTAACAATTTTACATGTCTTATCATAATACTTTACAGGCCGTCTGAAAAGGCCGACAGGTTTTCAGACGGCCTGATGCCGCATTTTTTATCGGAAAATCAAGCTCCAAAAACTTGCAGCACACGTGCCAAATCTTCGGGCGTATCCACGCCTGCGGCCGGGGCATTTTCCGTGATTTCCACGGCAATCGGGAAACCGTGCCACAACACGCGCAGTTGTTCCAACGATTCGGCGGTTTCCAGCGGCGATACGCTCATTTCGGCGTAGCGTTGCAGGAAGCCGGCGCGGTAGGCATAAATCCCGATGTGGCGCAGCGCGGTTTCGGGCACGCTCTGCTCACCTTGGAGCATCACATCGCGCGGATACGGCATCGGCGAACGGCTGAAATAAAGCGCATTGCGGTTTTTATCCAGCACCACTTTCACCGCGTTCGGATTCATAAATTCGTCAAAATCGCGGATTTGGTGGGCAGCGGTCGCCATCTGCACATTGTTTTCCACCAGCACTTCCGCCGTGCGGTTGATGAGTTCGGGGTCAATCAGCGGCTCGTCGCCCTGCACGTTGACCACAATCAGATGCTGCGGCAGCTTCAGGATTTTCACCGCTTCGGCCAGACGGGTGCTGCCGCTTTCGTGCGTATCGGCGGTCATCACCACCTCTACGCCGTGCGCTTCGCAGGCCGTCTGAATATCGGCATGGTCGGTCGCCACCACCACGCGCGCGGCGCGGCTTTTGGCGGCCTGCTCCGCCACGCGCACCACCATAGGCTTGCCGTGAATATCGGCCAAAGCCTTGCCCGGCAGACGCGAAGACAACAAACGCGCCGGAATCAACACCACAAATTCGGTCATGCGTGCAATTCCTCTTCGGTCAGTTCACGCGCTTCCGTTTGCAGCATGTAGGGAATGCCGTCTCGAATCGGATAAGCCAGTTTCGCTTGGCGGCTCCACAATTCCTGCTTGTCCTGATGATATTCGAGTTTGCCTTTGGTAACGGGGCAGACCAAGATGTCTAAGAATTTTTTTTCCATGTTTTTGCTTTCTTTCGGTTATTTTTTCGTGCGGCCTGCTTTGGCGCACCGGTCTTTGCCGCATATTGCCTGATTGATTTCACGCGTCATCTGCGGCCCGTGTTTTTTCATCACGGATTCCGTTTTCGGTGCCATCACCTGCACCATCGGCACGGTAATGGCCTCCATATACTGCGGCATTTTCTCCATCACCGAACGGCCTTCCGGCGTTTGGTAAAAACGGATCAGCGCATCGACTTCGCGCTGCGTATATACTTTCGCCGCGCCCTCAAGCGATACACGGCGCAATTCGCCGCGCAATTCGGGCGTATTGAATTCCTGACTGATGATATTCATATACTTCTGCAAAACCTGATTGACGGCCTGACGGCGGTCTTCGGGTATGCCCTGCGCCGTATTGACACTCTGCGCCAACGCAGCCTGCGGCATTTGGCGGAAGGCATCGTCCAGCGTTTTGTCGAAATTCTGCAAGTCGAACAACTGCTCCAAAGAGGCACGGCTCGGCGCCTGACGGTCGGAAGAAACATCCGCCCCGGCTTTCGGGGATTCGGCGATGGAAGAACAGCCGCCCAAAGCAGCCGCGGCAAGCAACGCCATACCGGCAAATTGATAATTTTTCATCGTCATTCTCCTTCAATACGGACATTAAATTTTCAGACGGCCCGATACAAATTCCGCCAAATCAGGTTCGATTATCGCACAAATGGGCAGCACCCACACATGATTTAAAGCATCCGAACCGAGGCCGTCTGAAAGTTTCACCGCGTCTTTTTCCGTAACGAACACAAAATCCGCCTGCGGCAAATCCTGCGGCGTGATGTCGGCATGGTCGGGCAATGCTGCGGTTTCATGCAATTCGATACCCAAGCCGCGCAAGGAATCAAAAAAACGCTCCGGCTTGGCGATTCCTGCCGCAGCGGCGGCACGGCGGTTTTTCAGACGGCCTGAATCCAGTTTTTCAGACGGCCGGTTCAAACGGTAAATCGCTCCGGTTTCGACACGGCTGGAAAACATATTTTCAGACGGCCTGAACGCCGGATTACCGCCGCCGCTGACCACCACCGCATCCACCGAACCCAAGCGCGACAAAGGCTCGCGCAAGCCGCCGTTGGGCAGCAAATCCAAATCGTTCCGCGCCGTGTCTGCCGACGGGAACACCGCAATTTCCACATCGCGCTGCAACGCATAATGCTGCAGACCGTCGTCGGCCACAATGACCTGCACTTCGGGATAAGCCGCCAGCAAAGCCCGCCCTGCTTCGACCCGACTGCTGCCGACTGCCGTAGGCGCACCCGTTTGGCGATAAAGCAGCAAAGGCTCGTCGCCCGCCTGGGCAGCGGTACTGGCCGCGTTCAACACATGCACGCCCTTTTGCGCACGTCCATAACCGCGGCTGATGATGCCCACGTTCACACCGCGCTTTTGCAGCCCCGACACCAGTGCGGACACAACCGGCGTTTTGCCCGCTCCGCCCGCATGGATATTGCCCACAACGACCACCGGCACAGGCAGCTTCCCACTTTTCAGACGGCCCGACAAAAAATCACGCCGACGCTTGGCCGCGATCCGTGCAAACACGCAGGAAAACGGCTTCAGCAGCAGAGTGAGCCACGGCTTGGGACGTTGCCAATGCTGTTCGATGATTTGGTGGAGCTTGGGCATTCAGACGGCCTTTATTTTTTATAGGTAACTTTACCTGTATCACTAACGGTAAATTTCTTTTTATCAATCAAAACCTGAATCAGTTTTTCGATTTGCTTATCGCTTAATTTCAAAGCGGATTTGAAGGAATTGCTGAGGGCTTTTTGGGTTGACGGTTTGTTTTTTGCACATTTATTAAAAAACGCCGTTACTGCCTGCATGATTTTTATGTCTTCTTCTTTGCTGACAATAACATCCCTGTCATCACCCTCATCTACAACAAAAGGAGCATATTCAATTTTACTGTTTTTAATGCGCAAAATTTGCTCACGTCCGCAATATGCAAGAATATCAGCTGCAAGTGTGTCATCCATATCCAAACATAAATTTTGGGCTTGAGAACACAATACATTTTTTGCACTCTCCAAGGTCTTGGCCTTGGAAGCAATTAATCTCGTTACAAACCTGTCCAGAATTTCTTGGCTGGATACCGCATACTCAAGATTAAATGTCCCTTGAATCTGCCTGATAAAACCTTTTTCTTTCAATTTTGCAACGACCAACCCAATAATTTCTTGACGCTGTTTGATTGCAAAGGGCTGTAATTCAGTTTTGAGCAAACCTTTTAAACGCGTTTCAAAATTAGTTAGCACGGTTGGTTTATGCGATGTAGGATTTATCAAGTCTCTTAAAATTACACGCGCACAATTAGAAATAAAAACATTTTCTT
The DNA here is from genome assembly GCF_047837985.1 of Neisseria sp. CCUG12390. Lineage (GTDB taxonomy): Bacteria > Pseudomonadota > Gammaproteobacteria > Burkholderiales > Neisseriaceae > Neisseria. The sequence goes on from NZ_CP181244.1 coordinate 1,773,994, forward strand.
TATGTGGTTCTTTTTCTTCTTTTTTCTCAGATCCAACTTTTTCAGACGGCCTTTCTGCCTCCAAATCCTTTTCCAACAATTCGGCCTCATTTTTACGTGCATCTTCCAACACCGCCAAGCGTACAATGCCCTTGCAATGGCCGACATCTTCCAAATGCTCGACCAACACATCAAATCCGCCGTCGCGTGACAAAATACAAATCAAGGCTTCATTGTCCTGCTCGGTGATTTTGCCCAAATAATAGGCCAGATAAAAATCCAGCGCGTTTTTACCTGTTTTGGCCACACGCACGAAATGAACGTTTTTCCCAAAACGGCACAAGACTTCGCAAAGCTCTACCGATAAGGTTTTCTGCTGCAATTTCCCCAAAAACAGCCAAATATGGCAACTCTCGTCCAATCCGTTAAGCTGCTCGGCTTCAGGTTGAACGTTTTCAAAATCAATCAAAATGTGTTTCATGTTATCCCCGTAAATTTTGTATTTTTAATGTTCATTACTATAGCATTGAATCCCTGTCCCACAAAGGCCGTCTGAAAACATAGCTTCCCTCCCGCCAAAACCTTTATAATCCCGATTCCTACCAATCTGCTACTTGTCCTTTGAAACCATGTCCGATTTATTTACCGCCTCTTCCCTGTCCGTTTCCGAACTCAACGCGCTGGCGAAAAACCTGCTGGAAGACCATCTTTCCGGCCTGTGGGTTGCGGGCGAGGTGTCGAATCTGACGCGGGCGGCGAGCGGGCATTATTATTTTTCGCTCAAAGACAGCCGTGCTCAGGTGCGTTGCGCGATGTTTAAGGGCGCGGCTTCGCGGTTGAGCCAGCCTTTAAAAGAAGGCGACCATATCGAGGTCAGCGGCAAAATCAGTATTTACGAGGCGCGCGGCGAGTTTCAGATTACGGTCAACGAAGTGCGCATGGTCGGTTTGGGGCGGCTTTACGAGGCTTACGAGAAGCTGAAGGCGAAGTTGCAGCTTGAGGGCGTGTTTGATGCGGAACGCAAAAAGCCGCTGCCTGCCCATCCGCGCGTCATCGGGATTGTCACCAGTTTGGCGGCGGCGGCCTTGCGCGATGTGGTCTCGACGCTGAAACGCCGTGCGCCGGAAATTCCGGTCATTATTTATCCGACGGCGGTACAGGGGGCGGGCAGCGAATTGCAGATTGCGCAGGCGGTTCAGACGGCCTCGGAGCGGGCGGAATGCGATGTGCTGATTGTGTGCCGCGGCGGGGGCAGCATTGAGGATTTGTGGGCGTTTAACGAAGAGCCGGTGGTGCGGGCGATTGAGCGGTGCACGATTCCGGTGGTCAGCGGCGTGGGACACGAAACGGATTTCACGTTGACGGATTTTGCGGCGGACGTGCGCGCGCCGACACCGACGGGCGCGGCGGAACTGGTCAGCCCCAACCGTTTGGAATCGCTGCACAAATTGGCGCAGGCGCAAGGCCGTCTGAAAACGGTGTTGCAGCAGCGTTATTATGATGCGAGCCAAAAGGTGGACTGGCTCTCGCGCCAAATCCGCCATCCGCGCCAAAAGCTGGACGAGCAGCGGCTTCAGGTTCAGGGCTTGGCGCAGCAGTTGCGCTTTGCCGCGCAGCAGAACCACCGTTTCAATGCGCAGCAGTTGTCGCGCCAGATTCAGGCCTTGCGGCACTTGCGTCCCGATACCGTACAACCCGGGCGTGAGGTGGCGCAGTTTCAGACGGCCTTGGTGCAGTCGTTCGACATTCTGCTGAAGCAACGCCGCCAGACTTTGGAAAAACAGTCCGCGCTGCTGGAGGCCGTGTCGCCGCAGCATATTTTGGCGCGCGGTTTCTCGGTGGTGAAAAACAGCCGCGGTCAGGTGGTGCGGAGTGCCGCCGCGCTGAAACAGGGGCAGAAGCTGCACATCGTCTTTGCCGACGGCGAAACCGATGTGCGCGTTACCGGCGAAACGGCGCAGCCCGATTTGTTTGATTTTTCGTGATTTGATGGAAACTTGCGCGGCAACGGTTGCCATCCGCCCTAAAATCGGTATAAGGTATCAGTAGGTTATTTGATTAAAATACAGCTTTACGGACAAATATGGAAAACATGGACAATCAAAACCCGGTGCCGCCGCGTGCGTCGCTACGCCAGAACAGCATTTATCTTCTGCCCAATTCTTTCACGGTAGCGGCTCTGTTTTCTGCGTTTTTCGCCATCACCCAGGCCATGCACGGCCGCTACGAAACGGCGGCGATTGCGGTGTTTATCGCCATGCTGCTCGACGGTATGGACGGTCGCGTTGCCCGTCTGACCAATTCGCAAAGCGCGTTCGGCGAACAGCTCGACAGCTTGGCCGACATGGTCAGCTTCGGCGTCGCGCCCGCGCTGATTGCCTACAAATGGCAGCTTTGGCAGTTCGGCAAAATCGGCTATTCGGTGGCCTTTATCTATTGCGCCTGCGCCGCGCTGCGACTGGCTTTGTTCAACACGCTCATCGGCAAGGTGGACAAACGCTGGTTTATCGGCATTCCCAGCCCGACCGCAGCCGCGCTGATTGTCGGCCTGATTTGGGTCAACCACAGTATCGAACGCTTTCCCGGCGTGCATTGGTGGACTTTGGGCATCACCCTGTTTGCCGGTTTGTCGATGATCGTGCAGATTCCGTTTTGGAGCTTTAAGGAAATCAATATCCGCCGCAAAGTGCCGTTTATGGGCATGGTGCTGGCCGTATTGGTTTTGCTGCTGGTGACGTGGGAACCGTCGCTGGTTCTGTTCTTATTCTTCTTCGGCTACAGCCTGTCGGGCTATTTTTTGGCGGCGCGGCGTTGGTTGCGCAAACGCCGGAATAAAAACACTTGATTTTATATGGAAAATATTGATGTTATTCTCGCGCTGCTGGCTGGCGGCGGCGCGACCGGTTTCTTGGCGGGGCTTTTCGGCGTCGGCGGCGGCACGATTATCGTGCCGATTGTTTTGTGGGTATTGCAGCTTCAATACGGCGGCGAACACCCTTACGCCCAGCATTTGGCCATCGGTTCGTCGTTTGCGGTAATGGTGTTCACCACGCTCTCAAGCATGTATGCGCAACACAAAAAACAGGCCATCGATTGGCCGACCGTATGGCGCATGACCCCGGGGATGATTCTGGGCGTGTTGATCGGTGCGGCTTCCGCCAAATTCATTCCCACTTACGGCTTGCAGATTTTTTTCATCGTTTTCCTGACCGCCGTTGCGCTGCGCACCCTGATGAACAGCAAAACCGTCGCCTCGCGCCATCTGCCTGCCACGCCCGGCCTGACCGCCGTCGGCACCCTGTTCGGCACGGCGTCGAGCTGGGTCGGCATCGGCGGCGGTTCGCTGTCGGTTCCGTTTCTGCTCTATTGCAACATGCCGCCCCACCGCGCCGTCGGTACCTCCAGCGGTTTGGCCTGGCCGATTTCGGTAGCGGGGGCAATCGGTTATCTGGTTTCGGGCTGGTCGGTTGCCGGTTTGCCTGCCGGTTCACTGGGCTTTATCTACCTGCCGGCGGTATTGGTGCTGAGCATTGCCACCATGCTGTTTGCGCCGTTGGGCGTGAAAGCCGCCCACAAACTGCCTGCCGATAAATTGAAAAAGGCTTTCGGAATATTATTGCTGCTGATTGCGCTGCGTATGCTGTGGAAGTTGTTATAACCTGCAATGCTACTTTATCTTGATTGACAATGAAATCAAGGCCGTCTGAAAACTTTTGGCGAAACCCGCCACAATCGTTTTCAGACGGCCTTGAGGCCATTCAATACATTCACATCAAAAATACGGCCAAGCGCCACACCGCCCATGCCGCCACCAATAAACCTGCTACCAAGCGCACGGTTCGGTTTTGCAGAAAACTTTTCAACTGCGCGGCAAAAAATCCCATCGCCAGCAGATTCGGCAGCGTACCCAGCGCAAACGCCAGCATATACAGCCCGCCATGCCACGCACTGCCGCTGCCCAAAGCATACAGCGACGCGCTGTACACCAAGCCGCAGGGCAGCCAGCCCCACAACATGCCCACCGCGAAACACGCCGGAACCGAGCGGATGGGCAACAGCCTGTTCAGCCACGGATTCAGCCGTTTCCAAACCGGCCTGCCCAGCCCTTCGATTTTGGTTACCACGCTGGAAATACCCGCCAAATAAAGCCCCAGCAGCAGCAGCAGCGTATTGGCCGCGACATACAGAATATTTTGCAGCCCGCGCGTTTCGTCCAACGAAATACCGACCTGCCCCACCAAGCCCAAGATTAAGCCAATCAGCACATAGCTGCTCACGCGCCCCAAGTTCAGCAGAACAATCAGCCCTGCACGGTTCAGGTTCGGCGGCAGCTGCAACACAAACGCGCTGCTCAAACCGCCGCACATGCCCGCACAATGGCCGCCGCCGAAAAAGCCGAGCAGGAACAGGGTCAGGAAAGTGATTTCGTTGTTCATGATTAGGTTATGGATAAAATTTCAGATGGTTATTGTATCGTGAACTAAAACAAGAAAGGTACAAGGGGCAAGCCGCGGCCAACGAAGTAGATTTCTTATTTTAGTTCACTATCGCAATAATGCAAAACGGCTGCCCGAATTTGTAAAACAAAGTAATACAAACCTTCTTTGCTTGTGTTCCGGCGCATTTCATATAATGATTAACGGATTCGGGCGACCGGATTTTTCAACAACACATTTTAAGGAGTGGATTTATGGGTTTGTTCAGCTTTATCAAAAACGCAGGCGAAAAACTGTTCGGCAAAGACGAAGCCGAAGTAGCGGCGCAAGCAGCGGCCAACGTTGATGATTTGAATGCCAAAGCAGCGTCGGCCATCCAAACTTACATCGAAAAACAAAACTTGGGCCTGACCGGCTTAATCGTTGCGTTTGACGGCGCAACCGGCAAAGTAACCTTAAGCGGCTCCGCCCCTTCGCAAGAAGCGGCTGAAAAAGCGGTTTTGGCGGCAGGCAACGTAACCGGCGTATCCGATGTCGACAACAACCTGCAATTCCCTGCCGAAGCAGCGGCGCAATACCACGACGTGGTCAGCGGCGACACTTTGTCTGCCATCGCGAAAAAATACTACGGCGATGCCAACCAATACATGAAAATCTTTGAAGCCAACAAACCGATGTTGAGCCATCCCGACAAAATCTACGTCGGTCAAAAACTGCGCATTCCTGCGTAATGACTTGATTTCATGATTAAAGGCCGTCTGAAAAATTATTTTCAGACGGCCTTTTTATAAGATGGTTTCTGTTTGACCGTGTTGGAATAAAACCGTTTTCAGACGGCCTTATCTGTAAGAAAAGCTAGCGTTGTTTACAGTATTTGAAAGACAATACTGCCATGAACATCCACAAAAATACCCGACTTACACCGCACCAACGTCAAGCCGTTTGGCGCGCCTATACACAGGATAAAATTACCGTTACTTCACTTGCCCGGCAATACCAAGTCAGCAGAGTAACCATCTACCGTATCCTCAAAGCCGCACGGCTGCAGCTGCTCACACCGCAAAACAGTACCAACAACCGGTTCAAACAAGCAAAATACGGGATGAAACGTTTGGCTAAGGTTGAAAAAGCCATCGAAGAAAAGCTCAAAAAACAGGCTAAACGCTACAACAAATCCTATCCCGGCGAAATGGTGCATTTCGATACCAAACGGTTGCCGCGGCTGAAAAACCAAAGCGTTGCCGACCCGTTCGAATACCTGTTTGTCGCCATCGACGACTACTCCCGCGAACTGTACGCAGCCATCTTGCCCGACCGTACGGCTGCCAGTGCCGCCAAGTTTCTGTTGAGGGATGTGATTGACTGCTGCCCGTACACCGTCGAATGCGCATACTCGGATAACGGAGTGGAATACAAAGGCAATGCATCCCACCCGTTTGGCGCTGCCTGCTGCCGCAACAACATCGTGCAGAAGTTTACCCGTATTGCGCGTCCGCAGACCAACGGCAAAGCGGAACGGGTGATTCGGACGCTGATGGAGATGTGGCACGATAAGCAGACATTTGACGATGCGCAACACCGGCGCAGGGAATTGTGCCGCTTTGTGAATTTCTACAATACGGTCAAGCCGCACGGCAGCTTGAAAGGCAGGACGCCTTTTGAGACTTTGGAGGATTATTTTTCTCAACCTGTTGTGTAAACAACCCGGTTATTTCTTACACCTTATCCGACCCGGCGCGGCACTTTTTGAAACAACCGATAAAAGTTTTCCGTGGTATAAGAGGCCACCTCTTCCAGCGTTTCGCCGCGCAGTTGTGCAATAAATTCGGCGGTATGGCGTACATAAGACGGCTCGTTGCGCTTGCCGCGTTTGGGCACGGGCGCGAGAAACGGCGCATCGGTTTCGACCAGCATACGGTCGCGCGGCACATATTTGGCCGCTTCCTGAATCTGCGGCGCGTTTTTGAAGGTCACGATACCGGAAAACGAAATATACAGTCCCAAATCCAGCGCGCCTTTGGCAAAATCCACATCTTCGGTAAAACAGTGAATCACGCCCGAATTGACCTGACATTCTTTCAACATGCGCAGCGTGTCCGCCCCTGCGTCGCGCGTATGCACAATCACCGGCAAAGCAGTTTCGTTCGCCGCCTGAATATGGTCGGCAAAACGCTTGTGCTGCCAAGCTAAATCGCCTTTGCACCAGTAATAGTCCAAGCCGGTTTCGCCGATACCGACGACTTTGGGATGCTGCGCCTTTTCCACCATTTCCGCGACGGTAAATTCTTCCGCCTCTTCGCTGTCGGGATGCACGCCGACGGTGCAGAAAATCTGTTCATGCGCCTGCGCGATGGCAAAGACTTCGTCAAAACTCTGTTTGCTGACACTAATGGCCAGAGCCTGTCTGACTTCCTGCGCTGCCATGTTTGCCAGCACTTCAGGCAGACGGTCGCCCAAACCCTCAAAATTCAGATGGCAATGTGAATCAATAAGTTGCATAAAATCAAACCGGATTACAGCGTAAAAGTAGCGCGGTCGCTGCGCAAGGCATTGCCCAATTCGCCTTCGATAATGGCTTTGGTCTGCAGGCAGTTTTCATGCGATGAAAACGCCAAACCGACACCTTTGGGACGGTTGGCCGAGGTACGCGCCGGATTAATCCATGCGACTTTCGTGGGCAGGAAAAGCTTGGGGTGATCCATAATCTCAACGGCAAGCAGGATGTCTTCGCCCAACGAAAACACGTCGTCGGTCGGGACAAATAAACCGCCGTACTCCATAAAAGGCATGTAGCAGTTGTAAATCGTGGTTTTTTCTTGCAGTTTCAGAGCCATCATCTTGGCGGGAATTTCTTTATTGTTCATCGTAAGACCTTATTTATTTTGCCAAAAATTAAGATATTCAATCAGGAGGGATTCGAGCTGCATTTTAACGCTCAAGGTGTGGTGGCCGTAGGGGGCAAGCGCGTTCAGACGGCCTGTGAGCGCAAACAGTTTGAGCGCGTCGGTTTGGGCGGCCACTTGCGCCGATTGCGCCGCAAAATCGGGGTAATACAGCGGCGGCATGTTTTGCTGCGCCAAGCCGATATCAATCAGCCATTTCTGCAAACAGTCGATAACGACGGCCAGCGGCTGCTTTTGCCTGTCGAACGCAGCGGCATAATCCAGCATCACCAACAGGCGCGGCGCGGCCAGAATGTCCAGCAGCTCATCGCGCATGTCGTCCAGCTCCGGCGCGGCCTCGAAAAGCGGCGCGCCGCTGTGGAAAGCCAATAACGAAGCGGCGTTGTCCACCCCCTGCCCTTGCAGATAGGCCAAAGCCTCTTCTCTGCCCGGCGCGGTCAACACCATTTGGCGGCAGCGGCTTTTGATGGTGGGCAGCAATTTGTCGCGTGCGTGCGTAACCAACAGAAAAACCACATGCTGCGGCGGCTCTTCCAAAGCCTTGAGCAAGCCGTTGGCCGCCTGAATATTCATGCTTTCCGCCGGATGCACCAACACCACGCGCCTGCCGCCGCGCACGGTGGTCAGGTAAATGTTATCGACGATTTCGCGCACGGCATCGATTTTAATCTGCAACAGTTTGCGCCCGACTGCCTCGCCCTCGGGAATTTCGGGGGTAAGTTCGTAAAAATCGGGATGGCTGTTTTGCGAAAACAGATGGCACGAAGCGCATTCGCCGCAGGGCTGACGGTTTTCAGACGGCCTTTCGCACAGCAAGGCCTGCGCGACAAAACGGGCAAAGGCGATTTTGCCGGTGTTTTCCTTACCGGTAAACAGCCACGCATTCGGCTGGTTCTGCCAATGTTCGGCAAGCTGCCGCCACGCTTGCTGGTGCCACGGATAAATCATGCGCTTGAAATCAGGTTGGAAAAAAGGGTTATTATACAGACAAACGCTTGAGGCCGTCTGAAAAAGGCAGGACGAAACGTTCAAACCGCACACAATATTTTCAGACGGCCTGAAATATCGGAAAGGCCGTCTGAATATTTCTTTCAGACGGCCTCAATCTTTACGGCTTTTTCTTCAAAATAAAACCGGGTTCGCGTCTGGCCAGATAAACCGTCAGCGGAATGTTGCCGATGGCTACAATCAGATACAGCAGCGTAATGCTGTCGAACAGCATCAGCAAAACCGCGCTGAGTACGGCGGCGGTTACCATGAAAATGCCGTTGATGATGTTGTTGGCGGCAACGGCGTGGGCACGGAATGTTTCGCTGGAGGCCGTCTGAAGCCAGGTATAGAGCGGCACGGAAAAGAAGCCGCCGAAAAATCCGATGGCCGTCATGACCAGCATCACGGGATAGGCGTAGGCCTGCGACAGAAACCACCCGATGCCGTTGAGTTCGGCAAACTGCCTGCCGTGGGTAAGCCACACCAATAACAGACCGCTGACAGTCAGGCTGACGGTGCCGACGGTAACCAGCCCCAAGCGCAAACGCTCGTGGCTGAGTTTGGCACACAAAACCGAACCGACGGCGATACCGACGGAGAACAGGGCAAGCATCAGGTTGAACACGTTATCGTTGCCGCCCAAATGGATTTGGGTGAAGGTCGGCAGTTGGGTGGTATAGACCGAGCCGACAAACCAAAACCACGAAATGCCGATAATCGCGGTAAACACGGATTTCTGCGCCACGGTCTCGCGCATCAGATCCATCGTGCCTTTGATGATGTTGGGTTCGATTTTGGTGTCGGGGGCTTTGGCTGGCACCGAAGGCATAAACAGGCTGGTAACCGTACCCCCGACGGCAACCAGCAGCACGACCGTACCGACGATGTGCGGCGGTACGCCGGCCAATGACGTGCCCAAAATCTGGCCGAGCAAAATGGCGATAAACGTGCCCGACTCAATCAGGCTGTTGCCCATGATTAATTCTTTATCGTTGAGATAATCGGGCAAAATGGCGTATTTCAAAGGGCCGAACAAAGTCGACTGCGTACCCATGCAAAACAGGCAGAACAGCAGCAGCGGCGCGGACTGGATGTAGAAACCGTAAGCCGCCACCGCCATCACCACAATTTCCAAAACTTTCACCCAACGCGCCAACACCGCCTTATCAAAGCGGTTGCTCAGTTGGCCGGACAAGGCGGAAAACAGGAAATACGGCAGGATAAACAGCAGCGCGCCCAAATTCAGCATTTGGCTGGCCGGAAGCCAATCGTTGCCGCCCAAACCGTAAAAGCTGATCATCACGAACAATGCGGTTTTAAATACATTGTCGTTGAACGCACCGAGAAACTGCGTGCCGAACAAAGGCGCGAAACGGCGGCTGGTTTTGAAATTCAAATAATCTTTTTTTACGCTCATTTGGTTTCGTCTTTGGCTGAATCTTGTTCTTTTTCAAGCAGTTTGTCGGTAGAATCGTCGTCCATCAGAATGCGGTGCGCCGGCCCTTCCAAATCATCGAACTGGCCGTTTTTGCCCGACCACCAGAAAAAATAGCCGATGATAAAGGCCAAAATAATGCTCAGCGGCACCAAAAGATACATGCTTTCCATTACATCATTCCTGTCAAATCGTTTAAAACCAATGTCTGGCCGGACAAAGTCAGGTATTCGTTGCGGATGGTGCCGATGTTTTCCCCGCCGGCAAAAAGTCCGACGCGGTCTTTTTCCACCCGCCAAAACAGCGGTTGAGCCGTATCCTGCAAGGGCTGCAACACGCCGACGGCGGCCTGGTCGCGCGGCACCTCCTCGCTTTGCAGCTTGACGGCAAAACGCCCGCTCTGCGGCTGCGCTTCGGATTCGTCGTCGGTCAACATGATGAAAAAGCCCAAATGGCCGCCCTCTTGGGTATGGATACTGAAATAATGCATGGTTTTGTCTTTTAATGATAAAGGCCGTCTGAAACGGAAAATCAACCGGCCGCCCGTTTTCAGACGGCCTCTTATCTTATCATCTTTTTGCGTCCGGCAGTTTGCCGGCATCATGGTTTTATGAACCGGCCTGACCTGAGCTTTGTCAAGATAATCGGCCTGTATCATTGACTTTTAACATCGGATAGAATAGCCTTTGAATGTTTTTGTTAACCTGTTTCAGACGGCCTCATCCAATCCGAAATGTTGCATTTAAGGCCGTCTGAAAACCTTTAGGAGCTTAAGAATGTCTGAAAAATTGATTTTGGTTTTGAACTGCGGCAGCTCATCGCTGAAAGGCGCGGTTTTGGATAACGGCAGCGGCGACGTGTTGCTGAGCTGTCTGGCCGAAAAACTGGGCTTGCCCGATGCCTACATCACGTTCAAATTCAACGGCGAGAAACACAAAGTCGAATTGGCCGCCAACCCCAACCACACCGGCGCGGTCGAAGCCCTAATGGAAGAGCTGAAAACCCACGGCTTCGACAGCAAAATCGCCGCCGTCGGCCACCGCATCGTCAGCGGCGGCGAGGCTTACAGCGAATCGACCCTGATTACCGAAGACGTGATTGCCGGTATCGAAAAATGCATTCCGCTTGCTCCTTTGCACAACCCGGCCAACCTGTTGGGCGTGCGTGCCGCGCAAAACATTTTCAAAGGTCTGCCGAACGTGGCCGTATTCGACACCGCGTTCCACCAAACCATGCCGGAACGTGCCTACATGTATGCCGTGCCGCGCGAACTGTACAGCAAATACGGCCTGCGCCGCTACGGTTTCCACGGTACCAGCTACCGCTACGTCGCCGACGAAGCCGCACGCTTCTTGGGTAAAGACAAAAAAGATCTGCGCATGGTCATCGCCCACTTGGGCAACGGCGCGTCTATCGCCGCCATCGCCAACGGCGTGTGCCAAGACACCAGCATGGGCTTAACCCCGCTGGAAGGTTTGGTGATGGGTACGCGTTCGGGCGACGTTGATCCTGCCGTATTCGGCTTCCTGGCCGAAAACGCCAACATGACCATCGCTCAAGTGACCGACATGCTGAACAAAAAATCAGGTCTCTTAGGCTTGTCCGAATTGTCGAGCGACTGCCGCACCATCGAAGAAGAAGCCGCCAAAGGCCATTCCGGCGCGATATTGGCTTTGGAAGTGTTCTGCTACCGCCTGGCGAAATACGTTGCCAGCATGGCCGTAGCCGCCGGCGGTTTGGACGTACTGGCCTTTACCGGCGGTATCGGCGAAAACTCCGACCTGATTCGCAGCAAAGTTTTGGGTTATTTGGGCTTCTTGGGCTTGAACGTTGATGCCGAAGCCAACCAGAAAGCCCGTTTCGGCAACGCCGGTGTTATCAGCACAGCCGACAGCCGCGCCGTGGCCGTGGTGATTCCGACTAACGAAGAATTGATGATTGCACACGATACCGCGCGTTTGAGCGGTTTGTAATCCTGACGGCAAAAAGCCCTGTCGATACCGACAGGGCTTTTTTATATCCGAACAAATCAGGTTTTACTGCTTGAGACCTTTGAAAAACCCGAAAATATTCAAAACCTCTAATCCGTCATTCCCGCGCAGGCCGGAATCCGGAATTTTAACTCTCTGTAATTGCTAAATATTCCTGAAGCCGACCAAGCCGGATTCCCGCCTTGCGCGGAAATGACGTGCATAATTTTTCAGGTTGAACCAAGTTTTACAAAGGATTCTGCTTGCAAGCCCATCGATACGGCAAAAAAAGGGGCCGCCTTCAAGCGGGGGGAATACAGACTTCATTACCCACTTTTCAGACGGCCTTGCGTTTTCCGTAATAGTTTTAGGGAGATAATCGGATTTTAAAAATCCTGTTGTTATGAATTTGGTAAAGTTTGTGTTACTTTTTTATTCTGTGGCCACCACCCTCCGAAGAAGGTGATGACGTTTTCCCGCAATTGGATGACTGAGTGAGGCAGCAGTTTCCCGTTTGCTTAATTTCCGCGTAATATGTTTGCTTTTTTTCATGAAGAAACTGAACCGACTGCCGTATTTCTGTGCACCGTGTTGTTTCCTATTAGCTATCAAGCAAACCCTGTGCCAAAATAAAAAATATTAAATTTTTTTAAATAAGCATATGATTTAAATATTAAAAATATACAAAATCATCTTTTTATACCGTAACAAATGCGGCTCTGTGATGGGCACCGTAAAAAAAGCTGACTATTTTTGTCAGCTTCTTATTTGAAACGGCAGTAGCAAAGTTACTTTTTTCGGCATATGACAGATTTTGTCACATCGGTAACTGTTTTACTTTAAACAGGCCGTCTGAAAAATATTTTTCAGACGGCCTGTTCAAACCCTATCCCAGCCATTGCGACACTACATAAATTACCAACCCGACCAAGCCGCCGACCAGCGTGCCGTTGATGCGGATATACTGCAAATCCTTGCCGATGCTGAGTTCGAGTTTTTCCACCATTTGCGCGCTGTCCCAGCTTTTGACTTTGTCCGCCACAAACTGCGCGGCCTTGTCTTTGTAGCGCATGACAAAATCGCGCACCATCAGCGACAAGCGTACATCAACCCTGCGCATAAACTGCGGATAGGCTTCGGCCTGCGCCAGCATATGATCCAGCAGCTTCTGCAATTGGGCGGCGCACAAAGAATCGGTTTTCGCCACGTCGTTCTGCGCCCAGTTTTGCAGCCCTTGCCAAAAATTTTCCAGGCTGTTTTGCAGAGCCGGTGATTCGGCAATCTGTATTTTGGCCGCTTCCAGACGGCGGTGCCACAGGTGCGAAGTTTGCAGCCGCTCAATAATCTCATCGTATTGTCCGTCGAAACGGCGGCGCATGGCATTGTCACCGCCCTGCATCGCCGCGGCCAGATAGCCGTCCGCCCAATCCAAGGCTTTGGTAGCCGCCCAGTCGTCCACTTTCTCCACCACCGTCGATTTCAGCGCGGCTTTGAATTTGTCCCATGTGCTCGGTGCCTCGCTTTCGATTTTGGCCGCCCATTCGCGCAGGTTTTGCTCCAACATTTCGCGCGTTTCAGGATTTTTCAGCCAGCGGCGCAATTGTTTGAGCAACCCGTAAAACAAGGTTTCGTGCATGCCGTGCGCCTTGAGCAGAATCAGGCCGTCTGAAAGTGTTTTGGCGATTTTTTCGCCGCTGTACTGCTGCGCCAGCATCATGCCGGAAAAACGCGCCACCTGTTCGGGCTTGGCGATTTTCAACAGCAGCGGAATCTGCTTGGCCGCCCACGGCAGCCATTGGCTGCGCACCTGTTCGCTGGCCAGCCAAGCCAATAATTTGTCGCTCGGCTGCGCCTGATACACGCGCAGCGCAATCGGTTTACCCTGCAGAAAATTATTTTCGATAAACCGCCCCAACTCGTCGGCAATCCGCGCCTGATTGCGCGGCAGAATGGCGGTGTGCGGAATCGGCAGCCCCAAAGGCCGTCTGAACAGCGCGGTTACGGCGAACCAGTCGGCCAGTGCGCCCACCATCGCCGCTTCGGAAAACGCTTTGACATAGGCCAGCCAAGTATACTGCTTCAGATACAGGGTCGATAAAACGAACAGCACGCATGCAGCTGCCAACAGCCCCGTTGCCCAGCGGCGGCTTTTACGCAACCTTGCCCGCGCCTGTTGCAGGCGGACTTCTGCCGAAAGTGTGTGCATAGTGTTCCTCTGTTTTGCAAACCGATACTGAAATTATATAGTGAAATAAAATAAGAAAACTACAGCGTTGGCTGCGCCTTGCCGTACTATCTGTACTGTCTTCGGCTTGCCGCCTTGTATTTTTCTTATTTTATTCCACTATAGTGCAGGCCGTCTGAAACCGCCCGCATGGTTTTGCCTGTTTTTTAAGCAGTTTATTTTTATGCTGAAATATCATTAGGATAATCGGGTTTTCCACATGATGTACACGCAGCTTTCAAAACGGTCTGTGTCTAAAATCCATATCGCTCAAATTTTAAGCAGTCAAATTTTTCCGATAGATTTCAAAGTCCAAACCGTTTTATACACAGGCTGCGCACATCTTTGATTGGGGAATTTGTGTATTTCGTTTTCAGACGGCCTTCAAGCAAAAACACCGGCTCCTGCCTATTTTTCAGGCAACCTGATTTTATACTTATGTTTCAAATACTACGGCGTCTTTTCCACAGCTTGCCGACAATTTGTCTCCGTTGAATGTGCAAAACCTGTATAACAAAAAGGCCGTCTGAAACCCAAACGGTTTCAGACGGCCTTTCAATTTGCCCGTATATCAAGCGATAGACGCTTCCAAGAATGCGGTCAGTTGGCCTTTTGCCAACGCGCCGACTTTGGTCGCCACGTTTTGACCGTTTTTGAACACCATCAGTGTCGGAATGCCGCGCACGCCGAATTGGTTCGGGGTGTTTTGGTTGTCGTCGATGTTGATTTTCACGACTTTGACTTTGCCTTGGTATTCGGCCGCCACGTCGTCCAAAATCGGAGCGATCATTTTGCAGGGGCCGCACCAAGGTGCCCAGAAATCCAGCAATACGGGAACGTCCGATTTCAAAACGTCCTGTTCGAAATTGGCATCGGTGGTGTGTACAATCAATTCGCTGCTCATAGCGTATCCTTTCAGATGAGGTTTCGTATAGCAGCAGAATAGGGCTTGCGGCGGAAAATTTCAAGCCCCCGCGTGCAGCAATAGATTTTGCGTATAAGCGGCATGAGGATTTGCAAACACGCTTTCCCAACCGCCCTGCTCTACGACTGCGCCGTCTTTCAACACCATCACGCGGTGCGACAGTGCGCGGATGACGGCCAAATCGTGGCTGATGATGATCAGACTCAGGCCGTGCTGCCGTTGCAAATCGGCGAGCAAGGCTAAAATCTGCTGCTGCCATTGCACGTCCAACGCGCTGGTCGGCTCGTCCAAAACCAAGATTTTCGGTTTGACAATCACCGCGCGCGCAATCGCCAGCCGCTGCCGCTGGCCGCCGGAAAAGGCGTGCGGATACCGTTCCATCGCCTCTTCGGGCAAACCGACTTGGCGTAGGGTTTCGGCAACACGCGCGCGCACGGCTTCGCGGCTCAAGTGCGGCTCGTGTACGCGCAAACCTTCGGCCACAATCTCAAACACGTTCATGCGCGGATTGAATGCGCCGAACGGATCTTGAAACACCATTTGGATTTCTTTGCGCGATTCCGGCCGCCATGCTTGGCCGTTGATTTTCAGACGGCCTTCCGCTTCCATCAGGCGCATAACCGCTTTGGCCAATGTCGTTTTGCCGCTGCCGCTCTCGCCGATGATGCCGAGCGTTTCGCCCGCCTTCAAATCGAAATCCAGCGGCTGCAGCAGGGTTTTGCGGCGTTTTTTAAACCAGCCCGCACTTTCTTTTACCGATACGCTGATTCCTTCGGCCTCCAAAACGGCAGGCGGATTTTCCGGTAAGCCGACGGCTTGGCGCGCGGCGCGCGCGTTCAGCAGCATTTTCGTATATTCGTGCCGAGGCCGTCTGAAAACTTCTTCGACGCTGCCCTGCTCGACAATGCGGCCGTGCTGCATGACCGCCACGTCGTCGGCAAAGCGGCGCACCAGATTCAGATCGTGGCTGATGTAAACCAGCGTCATGCCGCGCTCCTGCTGCAATCGGGACAGCAAATCGAGAATCTGCGCCTGCACCGCCACATCCAGCGCGGTGGTCGGCTCGTCGGCAATCAAAAGTTTCGGTTCGGCCGCCACCGCCATCGCAATCATCGCCCGCTGCCGCTGCCCGCCCGAAAGCTGGAACGGGTAGGCAAAGGCTTTTTCTTCGGGGTCTTGAATGCCGGTTTCGCGCAAAAGCTCAACCGCCCGCGCCCAAGCCTGTTTTGCGCTCAAACCCAAGTGCAGCGTCAGCACTTCGGCAATCTGCCTGCCCACGCGCATCACGGGGTTCAAGGCAGTCATCGGCTCTTGGAACACCATGCCGATGTCGCGACCGCGCAATTTCTGCAAACTGCGCTCGGATTGCGCCAACAAATCCGTTCCTTCGAATTTCAGACGGCCTGTCAGCGACACCGCCGGATTCAGCCGCATGATGCCCTGCGCCAACACGGTTTTGCCGCTGCCACTCTCGCCGACGACGGCAAGCCTGCGGCCGGCCTGCACGTTCAGATTGATGTCGTGCAAAACCTGTTTGCCCGGGAAGGCGGCGTTGAGGTTTTCAATCTGTAAAATCGGTGGCATGGTTTTCCTTTCGGTAAAACAAAAGCGTGATGCCGCACCACGCTTTTCGGTTTTTCAGATGGCCTTCCGATGACAAAGGCCGTCTGAAATCATTGCCCGTCCTGCAACTGCTGTTTCAATACGCGCTTCAGCACCTTGCCGGTGGCGTTTTTCGGCAGCTCGTCTTTGAAGTAAATATGCTTCGGCACTTTGAAATTCGCCAGATTCTTGCGCAGGTGGGCGCGCACTTCTTTTTCGTCGAGCGTCATGTTGTCTTTGACCTGAACAAACGCCACGATTTCTTCATCGGCATATCGGTCTTTCACGCCGATGACCGCCGCCGCTTCCACTGCGTCCATTTTATACAGCACTTCTTCAATCTCGCGCGGATAAATGTTTTGGCCTTTGGAAATAATCAAATCTTTTTTGCGGTCGACGATAAAGATAAAGCCGTCGTCGTCAATCTGCACCAAATCGCCCGTGCGCAGCCAACCGTTGACGATGGTTTCGTCGGTTGCGCCGGGCATGTTCAGATAGCCCTGCATCACCGCATCGCTTTTGACGATGAGTTCGCCCACTCCGCCTTTTTCAACTTCCATCAATTCGTCGTCAACCGCTTTGATTTGGTAGCCCGGCAAAGGTTTGCCCACGCTGCCGACTTTCTGCCGCTCCAGCGTGTTGACCGACACGACGGGCGAACATTCGCTCAAGCCGTAGCCTTCTATCAGCTTGGCTTTGGGAAATTTGGCCTTGAAATCGAGAATGGTCTGTTCAGCCAAGGGCGCACCGCCGCTGACGAACAGGCGAACGCGGTTGAACCAGCGGAAATACCACGGAATCTTGGCCTTGCCCATCGCGGTATAAATCGCCGGCACGCCTAAGAAAATCGTTGCGCGTTTGAGCAGAACCTGTTTCAGCACATTGGAAAACGGGAACACCGATTTCACCAAAATAATCGAACAGGCCATGTAAATCGGCAGCAGCACCATCGCCGTCAGCGTAAAGCTGTGGAACATCGGCAGGAACACGACAAAGCGGTCTTTGCGCGAAATTTTGAACACCTGTTCCACGCCCTGCAGGTTGGAAAACAGGTTTTTATAGCTGATGAGCGCGCCCTTCGGGTGGCCGGTCGTACCCGAGGTATAAATGATGTGCGCCAAATCATCGATGGCGGGCTGGCGGCTCAAATCCGGTTTTTCCGGAAACGACAAGGCCACCGAAAAATGCCCGTGCCGCTTGTCTGCCGGCATTTTGCCGCCTATCCAGATGATTTTTTCCAGTTTGGTTTTGTCTTCCAGGCCTTTCACTTCTTTCAGCGAATCCGAAGCGAACAGAAACCCGGCACCGCAATCGTTGAGAATATAGGCAAATTCGTCGTTTTTCAAAAACGTGTTCATCGGCACGGCCACCGCGCCCACGGCGGTAACGGCAAAATAAGCCACGATAAAATCCGGCGAATTGGCCACGGCTAAAGCCACTTTGTCGCCGAACTTCACATCGATGCTTTGCAGATAAGCCGCCACCGCATCAACCTGCCGCTTCAGCTCCTGATAACTGATTTTTTCTTTATCGTTGAAAACGGCGGTGTGTTTCGGCGATTGGTGGCTTGCTGCCGCCAGCATTTGGTAAAAATTATTGTAGCGGTAATTCATTAAAGCTTTCTTAATTAAAGTGGTTTGATTTTCCCTGTGCGGCAGCCCGTTGCCGAACCGCCTGTATTGTATAGAACCGGCATAGAGAAAGTAAGCCTTTCAGCGTAAAAAATGCAGGTTCTGATGCGATTTTCCGCAAAAATTCAGGATAATCCGGCAAAGGCCGTCTGAAATCAATTCCGTGCCCTTACATCAAACGCATGACGCAAGCCCTCGCCGACCATGACCAAAAGCAGCAGCATCACCGTCAGCGTACCGACCGCCGACAAACCTATCCACCATGCGTCGAGATTCTCTTTGCCCTGCGCCAGCAGTTCGCCCAAACTCGCCTGCGACGCGGGTACGCCCAACCCCAAAAAGTCCAGGCTAGTCAAGGCCAAAACCGCGCCGGAAATGCGGAACGGCAGAAATGCCAAAACAGGCGTAAGACTGTTGGGCAGAATGTGCCGCCACATAATCATGCCGTCTGAAACGCCCATGCTTTTGGCCGCCAGCACATAATCGGCCTGCCGGTTTTTCAGAAACTCGGCGCGCACATAGTCCGACAGCCCCATCCAGCCGAACAGCGACAGTAAAACCAGCAAAATCAGCAGGCTGGGATTGAAAAACGACGACAGGATAATCAGCAGGTAAAGTTCGGGCAGGCCGCCCCAGATTTCCAAAAAACGCTGGATGACCAAATCGGTTTTGCCGCCGAAATAGCCCTGCACCGCGCCCATCACCACGCCGATAACCGTCGTGACCGCCGTCAACGCCAACGCAAACAGCAGGGAATCGCGGAAACCGTAAACCAACCGCGCCAACACGTCGCGGCCGCGGTCGTCGGTACCGAGCCAATGGTTTTCAGACGGCCTTGCAGGGTCGGGCTGCGTGTCGAAATCGTTTAAGGTGTCGGCGGCGTAGGGATTGGGTAGATAAAGCGCGGAATTGCCGTCTGAAGTGATGTTGCGGCGGATAAGCGGATCAAGGTAATCGGCAGGCGTGTCGAAGTCGCCGCCGAACTCGGTTTCGTGATAAGTTTTGACGATCGGAAAATAGGTTTCGCCCTGATAGCGAATCCACAGCGGCTTGTCATTGCTCCACAGCGGCGCGGCCAGCGCGACGGCAAACAATACCGCCAGCACACGCAGCGCAAACCAGCCGCGCTTGTGTTTTTTAAATGCCTGCCATGTGGGATTTTGGGAAAGTGTCTTCATCGTTGTATTTTGTTGAGGCCGTCTGAAATGTTTTCAGACAGCCTGTTACCATTCTTTTTCATGCAGCAGAAAATCTGCCCGTTTACCGTCATCGGTCGTAATCGTAATTTCAATATCATTATCCAAACGCCAGCGGCGGTCGGTTACTTTGCCCAGCACTTTCGACTGCCCTGCTTCGTAAGTGATAACATATTGGTTTTTATCGTTTATTCCGCACATTCCGCCGCAACAGCTCCAATTCGACAAAGGCAATGAGTCGCCGCCTATCGGCCTGGCCCACACTTCGCCTGTAATCGCTTTGTCGGTGGTGCGGTATTGCGCATAAAGCCAGCCGGCAGTAAATGCCGCTGCCACAATACCGAATACGATTTTGCGTTTTCTGCCCATCATTCCCCTACTTCCGACCGCCGAAATGAATCCGCGGATCGACCCACGAATAGGAAATGTCCGACAACAGTTTCGCCAGCAAGCCCATCAGCGTGAACACATACAGCGTGCCCATCACCACGGGATAATCGCGCTTCATCACCGCTTCGTAGGAAAGCAGCCCCAAACCGTCGAGCGAAAACAGCGTTTCAATCAGCAGGCTGCCGGTGAAAAACGCGCCGATAAAGGCCGCAGGGAAACCGGTAATCAGCGGAATCATCGCGTTGCGGAACACGTGTTTCCACAAAATCTTCCGTTCGGGCAAACCTTTGGCGCGGGCGGTGTAAACATATTGGCGGCGGATTTCTTCGAGAAACACGTTTTTCGTCAACACCGTCATCACCGCCAGATTACCGGCCACCGAAGCCGTAACCGGCAAAGCCATGTGCCACAGATAATCTTTGATTTTGGCGAACGTACTCAAATTTTCCCAATCGTCGCTCACCAAACCGCCCTGCGGAAACCACGAAAAAAAGCTGCCGCCGCCGAACAACACCAGCAACACCAAACCCAACACAAACGGCGGCACGGTATAGCCGACCAGCACCACCACGCCGCTCACCGCGTCAAAACGGCTGCCGTCGCGCACCGCCTTGGCAATACCGAGCGGAATACAAATCAGATAGGTCAGGAAAAACGTCCACAGCCCCAAACTCATCGACACGGGCATTTTTTCTTTCACCAACTCGAACACAGTCTGATGATGGAAAAAACTCTCGCCCAAATCAAACCGCGCAAACCGCCCGACCATCTCAACAAAACGCGTCAACGGCGGCTTATCAAAACCGTAAAGCGCGTTCAAAGCCGCCATATCTTCCGCACTGAGCCGGCTGCCGCCCTTCATCATATCCGCCGCACCGCCCGCCGCTTCGCCCACCGCCGCGCTTTGGGTGAGCTGCTGCACCATCTGCTCCACCGGCCCGCCGGGGACAAACTGGATAATCGCAAACGTTACCGCCAAAATACCCAACAGCGTCGGGATTAAAAGTAACAAGCGTTGGAAAATGTAACGCCACATAAATAAAACACCTAAATATTCAATAATTCAATTAAATTTTTTATAGTCGAACATACACAGCAATTTTCTATAATCAGTTATCTTCTTATCGTTAAAATCTTTGAGATACTGCTCAACTTCTTGCAGGTTCAATTGATCATTCCAAATTGCCCAAGCTATTGCATTGATTTTATAAGTATTTGAAATATTCTCATCTGACCAAATATCATCAATCTTAGTATGCGAATTTTTAGATTGAATTTTGATATTTTCAATTAACTCTTTCAATTTATCTAATTGCTGTTGCTTTAGATCCTCTGCTTTCTCTATAGATGAACAAATTTTCGAAAATCCATAAATAGGGAAATATTGGGAAACAGTAATTTTATGCTTATTTATTTGTTCCAATAACTGAGAATTAGCTTCTTCTATAATCTTAAAGTAATTTGACATCATCTCTGGAGCAGTTTGGTAATTATAACTGATTGTTTTTGAAGATCCAATTGCTATAATTCTATCTCCATTATCTAATGTTTCTATATCTTCAGTAAATCTTACTTGAATACTGCCACCTTCATTTATCTCTTTCACAATTGATTGCAGCTTTCGGACATCCATCGCAGAAATAGGTAAAGTTAGAGCTGACAACTCTTTATAAATTTCAGTAAATTTATCTGTTCTTATTTTATTAATTCTTATGGTTGTCAACCCAGAAATATCTATATCATGTTCTGATATCTCGATATTTTCAGAATCACGTTCATATTCAACTAGTAAAAAATTTCTTCTAATTTTCTCTGCAACCTCAGAATTAGGCTCAACATAAGTAAAGATTGTTTTTAAAATATGTTTAATATTTTCATCGCCTACGTTATATCCTAAGAAAATAATAGGATTATGTATAAATAAGGACAACAACTGGGCACGGATCAATTCATATTTAACTCTAAACTTCTCATAATCTTGCTGAGTAAGAATAATTTTATCTGGCTCATCAACGCACCCATGTATTTTATATACTGAGCCATAAGGATTACTCAATAAAATATTATTTCCTATCAAAGGATTAAATTCAAAAACTTCTTGGGCAAATTTATCATAATTAGTTGTAATGATAGAGCCGATATTTTTCCGTGCTTTTTTTAATTCTGTTAACTCATCTTACATTTCTTCTCGATAGTCCAGATTACTCAACAATGAAGCAACATAAATTTTAAATCTACTTAGTGCCTTCTGACCTTCTCTCATTTTATTAAAGAAAATATCATTGATCTCCTTGAATTTCCCCTCAGGGTCTTGTTCTAATTTATGATTAAATTTTTCCTCTAACTCCTTAGCTACATCTTCATACTTGCATATTCCATCTTGATAGCAACGAGATTTCATATTCAAATATTCCCTATCATCTCCATATAACTCTAATGAAATTTTTTGCAGCAACCCATCCCATGTAAATGAATTTTTTAAATATCGCAAACTCATTCCTGTTCCAATAAATAAGACTGGATGATTGGTATATGCAGACATAAATTCTTTTATATTCATTCAATTCTCCAATTTAGAATATGAAAACCGTCTGAAAATTCTAATCTCACTTTTCAGACGGCCTGAGACCTTTGCAAAACTGGTAAATTTTTAAAAATCTTTAAACCGTCATTCCCGCGTAGGCGGGAATCCAGACCTATCAACTTCAGGAATATTGAACTATTTCAATAATTTGACGTTCTGGATTCCCGCCTACGCGGGAATGACGATCATAGTATTCTTAGTTCAAATTGAGTTTTGCAAAGGTCTCGGCCTATCCTACTTCTCCACCGCTTCTTTCAATTTCCGTTCAATCAAATCCGCGTCAAACGATTTGGCAATCAATTCAAACCGCGAATCGCGCCGCCATGACACTTGGCTTGCGCCCCATTGTCCGTCGACCCAGTTGAGCCAGACCCATGTTCCCAATACTTGGAACACGCCTTTGGCGCGCACTAAGCCTTCGGTCATTTTGGGCAGGTCGTTGAAGAAGTTGGTCAGGCGTTCGCCGTCGAAATCCTGCCCTGCGGGGAAGGTAAAGCCTTCGGATTGGAAGCCCATGGTGTTGTCGGGCAGGGCTTTGATGCGGTAGCGCGATTTTTCGGCTACGGGAATGTCGAGCCATTGGATGTCGAGCTGCGCGTTTTGCACTTCGACCACTTTGGCTTTCGGGGGAAACAGTTTGGCGGCTTTTTCGTGAAATTCGGCCATTTGTCCGGGCGTGCACAAATCGGTTTTGCTTGCCACCAACACGTCGCACACGCCGATTTGGTCTTTATACAGGGCTTGGTTGGCGTAGTCGGGGTTGATGAACTGGCGCGGATCGACGACGGTAAACACGGCGGCGATGTCGAGCGAATCTTTCAGCGGCGGGGCTTTGAGTTCGTCAATCACGCTGGCGGCGTGCGCCAGGCCGCTGGCTTCGATCATCAGGCGGTCGGGTTTTGCGTCGCGCAGCATTTTCTGCACGGTCGTCCCCATTTGCGCACCGGCGGTACAGCACAAACAGCCGCCGGCGATTTCGGCCACGGGGATGCCGTCGTCGCTCAATACCGCGCCGTCGATGCCGATTTCGCCGAATTCGTTGACGATAATCACCCATTTTTCATTCGGGTCTTTTTGCGCCATCAGGCTTTTGAGCGCGGTGGTTTTGCCTGTTCCCAAAAAGCCGGAAATCAGGTGGACTTTGGTTTTCTTTACTGGCATTTTTTGCAGATTCCTGTTAAGACGACGTGTTCTTCTTTCAAGGCAAAGCCGCTTTCGGCCACGCCTGCGCGCAGGGCTGCCCATTCTTGGCTGAGGGTCTGCTCGTCAACCGCGCCGCATTCAGTGCAGACCAAAATAAACGCGCTGTGGTGGGGGGCGGCTTCTTCGTGGTCATGGCAATGGTCGCCGCACTCGTGTTGCGCGTGGCTGCACAAGACATAGCCGTTGACCGCGGCCACTTTGTGCAGCACGCCCTGCTCCGCCCAAAAATCAAGGGCGCGGTAGGCGGTGGGCGGCGCGACCACGCCCTCGCTCTGCTGCTGCATTTGCGACAAGACGTTGTAGGCTTTAATCACGCCGTTCTGTTGCAGAATGATGTCGAGCACCTGCTCGCGCAAGGCGGTCACCTGCGCGCCGTCGATGCGGGCTTGTTCTAAAATTTTCTGTTTCAAAGGATTCATAACGGGCTTTCAGACGGCCTTTTGAGATGTTTCATTATAACGTGTTTGCGTATATTCAGACACTTCAAGGCCGTCTGAAAGCGTTGCGGCACTTTCAGACGGCCTTTTAGGAAAAACCTATTTAAACCATGACTTAATCTTAGCGAACAAAGACGTGCTCTGTTTTTCAAAACTCGGTTCCGCCACCGCGACGGCGGTGGTTTCGTCTTTGGTTACTTTCAGCGGGTTGAACGTTTGCGCTACTGGCATGATTTCGATGGCGTTGACGTTCATGTGCGCCGGACGCTGGTACAGCCACAACGCGGTGTCGGCAATGTCTTGCGGACGGATAAATTCCACATTTTTATAAAGCTCCGCCGCGCGTTCGTCGTCGCCTTTGAAGCGCACGTTGGAAAACTCGGTGCCGCCGCACAAACCCGGCTCGATATTGCTCACGCGGATATTCGTTCCCGCCAAATCGGCGCGCAAATTCAGGCTGAACTGGCGCACGAAAGCCTTGGTCGCACCGTAAACATTGCCGCCCGGATAAGGGTATGTGCCGGCAATCGAACCCAGATTCATGATGTAGCCCTGATTGCGCTCCACCATCTGCGGCAGCACTTGGCGCGTCAGGAACGTCAGGCCGACGATGTTGGTCTGGATCATGGTTTCCCAATCGCCGAAATCGGCTTTGTCGGCGTTGTCCAAACCCAAAGCCAAGCCCGCATTGTTAATCAGGCAGTCGATTTCGCTGAAATTCTCCGGCAGGCTGTCGAGCGCGTTGCGGATGGATTCGGTTTTGGATACGTCCATTTCCAGCGGATAAAACAGGTTGCCCAATTCGTCGGCCAGCATCTGCAGCTTGTCCAAACGGCGCGCCGCACCGATAACGTGATACCCTGCCGCCACAAAACTGCGGCACATCGCCTCGCCGAACCCGGCCGACGCACCGGTAATCAAAATCGCCATACTGTTTCCTTTCGTTTTTCACACGGTTTCAGGTATGATTGCACCATCTTTTTTCAGACGGCCTCACCGTCTTTTGCCAAAACAATCATACCACAAGGACACACCATGAAACTCAAAACTTCCCTGATTTTGGCCGCCGCTTTCGCCCTCTCCGCCTGCGGCAGCGGCGCACCTGCCGAGCCCAAAGGCCCGGTTTCCGAAGAGCGTACCGCCGCGTTCAAATCGATGATGCCCGAATTCATGAGCATGGGCAAAATGGTCAAAGGCGAAGAAACCTACGTCGTCGATACCTTTAAAGCCAATGCCGCCAAATTTGCCGAAAGCAGCAAAAAACCGTTCGCGCATTTCCAATCCGACCCGCAAGGCAACGGCGATGCGCTGCCGGCAATCTGGCAGGACGAGGCCAAATTCAAAGCAGAGGAAGACAAATTCCATGCCGCAGTCGCCAAGCTGAACGAAGCCGCACAGGGCGGCAACTTGGAAACCATCAAAGCCGCTTACGGCGAAGTGGGCGCAAGCTGCAAATCCTGCCACGACGCATACCGCAAACCGAAATAAATCCGCCGTTTAATCCGTACCGTCAGTCAAGGCCGTCTGAACATTTTAGCTTCGCAGAAACTTCGTTTTAGCTTCGCAGAAACTTCGTTTTAGCTTCGCAGAAACTTCGTTTTCAGACGGCCTTGTGCAAATCGGGAATCGCTCAGCCGTAGCAATTTTCACGATTGAATGCTTTATAAATAAACCATGCCGTCTGAAAAAATGAAATCTTTCAGACGGCCTTTTTTCATTCCGTCTTCGTGGGCAAGTGTCCGCCCCACAGTAATTTATGGTTGCCATAATCCGCCTGCACGATTTGCCCGAATCGTGAATCAACCAAGAACCTTGACTCCGCCGTTAGCCGTACCGGTTCGCCCATCATGCCCCGAAAGCTCATGTGTTTTGGCGTTCTTTAATATTTCATCTTTGATTTTATTGGAAATTTTTTAACATTATCGATGATATTCCCGGCTCGGTTAAAATTTCCGCACTCATTTCATCATGTTTTTCAAAAAATCCTGTAATATCCGCCTATGCTAATCACACAACATAAGGCTTGTTATGACTGAAAACCGCCGTCCTCTGTCTTCACGCGATACGCGTATCATGCAACGCATTGCCGCATGGCTTGCCCGTACCGGCATCACGCCCAATCAGATTTCCTGCATCGCCATGATTTTCGCCGCTATCGGCGGCCTGCTGCTGGCATTCGGCAGCCATTCCGCCGTTGCGCTGGTTCTGTGCGCCTTATTTGTGCAACTTCGCCTGCTGTGTAACCTGTTTGACGGCATGGTGGCGGTGGAAGGCGGTAAAAAAACGCCGACGGGCGAGCTGTATAACGAGCTGCCCGACCGCGTTTCCGACAGCCTGTTCATCATCGCTTTGGGCTATGCCGTTTCGCTCGGCTGGCTGGGCTGGCTGGCCGCGCTGTTGGCCGCGCTCACGGCCTATATCCGCGTATTCGGCGGCAGCGTCGGCCTGCCGCAAAGTTTCCGCGGCCCGATGGCCAAGCAGCACCGCATGGCGGTCTTGACCGCATCCTGCCTGCTCGGTGCGGCCGAAATGTATTACAGCCAAAGCCGTTATGTTTTGACCATCGGCCTGATTGCCATCGCTGCGGGCAGCGCGGCTACCTGCGCCCTGCGCATCCGCGACATTGCCGATGCCAAAAAACAGCTTGCCGCTAAGGAGCAGCCATGAGTTTTCTGAAAAAAAAGCTGGCTTGGCTGACCGACCAAGCCTTGTGCCTGTCGGTTTCGTTCCTGACCGGCGTGAAACCGAAAACCGCGCGCGAATTGGATTTTTCGCCGGAAAAAACCGTTTACTACGCCAACCACGGCAGCCACGGCGATTTCGTGCTGGTATGGATTTCGCTGCCGCGCCGCTGGCGTATGCACACGCGCCCCGTGGCCGGTGCGGACTACTGGCTGACCAACCGTATCAAGCGTTTCATCATTCAAAACGTGTTCAACGGCCTTCTGATCGACCGCAAAGGCAATGACCCGCAAGCCGTAACGGCGCAAATGGCCGATGCGGTGGCAGGTGGCGACTCGCTGATTATTTTCCCCGAAGGCACACGCAATACCGACGACCAAACCGTATTGCTGCCGTTCAAATCGGGCATTTTCCACTTGGCGCAATCGCAGCCGGACACGCAGTTCGTACCGCTTTGGATCGACAACATCAACCGCGTGCTGCCCAAAGGCACGCTGCTGCCGATTCCGCTGATGTGCGAAGTGCATATCGGCCAACCGGTTAGGCTGGCGGAAAACGAAAGCAAAGAACAATTCCTGAAGCGCACCCGCGACGCGCTGCTGGCTTTGAGGCCGTCTGAAAACCACGGCGAAACCGCCGCTGCCGTTTCCGAATCCGCCATGCTGTCTGAAACAAATGATTCCGATACGGCAGAATCCGCAACCCCAACTGCCGACAGGCCGTCTGAAAACCCTGCACCGGAATCGGAGCCAAACCAATGAGCAAAACCACTTACATTTTCATCTCCGTATTCGCCGTATTGATACTGGCCAGCGTCATCGGTCAATGGCTCAAGCGCAAAAACGGTGCCGACAATCCCACCATCGCCAACCTCAACGCCCGCATTTACACATGGTGGCTGATGGTTCTGGTCTTGCTGGCGGCATTCTGGTTCGGCAAAACCGGCACGATGATTCTGTTTTTCCTGATTTCGTTTGCCGCGTTACGCGAATTCATGACCTTGGTTTACCGCCGCCGCAGCGACTATTACAGCATGGCCGCCTGTTTCTACCTGCTTTTGCCCGTGCAGTATTATTTCGTATGGGACGAATGGTACGGCATGTTCGCCATCTTTATTCCGGTTTACGGCTTTTTGGTGCTGCCGATTATCGCCAGCTTAAGCGGCCAGACCGCCGACTTTTTGGAACGCGCCGCCAAAACGCAATGGATGGCGATGATCTGTATTTTCTGTATTTCGCACGTTCCCGCCCTGCTTTTCCTCAACCTTGACGGCTTCCCGCAGAAAGACAACATCCTGCTGCTGATTTTCCTCATCGGCGTGGTGCAGGCTTCCGACGTGTTGCAATATGTGTGGGGCAAACTGGTGGGCGGCCCGAAAATCATGCCCTCGTTGTCCCCTTCCAAAACCGTATCCGGCACGGTAGGCGGCATCACATCGGCCACGCTCCTGGCCGGCCTGCTCGCGCCGCTGACCCCGTTCTCGTTCGGCCAAGCCGCACTCATCGGCCTGATTATCTGCCTGATGGGTTTCTTCGGCGGTTTGGTCATGTCGGCCATCAAACGCGATTACGGCGTGAAAGACTGGGGCAACATGATTCACGGCCACGGCGGTATGCTCGACCGCGTCGATTCGATCTGCTTCGCCGCACCGGTGTTTTTCCATATCGTTCGCTATTATTGGAACGGCTGATCCGCCGTTTTCAAAATAACCAAAGGCCGTCTGAAAATCTTTTCAGACGGCCTCGTTTTTACGGTTTCAATGACGCAGACTTTTCATCGTCAGCACGACTGCTGCCATCACCACTGCAATCGACACGGCAAAATACAAAGTTTCCAGCGTTGCACCGACGGCAGCGACCTGCTCCAAAAACATAATCGTCAAAATCAGCGACGCCACTTGCAAAATGATGATTTTCAAATCATGAAAACTGTTGATATGCAGGGCTTTGAGAAACTGTGAATCGTTGTTCGTTTTGCCCGAAATAAAAAAATGATAATGCGCGATACTGATGATTTGGAAAGTCAGCGCAATCAGCAGCACATCCAATATTTTCAGCAGCAACACTGCCTGATATTGCACCTTGCTCGGTGTATCGGGCAATTCACGCACAAAGCCGACAATAAAATGCAGTCCGGCGTTAATAGAAGCAATATAGAGCAGAATCGAAGCAATAAAGCTGACAATCACGATAATGAATACCAGCAGGCGGCTGTTTTTAAAGATTTGTTCGAGTATATGAATTCCTTACATGAACAAGACAATTCAAATCCAAAGCATAAGAATCGGATTATACAGAACAAAGGCCGTCTGAAACTTTCAGACGGCCTCTGTTTTAATTTAAGACTCGGAAACACAAGCCTCAAACCGATTCGGAACTTACAGCTTCCATTCGCTCAATTTGGCTTGGTAGGCTTCCAAATCCGCAATCGGACGGGTTGCCACACCGCTTTCCATCGCGGCTTTGGCGGTAGCAGCGGCCACGCGTGGCAGCAAACGCGAATCGAACGGGGTCGGAATCAGGTAATCCGCGCCGAATTCGAATTTCTTACCGTAGGCGGCAGTCACTTCTTCGGTCACTTCTTCCATCGCCAAATCCGCCAGCGCATAGACGCAGGCCAGTTTCATTTCTTCGTTGATGGTGGTCGCGCCGCAATCCAACGCACCGCGGAAGATGAACGGGAAGCACAATACGTTGTTGACTTGGTTCGGGAAGTCGGAACGGCCGGTACCGATAACCACGTCCGGGCGGGTCTGTTTCGCCAACGGCGGCATGATTTCGGGATTCGGGTTGGCCATGGCGAATACAATCGGTTTGTCGTTCATGGTCAGGAGCATTTCAGGGGTCAGCAGGTTTGCGCCCGACAAGCCCAAGAAGATGTCTTTGCCTTTGACCGCATCGGCCAAGTTGCGCGCGCCTGTGTCTTCCACCGCGTAGAATTTTTTGGATTCGTCCATGCGGTCTTTGTCTTCGCGCGTTTGGTAGATTACGCCTTTGGAGTCGCACACGGTCACGTTTTCGCGTTTCAGGCCGACGGCCAGCAATTGGTTCAGACACGCAATCGCCGCCGCGCCCGCACCGGAACACACCAAAGTGGCTTCGCTGATGTCGCGGCCGGTATGACGCAAAGCGTTCAATACGGCGGCGGCGGTGATGATGGCAGTACCGTGCTGGTCGTCGTGAAATACCGGAATATTGCAGCGTTTGCGCAGTTCCTGCTCGATGTAGAAACACTCGGGGGCTTTGATGTCTTCCAAGTTGATGCCGCCGAAAGTCGGCTCCAGCGCGGCGATGATGTCGACTAATTTTTTCGGGTCTTTTTCGTTGATTTCAATGTCGAACACGTCCACGCCGGCGAACTTTTTAAACAACACGCCTTTGCCTTCCATCACCGGCTTGCCGGCCAATGCGCCGATGTCGCCCAAGCCCAAAACGGCAGTACCGTTGGAAATCACGCCGACCAAATTGCCTTTGGCGGTGTATTTGTAGGCATCTTGCGGATTGGCTTCGATTTCCAAGCAAGGAAACGCGACACCCGGAGAATAGGCCAATGCCAAATCTTCCGAAGTGCTCAGGGATTTTGTCGGGGTAACGGACACTTTGCCCGGTACGGGAAATTCGTGGAATTTCAGTGCTGCGTCTTTCAATGTATTTTCCATTAGGATAATCCTGTTGCAATAATGATGCTGTGAAGCGTGAACGCCGTCTGAAAGTCAAGTCAGGCGGTAACCATACAAAAGCGGACCAATATGATATAAATGACTTCAGGCTTCTGTAATCGGGCGTAATTTTAACATGGCCGAATGGTCGGGCATACCGCTAATTTGATTATTTTAGTCAACAATAGAAATTTATTTGATAAATCACAAAAAAAGGCCGTCTGAAAACGGAAATCCCGTTTTCAGACAGCCTGTCGTTTATTTTTAAATCAAAACCCGAAATGCCGGTTTAATGTGTTTTTGATGTCCTGCCTGACCTGCTCTTTGTCGCGGTTGCTGTCGATGACAGCATAACGCTGCGGATTCGCGGCGGCACGGTCGAGATAAACCCTGCGCACGCGGGTGAAAAAATCCGCCTGCTCCTGCTCGAAACGATCTTTTTCGCGCGATTTTTCAATCCGCGCCATCGATACCTCCAGCGGCACATCGAGCAGAAAAGTCAAATCCGGCCGCAAACCGCCCTGCACCCAGTTTTCCAAAACCTCAATATCCCGCAGCGGCACGTTGCGTCCACCGCCCTGATAGGCGAAAGTTGCGTCGGTAAAGCGGTCGGAAACCACGTTCACACCGTTTTGCAGCGCAGGCAGAATCACGTCTTCCAAATGCTGCTGGCGCGCGGCGAACATCAATAATGTTTCGGTACGCAGGCTGACCCGGGTTTCGGGATTGAGCAAAATTTCGCGCAAAGCCTCGCCGGTCGGCGTGCCGCCCGGTTCGCGCGTAAAAACCACGGGCAGTTTCCGCGCTTCAAACCATGCCTGAATCACGGCCAAATTGGTTGATTTTCCTGCGCCGTCGATGCCGTCCAGCGTGATGAATCGGGCTTTCATGGATTATCCTTTTTGTGTCGGTTGCAACGGCAGGCCGTCTGAACATGCGGCGGCCTCAATCGTTATGAAAGGCCGTCTGAAAATTCTACATCATTTGCGATGTATTTTTCAGACGGCCTTTGTCTGTATTTTCAGAAACCTTTACTTCTTCAAAATATATTTGCGCACCGCCGCATTGTGTTCTTCCAAAGTATGGCTGAACTGGCTCAAGCCCGTGCCGTCCATTTTGGAAACGAAATACAGATACTTGGCGGTTGACGGATGCGCGGCGGCTTCCAGAGCGGCTTTGCCCGGCAGCGCAATCGGGGTCGGGGTCAGGCCGGCGCGGGTGTAGGTGTTGTAAGGCGTGTCGCGGCGCAAATCGGCTTTGCGGATTCTGCCCTGGTAAGCGGAACCCATGCCGTAAATCACGGTCGGGTCGGTTTGCAGGCGCATGCCGATTTCCAAACGGTTTTTAAACACGGAAGAAACGTGTGCGCGGTCGTCCGGATGGCCGGTCTCTTTTTCAATCAGGCTGGCCATAATCAGCAGCTCATACGGATTTTTGTAAGGCAGGCCGCTCTGGCGTTCGTCCCACGCGGCGCGCAGTTCGCGCTGCATGGTTTTGTAGGCCAGACGGTAAATCTGAATGTCGCTGCTGTCGGCATCGATTTCGTAGCTGTCGGGGAAAAACTGGCCTTCCGGATTCGGATTCAGGGCATCGGGCGCAACTTCGGCCATCAGTTTTTCATCGCTCCATCCTGCGGTATCGTGTTGGATGCCTTCGGTCTCGTTGATGATTTTGCGCATGGCGGCAAAACGCATGCCTTCGACGATTTTCACGCTCACGGAATCAGGACGGCCGCTGCGCAACTTCTGCAACACGTCCCACGCCGATGCTTTGGCCGGAATACGGTAGCTGCCCGCTTTCAGCTGGTTGTGCGAACCGGTCATATACGCGGCGAGCATCAAAACGTGTCGGTTGTACACGATGCCGTCGTCGGCCAATTTGCGGCTGACCGACGAAATGCCTTGGTTTTTCGCCACTTTCACGCGGTAGGTTTTGCCGTTGTCTTTCGGCACGAACAGCAATGCCGCCACTACGGCTGCCACCGCCATGAAAAACACCAGCAGCCATTTCAACAATTTATTCAACATGGTAGGATAATCATCAAATTTAATCGGGCGACAGTATAACCGAATGCGCTGTCTTTGCCGAAGATTTTCGCCCAACGCAACATTAATCAGTCCCAAAGGCCGTCTGAAACATGAATTCCGCATTTTCCTGGCAGCAGGGCCGCTGGTCGGGTGCCCGCCAAGCCTGTTCGCCCAACTTCGAAGCCCGCCCCGCCGGAGAAAAAATATCGCTGGTGGTGCTGCACAATATTTCCCTGCCGCCCTTCGAATACGGCAACGGCACGGTAGAAAAGCTGTTTACCAACCGAATCGAACCCGACGAACACCCCTTCTTCAGCGTCATCCACACCTTGCGCGTATCCAGCCATTTTCTCATCACGCGCGAAGGGGAGGCGGTGCAGTTCGTTTCCTGCGACGACATGGCCTACCATGCCGGTGTCTCGTCGTTTCAAGGCCGCGACAAATGCAACCGTTTTTCCGTCGGTATCGAACTGGAAGGCTGCGATTTCGAGCCGTTTGCCGAAGCACAGTACCAAACGCTGGAACGCCTGCTGGCCGCGTTGCAGGAACATTACCCCGTCGAAGCCGTGACCGGCCATCAGGACATCGCCCCCGACCGCAAAACCGACCCCGGCCACTTTTTCGACTGGCCGCGCCTGATTAAAGCGGGCTTTCCGGTCGAACGTTGACTTTTTCAGACGGCCTGCCGCAAAACTTGCCGCCCGTTTGCCGTTTCTTGCTGTCAGAACGGTTAAATTTCGTTATAATCCGAACATTATTCCGAGCCTGACACAGGCGCAGATCCGGCGAAAACTTTCTTTACCCAAGAGTGCACACCATGATTATTATCGTTTTAGGCCTGGCCATCATTCTGGCCGTCATCGCCTACAATATGTACCAAGAAAACCAATACCGCAAACAAGTCCGCGAGCAGTTCGGCCATTCCGACAAAGACGCCCTGCTGACCAGCAAAACCAGCCACGTCCGCGACGGCAAAGTATCCGGCGGCAAGGGTTTCCTGCTGAAAAAGCCGAACAAAGCCGAAGAAGCGGCATTGCGCAACCTGCAGGAGCAGGACGAAATCTATGCGGCCAAAGCCAAACTGGCCAAGCCTTCGGCCATCAAAACCGACATCGAATTGGCGATGGAAGACGATTTCACCGACGAAGCGGTTCAGCATACCGTTATCGGCCTGAACAACGAAATCAAAACCGCCCACACCGCCGCGCCGAACCGCAATTTGGTCAGCCTCGACGAACTCTCGCAAATCGAGCTGCCCTGGTTTGACCCGCGCTTCGACTATCTGGCCTACATCGCCTTGAGCGAAGCGCAGGAGCTGCACGCCCTGCCGCGTCTCTCCAACCGCCACCGCTTCCAAATCATCGGCTGCACCCGTGACGACCGCTTCCAAGTGGCCGAACCGATTCCGGGCGTTTACTACCAAGGTTTCGTGATGGGTATGCAGGCGGTCAGCCGCAACGGCTTGGCCACACCCGAAGAATTGGAACAGTTCAACCAGCAAGTCGCCGCTTTTGCCCAGCTTACCGGCGGACAAGTGCGCTATACCGATTTGCCGGCTTTTGTCGAAGTGGCTCAGGCACTCGACAGCTTCTGCGAACGCGTCGACCAAACCATCGCCATCCATTTGGTTTCCCGTTCCAGCATCAGCGGCTTGGAGCTGCGCTCGGCGGCGGAAGGCGTCGGTTTCGACTTGTCTGACGACGGCACGTTCCAATATCCCGGCGAAAACGGCAACCCGATGTTTGTTTTGGCCTCGCTCGACAATTCCCCGTTTACCGGCGCATTGCTCGACAACCAAGCCTACCGCGGCTTCAGCATGCTGTTCGACATTCCGCACGTCCCTGCGGGCGAGAAAAGCTTCGACCTGTTCATGGACTTGGCCGTGCGCCTGTCCGGCCAATTGAGCCTGGATTTGGTCAACGACAAAATGGAAGAAGTTTCTACCCCTTGGCTGAAAGACGTGCGCAATTATGTGCTGGCGCGTCAGGAAGAGATGCTCAAAGTCGGCATCAAACCGGGCAGCAAACAGTCGCTGCGCCTGTTTTCCTAAACCGTCCTCCCCTCGAAATCCCTTTGTTCCCGAACAGAGGGATTTTTGTTTGAAGGCCGTCTGAAAATAATAGAGTGAACCCAAATACAAGACGGCAGGACGAAGCCGATGCACAACGGCTTATTTTATTTTCAGACGGCCTTCAAACCGTCCAAACCGCAAACCCAAACACCGCATATTCCGCTACAATTCCGTTTTTCCGATTTCTTTTTTCAGACGGCCTTTTGCTGCTTGAGGCCGTCTGAAAACCTAAAACCATGAATCCGACCGAACAAAAAATCCGAGACCTCACCGCCCTGCTCAACCGCTACGCCTACGAATACTACACGCTCGACGCACCGAGCGTACCCGACGCGGAATACGACCGCCTGTTCCGCGAACTCGAAGCCTTGGAAACGGCACACCCCGATTTGAAACAGCCCGACAGCCCGACCCAACGCGTCGGCGGCGCGGCATTGGAAGGCTTTGAAAGCGTGCGCCATACCGTGCCGATGCTCTCGCTCAACAACGCCTTTTCGCCGCAAAACGAAGACGGCGTGTTCGACCACGCGGAAATGCTGGCCTTTGACGAACGCGTGCGCAGCGGATTGAACGGCGCACCTGCGGAATACGTTATCGAACCGAAATTCGACGGCCTGGCCATCAGCCTGCTCTACCGCGACGGCGTACTGGTGCAGGCGGCCACGCGCGGCGACGGGGCGACGGGCGAAGACGTTACGCAAAACGTCAAAACCATCGCCAATATTCCCCTGCGCCTGCACGGAGACAATGTGCCGCAACTGATTGAAGTGCGCGGCGAAGTGTTAATGCTGAAAGCCGATTTTGCCGCGCTCAACCGCCGCCAGGCCGACAGCAACCAAAAGCCTTTTGCCAATCCGCGCAATGCCGCCGCCGGCAGTCTGCGCCAACTCGATTCGAAAATCACCGCCCAACGCAAATTACACTTTTTCGCCTACGGTATTGCCCAACAAGAAGGCGGCTTTGTTTCGCAAGAGCATATTCAAGAATTGGCCTATTTGGGCGAACTCGGCTTCAGCCTGCCAAACGGCCGGTTCGGCTGTTTTCCGAATATCGCCGGAGTATTGGCTTTTTACGAACAGATGCAGCAGAAACGCCCCGACTTGCCGTATGAAATCGACGGCATGGTGGTGAAGGTCAACAGCCTGGCGCAACAGGAAACCTTGGGTTTTATTTCGCGCGCGCCGCGCTGGGCGGTTGCGCACAAATTCCCTGCCGAAGAAGCCTTGACGGTGGTGGAAGCGATTGACGTTCAGGTCGGGCGCACCGGTGCGGTAACGCCCGTGGCGCGCTTGCAGCCGGTGTTTGTCGGCGGCGTAACCGTAACCAACGCCACGCTGCACAACGAAGGCGAAACGCAGCGCAAAGACGTGCGCGTGGGCGACACCGTTATCGTGCGCCGCGCGGGGGACGTGATTCCCGAAGTCGTGCGCGTGGTATTCGACCGCCGCCCGATGCAGAAGGTTGAAATCCTTGCCGCAAGCGGAGAACAAGTTTCAGACGGCCTGCAGGAAGATTTGTTTGCCATGCCGTCTGAAAACGATCTGTTTGCCGAAAGGCCGTCTGAAAAACCGCCTGCGCATACCGCATATGAGCCGCTCTATCCGCAATACCGCCTGCCTGCGCACTGCCCGATTTGCGGCAGCGAAATCGAACGCGAAGAAGGCGAAGCCGTGGCGCGTTGCAGCGGCGGCATGTTGTGTCAGGCGCAACGGGCGCAGGGCTTGATTCACTTCGCCTCGCGCAAAGCGATGGACATCGACGGCCTGGGGCAGCGCCAAATCGAGCAGCTGGTGGCGCAGGATTTGGTACGGCACTTCGCCGACTTATACCGCTTGGACATCGCTACCCTGCAAAAAATGAAAGAAACCGCCGATCAGTCCGAAGCGCAGCCTTCCGCCGAAGACATGCCGTCTGAAAATGCCCTGCCGCTTTCAGACGGCCTCAAAAGCAGTAAAAAAGCTTCGCCGACCAAATGGGCGCAAAATATCCTCGACGGCATCGAAGCAAGCAAAACACCTGATTTGGCGCGTTTCCTGTTCGCACTCGGTATCCGCCACGTCGGTGAGCGCACGGCCAAATCGCTGGCACAGGCATTCGGCGATTTGGAAAACGTGCGCCGCGCCCCCGAGCCTGTTTTGGCCTGTCTGCCCGACATCGGCAGCGTGGTGGCGCATTCGATCGCCCACTTTTTCGCCCAGACCGAGCAGCAGGACATGATTGACGAGCTGCTCAGCGTCGGCGTGCAGCCGCAAAAGCAAACCGTTACTCTGCCGCTTGCGCAGTATGTTACGCCCGAACGCTGGATAAGCCGCCTGCCCGGTTTTAAAATCAGCGAGAAAAAAGCCGCCTCCCTGTGGGACTTGGCCGGAAAAAGCGTGGACGGCCTAATCCTCGATAAAGCCCTGCCCGCAGAGTGGCAGCAATGGCGCAGTATTCCGGCCAATTTGTCGCTTTTAACGGTCATGCAGCAATTTTTACAGCATATGCCGTCTGAAAACGATACAATGGCGGAATTCCAACCAAGCGGCCTGTCCGGCAAAACATTCGTCCTGACCGGCACGCTGCCGACGCTGAAACGCGACGAAGCGCAAGCCATGATTGAAGCCGCCGGCGGCAAAGTTTCCGGCAGCGTGTCGAAAAAAACCGATTTCGTGGTTGCGGGCGAAGCGGCCGGCAGCAAGCTGGAAAAAGCCCATGCCTTAGGCGTGGCCGTTATCGGCGAAGCCGAACTGCTGACTTGGTTAAATCCGTAAAAGAAAATGAATTTTTCGATATTTTCGGGTCAAACAGCCGAAACCCGAAATTTTAAACTGTGGAGACATGATGAAACCGATTAAAAAAGCCGTTTTCCCCGTTGCCGGCATGGGCACTCGTTTTCTGCCCGCCACCAAAGCCAGCCCGAAAGAAATGCTGCCGATTGTCGATAAACCTTTGATTCAATATGCGGTTGAAGAAGCCGTTGCCGCAGGCTGCACCGAAATGGTGTTCGTCACCGGCCGCAACAAACGCAGCATCGAAGACCATTTCGACAAGGCCTACGAGCTGGAAACCGAATTGGAACAGCGCAACAAAGAAAAGCTGCTGGCGCACGTCAAAGACATTCTGCCGCCCGAAATCACCTGTCTCTATATCCGCCAGGCCGAAGCGTTGGGCTTGGGTCATGCCGTGCTGTGCGCCCGCGCCGCCGTCGGCGACGAGCCGTTTGCCGTGATTCTGGCCGACGACCTGATTGACGCACCGCAAGGCGCATTGAAGCAGATGGTCGATATTTACAACCAAAGCGGCAACAGCGTGCTGGGCGTGGAAACCGTCGATCCGTCACAAACCGGTTCATACGGCATTGTCGAAGTGGAAAAACTGAAAACCTATCAGCGCATCATCAACATCGTGGAAAAACCGAAACCGGAAGAAGCTCCGTCCAACCTCGCCGTGGTCGGCCGCTATATCCTGACCCCGCGCATTTTCGATTTGCTGACCAACCTGCCGCGCGGCGCGGGCAACGAAATCCAGCTTACCGATGCCATCGCCCGTCTGCTGGATCACGAATTCGTATTGGCACACGCCTTCCAAGGCAAACGCTACGATTGCGGCAGCAAATTGGGCTATCTGGAAGCGACGCTGGCCTATGGTTTGAAACACCCCGAAACCGGTAAGGAATTCGCCGAACTGTTGAAACAGTACGCAAAATAACGGAATGCACCGTTTCCTCTATGCCTGACGACAGGAAACGGCGCAATCTGACGGCAAATTTCCAATGAGCCGTCACCACGGTTCTGAAATTTCCGCTTATCCGTTCCGACACGGAGAATGCAACAGCAACCATAAAAAGCCGTAAAAAAGGCCGTCTGAACATTTTTGGCAAACCTACCAAAAATGTTCAGACGGCCTTTATCCGTATTTCAGATTCTCTTACCGAATCCGAACCTGTCAGCTTTCTTTGGCTTTGACCGCCATCAGCGTATGCAGGCGGCGGTTGTCGGCGCGGGCGACGGTAAACTGCAACGGCCCGATGACTACTTTTTCGCCGCGCACCGGCAGATAGCCGAATTCCTGAATCACCAAACCGCCGATGGTATCGACTTCTTCGTTGCTGTAATCCGTGCCGAAAAAGGCGTTGATGTCTTCGATTTCGGTTACGGCGTGAATGCGCCAGCGTTCGGCGGAAACGGCGAAAATATTGTCCGCGCTTTCGTCTTCGTCGAATTCGTCTTCGATGTCGCCGACGATTTGCTCAATCAGGTCTTCAAACGTGACCAAACCCGACGTACCGCCGTATTCGTCAATCACGACCGCCATGTGGCTGCGCTGCTCGCGGAATTCTTTAAGCAATGCGTTCAAAGACTTACCCTCCGGCACAAACGCCGCCGGACGCAAAATGGACTTCAGGTTGAACTGCTCGCCGTTGAACATGAATTTCAGCAAATCTTTCGCGTGCAGGATGCCCAACACTTCGTCTTTGTCTTCGCCGATGACGGGGAAACGCGAATGCGCGGTTTCGATGATGTAGGCAACGATGCGTTCTAAGCTGTCGTTTTCCTTAATCACGTTCATCTGGCTGCGCGTAATCATCGCGTCGCGCACTTCCAAATCGGCAAAATCCAATACTTTTTCCAAACGCGACAAGGTATCCGCGTCAAACACTTCCTGCCCGTGCGCCTGACGCAGCAGGCTGACGACATCTTCGGCGGAAGCCGGTTCGCCCGCCAAACGGGAAACCAAACGTTCAAAAAAATTGGGTTTCGACTGTGTGTCGTCCATTTTAATATTCGTCCTCTCGGTAAGGGTTGGGATAGCCTGCGGCCTGCATCAGGCGGATTTCGGCGGCTTCCATGATTTCGGCTTCGTTATCTTCGATGTGGTCGTAGCCCATCAGGTGCAGCGTGCCGTGCATGGTCAGGTGGGCGAAATGCGCTTCGGGCGTTTTGCCCTGCTCCGCGGCTTCTTTCAGCACGACTTGCGGGCAGATAATCAAATCGCCGTAGAGGCCGTCTGAAAGTTGGTCGGGCAACATTTCGCCTTCATTCAAGGCAAAACTCAACACGTTGGTGGCGTAGTCTTTGCCGCGGTAATCGCGGTTGTAGGCACGCGCTTCTTCTTCGTCGAGCAGAACCAAACTGATTTCGGCACGGCGGTACCCGTCTTTCAAGGCCGCAAATGCCCAACGGTAGAAATCTTTTTCAGACGGCACGGATTCGGCGGAAGAAGCATTATCGAAGTTTAAATGAAAACGTTGACGCTGTAATGACAGAAAAGGATATTTTTTGGCGCGTTTCATGGTGTGGCGTTTCGATGGTTTTGGCCGTAAATATAACATATCCGCCGATGGCCGTCTGAAAAAAGCGTGCAAAATATGTTAGACTTCACGCTCCTGCAACAAACGGCGGAAGCTGTGATGAACCCGAAAAAATTAGTGATTGCCAGCCGTGAAAGCCTGCTGGCGATGTGGCAGGCCGAACACATTCAAGGCCGTCTGAAAACGTTATACCCCGGTTGCGAAGTGGAAATCTTGGGTATGACCACGCGCGGCGACCAGATTTTGGACAAAACCCTTTCCAAAATCGGCGGCAAAGGCCTGTTTATCAAAGAGTTGGAACAAGCCCTGCAAGACGGCCGTGCGGATTTGGCGGTGCATTCGATTAAAGACGTACCGATGGATTTGCCCGAAGGCTTTGCGCTGGCGGCCATCGGCGAGCGTGCCAATCCGTTTGACGCGTTCGTGTCCAACCGCTACGAACGTTTGGAAGACTTGCCGCAAGGCGCGGTGGTCGGCACGTCCAGCCTGCGCCGCGAAGCGCAACTGCGCGCGCGTTATCCGCACTTGGTCATCAAACCTTTGCGCGGCAACGTACAAACCCGTTTGGGCAAACTCGACAACGGCGAATACGATGCCATTATCCTCGCCGCCGCCGGTTTGCAGCGGTTGGGGCTGGACGACCGAATCCGCCTGATTATTTCAGACGGCATCAGCCTGCCTGCCGCCGGACAAGGCGCGCTGGGCATTGAAATCGCCGCGCACCGCGAAGATTTGCTCGAAATTCTGAAACCGCTGAATCACGACACCACACACGCCTGCGTTACCGCCGAACGCGCCCTTGCCCGCGCTTTGGGCGGAAGCTGCCAAGTGCCGCTGGCCGCCTACTGCACCGAAGAAAACGGCCTGCTGACCCTGCGCGGCTTGGTCGGCCACCCCGACGGTTCGCACATCATCGAAGCCTCTGCACAAGCACCGGCAGACTATGCCGATTCGCTCGGCCGTGCAGTCGCCAAGCGTTTGGCCGACGACGGCGCGATGGAACTGATTGAAGCGGTGCTGAAGGAACAGGCCTGAATTTAAAGGTTTATTTTTCTCAAACTAGAAATATTCGAGGCCGTCTGAAAATTTTCAGACGGCCTTTTCAATCCACAAACCACCATACTTGACCGACATTTCGGATTCGGTAAGCTGAAATTGCCGGATAAGCCTTCCGACCTGTATATTTCGATTACACCGTAAAGGCCGTCTGAAAAATCATTCATGTTTTTCAGACGGCCTGTTTGCTATAATCCCGCGCTGAACACTTCATACCAAAACCACTATGAACAAACAAATCCGCCAAGAAATCTTCGAGCGTTTCCGCGCCGCCAATCCGCACCCGACCACCGAGCTGAATTTCAACTCACCGTTCGAGCTGCTGATTGCCGTGCTGCTGTCGGCGCAGGCCACCGATGTGGGTGTGAAC
This sequence comes from Neisseria sp. CCUG12390, assembly GCF_047837985.1. Classification (GTDB taxonomy): domain Bacteria; phylum Pseudomonadota; class Gammaproteobacteria; order Burkholderiales; family Neisseriaceae; genus Neisseria. The sequence goes on from NZ_CP181244.1 coordinate 1,815,056, forward strand.
AAAGCCACGGCGAAGCTGTTTCCCGTCGCCAACACGCCGCAGGCCATGCTGGATTTGGGCTTGGAAGGCGTGATGGCATATACGCAGACCATCGGCCTCTACAAAACCAAGTCCAAACACATCATGCAGACCTGCCGCATTCTGTTGGAAAAACACGGCGGCGAAGTGCCCGAAGACCGCGCCGCATTGGAAGCCCTGCCCGGCGTGGGGCGCAAAACGGCCAATGTGGTGTTGAACACCGCGTTCGGCTGGCCGGTGATGGCGGTAGATACGCACATTTTCCGCGTTTCCAACCGCACCAAAATCGCCCCGGGCAAAGATGTGCGCGAAGTCGAAGACAAACTGATGCGCTTCGTTCCGAAAGAATTTCTGATGGACGCGCACCATTGGCTGATTCTGCACGGCCGCTACACCTGCAAGGCACTCAAGCCGCAATGCGGACAATGCATCATCAACGATTTGTGCGAATATCCGGCCAAAACCGTCGCTTATCCTTCCGAGCAACCGCTTAAACCGGAATGAGCCGTCTGCTTCCGTCAGGCCGTCTGAAAATTCGGGCAAACCCGCTACGCTCGTTTTAGCGAAACTCACTTCGTTCGTTTTGGCGAAGCTCACTCCGTTCGTTTTCAGACGGCCTTTTTCCGTTGAAAATGAAAACCTTGAAAAAATACCGATAATATGTAAAATTGCCCTATCGCTTTGGGCGGTGCTGCACGATGCGCATAAAATCCATACTTAACCGACAAACCGCAGCCCGACAGAAACACACAATAATAAGGAATGATTGTGAAAAAAAATACGACGCAATACTTGGCTTTGGCCGTCGCCTCCGCACTGGCATTGAGCGCGTGCGACAAAGCCGCCAGCTTCTTCACCGACGGCAAAAAAGAGCAGCAGGAACCGGTACAACACATCGAACCGAATAAAGAAGACGGTACCGTCGGTATGCTGTTGCCCGATTTCTCGCAGCTGGTGGAGAACGAGGGGCAAACCGTCGTCAATATCCAGGCCGCAGTCGGAAGCAGCAGGAGCCGGAATGCTGCGGAAGAAAACGGCATGGATTTGAACCAATTTCCCGACAATGATCCTTTCTATGAGTTTTTCAAACGCCTGGTTCCCAACCTGCCCGATATGCCGCAGGAGGAAGCCGACAGCAGCGAGCTGAATTTCGGTTCGGGCTTCATCATCAGTCCGGACGGCTATATTCTGACCAACACCCACGTGGTTTCGGGTATGGGCAACATTAAAGTTTTGCTCAACGACAAGCGCGAATACACGGCCAAACTGGTCGGTTCCGACCAGCAGTCGGACGTGGCGTTGCTGAAAATCGAGGCGGAAGGTCTGCCCGTCGTGAAAATCGGCGATCCGAAAACGCTCAAGCCCGGGCAATGGGTGGCGGCCATCGGCGCGCCTTTCGGCTTTGACAACAGCGTGACCGCAGGTATCGTGTCCGCCAAAGGCCGCAGCCTGCCGAACGAAAACTATACGCCGTTCATCCAGACCGACGTCGCCATCAACCCGGGTAACTCGGGCGGCCCGCTGTTCAACCTCAAAGGCCAGGTGGTCGGCATCAACTCGCAGATTTACAGCCGCAGCGGCGGCTTCATGGGCATTTCGTTCGCCATTCCGATTGACGTGGCCATGAATGTGGCCGACCAACTGAAGAACACCGGCAAAGTCCAACGCGGCCAGCTGGGCGTCGTCATCCAGGAAGTGTCTTATGATCTGGCCAAATCGTTTAATCTGGATCGCGCCAGCGGTGCGCTTATCGCCAAAGTCATGCCGAACAGCCCTGCCCAGCAGGCCGGTTTGCAGGTCGGCGACATCGTACGCAGCGTCAACGGCGAAGAAGTGCGCGCTTCCAGCGATTTGCCGGTGATGGTCGGTGCCATGCCTCCGGGTAAGGAAGTGAAGCTGGAAGTATGGCGCAGGGGAGAAAAAATTTCGGTCAACGTGACATTGGGCAGCACCGGTGCGCCGGCGCAAACTGCCGAAGCCGAGCCGGACAATCTCAATTCCCCGAGTGACATACAGGGATTTGCAGTAGAAGAAGCCGGACTGACCCTGCAAGCGCAAGTCATCAACGGCAAGCAGCGTTTGGTCGTTACCCGTGTCAGCGGTCCTGCCGAACGTGCGGGCATCCAACGCGGCGACGAAATCATTGCGGTCAGCCAAATCTCCGTCAGCGATGAATCGACCTTCCGCAGTGCATTGAGCGGCGCCGGCAAAAACGTGCCTTTGCTGGTGCAGCGTGGCGGCGATACCCTCTTCCTGGCGTTAACCCTGCAATAAAACGCATAAAGTTGTAAAGTAATGATAAAATACCCGTTATTTTTTGAAATGGCGGGTATTTTTCCGTTCAGGCCTCGTGTTTTTCAGACGGCCTTTGGGATGCAAAAAGCTGAAGCACTTTATAAAACGCCGTGTTTGCACGCACTTCAAGCCGAATCGGTGCGAATACGGAAAACAGCCCGGCGGTCATGCCCAAAACATGCCGGATGCGGCTGTTTTGAAAACCTGTGCCGTCTGAAAAAATACCGATTTTACCTTTCCAAACCTTTTATTTTATGCAATTAATCGATTACTCAAGCTCTTTTATGTCGGTGGTTCCGGCATTTCTTGCCTTGACGTTGGCAGTCGTCACGCGCCGCGTCTTACTCTCTCTGGCCATCGGCATCATCGTCGGGGTACTGATGCTGACCGGCGGCCATCCTTTGAACGCACTGACCCACTTTAAAGAAATTGCCGTTTCGTTGGTTTGGGCAGACGGCGATTGGTCGCTGGGCAAGCTCAAAATCCTGATTTTCCTGCTGCTGCTGGGCATTTTCACTTCATTACTCACCTATTCGGGCAGTAACCAAGCCTTTGCGGACTGGGCCAAACGCCACATCAAAAGCCGCCGCGGTGCCAAAATGCTGACCGCCTGCTTGGTATTCGTCACCTTTATCGACGACTATTTCCACAGCTTGGCCGTCGGTGCGATTGCCCGTCCGGTCACCGACCGCTTCAAGGTATCGCGTGCGAAACTGGCCTATATTTTGGATTCGACCGCCGCACCGATGTGTGTCCTGATGCCGGTTTCAAGCTGGGGCGCGTCGATTATCGCGACGCTGGCCGGCCTGCTCGTTACCTACAAAATCACCGGATACACACCGATGGGGACGTTTGTCGCCATGAGCGCAATGAATTACTACGCCCTCTTCGCCCTGATTATGGTATTCGTCGTCGCCTATTTTTCGTTCGACCTCGGCTCGATGGCGCGTTTCGAGCAGCGTGCTTTGAACGAAAACCATGAAGAGCAAAGCATTTCAGACGGCCCCAAAGGTCGTGTCTATGCGCTGATTATTCCTGTGCTGGTGCTGATTTTTGCCACCATTGCCGCCATGCTCTATACCGGCGCGCAGGCCTTGGAAAGTTTCAGTATTTTGGGCGCGTTTGAAAATACCGACGTGAATACCTCATTGGTATTCGGCGGCATTTTGGGCGTGTTGGCCGTATTGGCCTGCACCGTCGGCACCATTCCTGCCCACGTTTATCCGAAAGCCGTCTGGCAGGGCATGAAATCCATGTTCGGCGCCATCAGCATTCTGATTTTAGCTTGGCTCATCAGCACCGTCGTCAGCGAAATGCGCACCGGCGAATTCTTATCCACCTTGGTTGCAGACAACATCCATCCGGGCTTTTTGCCGGTCATCCTGTTTGCCTTGGGCAGCGTGATGGCGTTTGCCACCGGCACCAGTTGGGGGACGTTCGGCATCATGCTGCCGATTGCCGCAGCCATGGCGGTTAAAGTTGACCCGAGCCTGATTATTCCCTGCTTGTCGGCAGTCATGGCCGGCGCGGTGTGCGGCGACCATTGCTCGCCCATTTCCGACACCACCATTCTGTCGTCCACCGGGGCACAATGTAACCACATCGACCACGTGACTTCGCAACTGCCTTACGCGCTAACCGTGGCGGCAGCCTCAGCCGCCGGCTATCTGGTTTTGGGTTTCACCCATTCTGCTCTGCTCGGCTTCGGTGTAACCGCCGTGGTATTGGCCGCATTGATTTTGGTGTTGCGCAACAAGAAAACGGCTGTTGCCGCTTAATGTTTCAGACGGCCTCGAGGCCGTCTGAAACTTTTCGGATATAAAGGAAACAACATGACCCGTCCCGTCATTCCCCGCGGCCCCGTGATGGCCGATGTCAACGCGTTTGCATTGACCGACGAAGAAAAACAGCGTCTGCTCGACCCGGCCGTCGGCGGCGTGATTCTGTTCCGCCGCAATTTTGAAAATGTGCCGCAACTCAAAACCTTAATCCGCGACATCAAAGCCCTGCGCTCGCCCGAGCTGATTGTCTCCGTCGACCACGAAGGCGGCCGCGTGCAGCGTTTTATCGACGGTTTCACGCGCCTGCCCGCCATGAGCGTATTGGGCGAAGTCTGGGACAACGAAGGCGCAGCCGCAGCCAAAGAAAAAGCCGAACAGGTGGGCTGGGTATTGGCGGCCGAATTGAGCGCGTGCGGCGTGGATTTGTCGTTTACGCCGGTACTGGATTTGAACTGGGGGCAATGCGCCGTCATCGGCAACCGCAGCTTTCACCGCGATGCCGGTATCGTCACCGAATTGGCCTTGGCCTTGCAAAAAGGCCTGAACAAAGGCGGCATGAAATCCTGCGGCAAGCATTTTCCCGGCCACGGCTTCGTCGAAGGCGACAGCCACCTGACCCGCCCGCAAGACGACCGCTGCCTGGCAGATTTGCAGGCAGCCGATCTGATTCCGTTTGAAAAACTGAGCGCGGCGGGCATGGCCGCCGTTATGCCCGCCCACGTGGTCTATCCGCAAATCGACCCGAATCCGGCCGGTTTTTCGGAAAAATGGCTGAAACAGATTCTGCGCCGGGACATCGGTTTTGACGGCGTGATTTTTTCAGACGACCTCACGATGGAGGGTGCGGGCAGCGCAGGCGGCATCAAAGAACGCGTCAACAGCGCATTTGCCGCAGGCTGCGACATTGCGCTGGTGTGCAACCGCCCCGATTTGGTGGACGAATTGCGCAATGGTTTTGAAATGCCAAACAACCCGCACTTGGCCGCACGTTGGGCATACATGGCCAACACCTTGAGCGTGGAAGAAGCCGAAGCAATGACACAGAGTGATGAATTTAAAGCCGCTCAAACGCTAACCGCCCAACTGTCCACGCCGAAAGACCTTGCCGGCGGGGTAAAAGTCGGGGAAGCGTTTTAAGCTTTCGGATATAAACCGAGGCCGTCTGAAACATTTCAGACGGCCTCGAATCTTTATCCTGCCTGCAAACAGAATCAGTTCTTCATCGACTGCACGGGCGCAGGGATACGGCCGCCGCGGTTGACGAACACTTCGCACGAGCCGTCTTTGACCGGCATAATCGGCGCGTAACCCAACAAACCGCCGAACTCGACGCTCTCGCCCACGTCTTTTCCGGTCACGGGAATGATGCGTACGGCGGTGGTTTTGCTGTTAATCATGCCGATGGCGGCTTCGTCGGCGATGATGCCGCTGATGGTGTGTGCAGGAGTGTGGCCGGGCACGGCAATCATGTCCAAGCCCACCGAGCAGACCGCGGTCATGGCTTCGAGTTTGTCCAAAGTCAGCACGCCGGCTTCGGCGGCGGCAATCATGCCTTCGTCTTCGGAAACGGGGATAAACGCGCCGCTCAAGCCGCCGACCGCGCTGGAAGCCATCATGCCGCCTTTTTTCACCGCGTCGTTCAGCAACGCCAGAGCCGCCGTCGTGCCGTGCGTGCCGCACACGCTCAAGCCCATTTCTTCGAGAATGCGCGCAACGGAGTCGCCGACGGCAGGTGTGGGTGCCAGCGACAAATCCAAAATGCCGAACGGAATACCCAAGGCTTTGCTGGCTTCCTGGCCAATCAACTCACCCACGCGCGTGATTTTGAACGCGGTTTTTTTCACCACTTCGGCCACTTCGGTCAAGGTCACGGCATCGGAGTTTTCCAACGCGGCTTTTACCACGCCCGGGCCGGAAACGCCGACGTTAATCACCGCATCCGCTTCGCCCGAACCGTGAAACGCGCCCGCCATAAAGGGATTGTCTTCCACCGCGTTGCAGAACACGACGATTTTGGCGCAGCCGAAGCCTTCGGGCGTAATCTCGGCAGTACGCTTGATGGTTTCGCCCGCCAGTTTTACCGCGTCCATATTAATGCCGGCACGGGTGGAGCCGATATTGATCGAGGCGCACACGATGTCGGTGGTTTTCATCGCTTCGGGAATCGAACGGATCAGCACTTCGTCCGACGGCGACATGCCTTTCTGCACCAAAGCGGAAAAGCCGCCGATAAACGACACGCCAATGGCTTTGGCCGCTTTGTCCAAAGTCTGCGCCACGCTCACATACGAATCGGCTTTAGTCGCTGCCGCGATTTGGGCAATCGGGGTCACGGAAATGCGCTGGTTCACAATCGGCACGCCGTATTTGGCCGACAATGTTTTCGCGGTGGCCACCAAATTTTTGCCGACGGTGGTGATTTTGTTGTAGATATTCCGGTTCAGTTCGTCAATGTCGCTGCTGATGCAGTCGTGCAAATCGATGCCGATGGTGATGGTGCGCACGTCAAAATTCTGGTCGGACACCATTTTGACGGTTTCGAGGATTTCTTTCGATTGGATAGACATTTCAGACGGCCTCTCAAATGCGGTGCATGGCTTTAAACAATTCTTCGTCCTGCAATCGGATGTCGAGCGCGAGTTTTTTGCTTTCTCCGGCAAACAAATCCAGCATTTCTTGACGCGATTTCGGGCATTTGGCGGTATCGACCAGAATAATCATGGTGAAAAAATCGTCCATCAATTGCTGGCTGATGTTGAGGATATTGAGTTGGTTTTCGGCCAGGATTTTAGAAACGTCGTACACGATACCGACGCGGTCTTTACCGATGACGGTCACAACAGAATGGCTCATGGGAATTCCTTTGTTGAATTGCGGAAAATAGGATGAGGGATTGACCTGTTCGGATGAAAACTCAGGCCGTCTGAAAAGATTTGAATGGCCGGATTATAGCATTCTTTCAGACGGCCTGAGATTCAATTGTCAACAATTTTAAGATAGGAGAAATTATAAAATTAACTATTCCTAATGTATTTCTCAAGCTCCCTATTAAAATAAACTCTTGTTTCTTCTAATTTTTCATATTGTTCCTTCTGAGAACCTGTTTTGGCTTCCAACCCAAGGAAAATTGCATCCGCAAACTCTTGCAAAATAGTTATCTGCTTTTGGTATATATCATCTATTTCTTTTTTACTAATCCAAAAAAGAGGACTATATCTATAATCTGCCATCTTCCGGATCAAGAATTCAGGATTAATTGCATCTTGCGATACTGCTGATTGAATAAGATCAGCAAGGATGGATCGCAAATACATTGTTTCATCTTTTAAACTCTCAATTTCAATTTCTAGTTGATTCAATTTTGCTTCGAGTGATTTCAATGTTGTCATAAATATCTTTTAATAATTATTTAAAAAGCTAATAATTAATGAAATTATTCAAAAAACTATAAATACTTTCTTTACTCAAAATAAGTAAACTTTCCACGCTTGACGTTACACAACAATTCATACGCAATCGTCCCCGCAGCTTCGGCCACTTCGTTCACATTCACCGCATCGCCCCACAGCTCAACCTCGCAACCCAAGCCCTCTCTCGATGCATCCAATTCGACGGTCATCATGTCCATCGACACGCGCCCGATAATGCGGCTGCGTACGCCGTCCACCGCTACCGGAGAGCCGGTCGAGGCGCGGCGCGGATAGCCGTCGGCATAGCCGCAGGCAATCAGGCCGACGCGGGTGGATTTGGAAGTGTAAAACGTCGCACCGTAGCCGATGGGCGAATGCGGCTGCAGCACGCGTTCGCCGAATACGCGGGTGGTCAGGCGCATGACAGGCTTCAGGCGTTCGTCCACACCGCCGAAAGGCGATACGCCGTATAAAGCCAGCCCTGCCCTGCCCCAGTCGCGGCGCGCTTCGGGCAGATTCAGAATCGCGGCGGAATTGGCCAGACTTTCTTCGCCCGCCAAGCCCTCGCAAGCCAAATCAAAGGCTTCAAGCTGCATTTCGCTCATGCCGTTTTCCGGTTCGTCGGCACAGGCGAAATGGCTGAATTTAACGATGTCGGCAACATGTCCGCATTGTTTTAACGCGGTGTAGGCCGCAGCGTAATTGTGCGGGAAAAAGCCGGCGCGGTGCATACCCGAATCCATTTTCAGCCACACGGTCACGGGATTTTGCCATTCGTGGTGAATCAGACTCTCAAGCTGCCATTGGCTACCGACCGCCGGCCATAATCGGTATTCGTCGATTCGGGCATACTCTGCCGCATCAAATACGCCTTCGAGCAGCACAATCGGGTTTTCAATGCCGTTTTGACGCAATTCGACCGCTTCTGCCAAAGTCGCCACGGCGAAACCGTCGGCCAAATCGGCCAGCGCATGAGCGCAGCGCACTGCTCCGTGGCCGTAGGCATCGGCTTTAATCACGGCCAGGAGTTTGTTGCCGTGGATGTTTTTCAGGGTTTGGTAATTGTGGCGCAAATTATCCAAACGGATTTCGGCTTGTAAGGGGCGCATGTTTTGTCCTTTGTATGTGCGCATCAGCAGCCACTGAATCGGGCCGCCGATTTTGTTTGACACCGGCCGGATTCATTTTTCAGACGGCCTGCATGTATTCGGATGGATTGATTATAGGCCGATTACGTGCTTTTTCAAATACAGCGTTTAGTTATTGACAAAGGCCGTCTGAAAATGCGGCATTTTCTTTTCAGACGTGTTTTGAGGCATACCGCCCGTTCTGAATCATCGCGCGGACTCCAGGGAAAGGCCGTCTGAAAATTTTCAGACGGCCTTTGTTTTAATACTTGTTTAACGGCACACCGCCGCAACAATATTGGCGGTATGTTCCGTTTTGCCCCATACCTGTGCGGACGGATCGGCAATATCCGTTTGCAGCCCGTTGCCGCAGTCTATCCACACCGGCAGGGTTTGCGCACTCATGCGCCGCTCGAAAAAATAGAGGTTGGCGCGGCGGATGTTGCGTTCTTTATCGACGGTTTCGATATTGGCGGTATCGACGGCGACGAATTTCAACACCTGCGGCCGGATATACGACCACGGTTTGTAAAACGCGGTTTCGGGAATTTCGGCCACGACGGCGGTTTCAGACGGCAGTCGGGAACGGGTATGCTCGAACCAGGTGTATTCGCTGAATACCTGAAACCCGATCATGCCCAAACCGGCGGCGGCGGGAATCATCCATTTGGGCAACTTTTTAAAGACGGTGCGCACAATCAGCGCGATACCGGCGGCACCGAAACCGGCGGATACGGTGGCAATGAGTTCCCACAGCATAAGCGTTCCTCTTGATGTGTTTTTGTGTTTTCAGACGGCATGATAGGCGTTTGCAGGCCGTCTGAAAAGTTTCAGCGGTTATTCGGATATAAAAAACGCGGGTTTGGTCAACCCGCGTTTCCGTGCGCCAAGATTAATGGTCGATGGCTTCGCCTGCGCCGCGCGGATAACGCACGCTTTCCACCAGATCCTGTACGTCTTGCGGCGGTGCTTTGCCCATGGCGGATACGGCGAAGGCAACCGCGAAGTTCAACACCGCACCAATCGGACCGAAGCCCAGCGGCGAAATACCGAAAATCCAGTTTTCCGCGGTGTTTTCAAAGGTGTTGGTACCCGGAATGAAGAACCAGCCCATGTACAGGAAAATGTACACGCAGGTGGAAATCAAACCGACCAGCATACCGGCAATCGCGCCTTTGTCGTTCACGCGCTTCGAGAAAATGCCCATCATCAGAGTCGGGAAAATCGAGGCGGCGGCGATACCGAATGCAAGTGCCACGACCTGCGCCGCAAAACCCGGCGGGTTGATGCCCAACCATGTCGCCACCACAATCGCAATCGTCATGGATACGCGCGCGGCCATGAGTTCGCCTTTGTCGCTGATGTCGGGTTTGAGCGTTTTCTTAATCAAGTCGTGCGAAATCGCAGACGAGATGGCGAGCAGCAGACCGGCGGCGGTAGAGAGCGCGGCAGCCAAACCGCCTGCGGCAATCAGGCCGACTACCCAACCGGGCAGGTTGGCGATTTCAGGGTTTGCCAAGACCATGATGTCGTTGTTCACGCTCAACTCATTGCCCTGCCAGCCGCGTTCTTGCGCTGCGGTGAAATCTTTGGCTTTGTCGTTGTAGTATTGGATGCGGCCGTCGCCGTTTTTGTCTTCAAACTTCAGTAGGCCGGTGTTTTCCCACGTTTTCATCCATTCCGGACGCGCTTGGTATTCCAAAGGTGCAGACTGCGTGCCTTGCGGATACACGGTTTCAACCAGGTTGATGCGTGCCATCGAGCCGACTGCGGGTGCGGTGGTATAGAGCAAGGCAATGAACACCAGCGCCCAACCGGCCGAAGAACGGGCATCGGATACTTTAGGCACGGTAAAGAAACGGATAATCACGTGCGGCAAACCTGCGGTACCGATCATCAGCGACATGGTCAGTAAGAACATGTTCAATTTGTCCGACACATCGGCGGTGTAGGCAGTGAAGCCCAAATCAGTCACCAACGCGTCAAGTTTCTGCAACAGCGGCACGCCGGTAGCCGTATCGTTGCCGAACAAGCCCAACGGCGGAATCGGATTCCCGGTCATCTCCAAAGAGATAAACACCGCCGGAATGGTATAGGCAATAATCAGCACCACATATTGCGCCACCTGCGTATAAGTGATGCCCTTCATGCCGCCCAGTACCGCGTAAAACAGCACCACAACCGCCGCGATAATCAGGCCGGTGGTATTGCTCACTTCAAGGAAGCGGGAGAAGGCCACGCCCGCACCGGTCATTTGGCCGATGACATAAGTGGTCGAAGCCAGAATCAGACAGGCCACGGCAATCAAACGCGCATTGCGGCTGTAAAAACGGTCGCCGATAAAATCGGGCACGGTAAACTTACCGAATTTGCGCAGATACGGTGCAAGCAGCAAGGCCAGCAATACATAGCCGCCCGTCCAACCCATCAGGTAGGCCGAAGCCGCATAGCCGCCCATCGCCAGCATACCCGCCATCGAAATGAACGAAGCCGCGCTCATCCAGTCGGCACCGGTGGCCATACCGTTCAACACGGGATGTACGCCGCCGCCTGCTACGTAAAACTCTTTGGTCGAACCGGCGCGCGCCCAAATAGCGATGCCGAAATAGAGTGCAAACGACGCACCCACGAACAAGACGTTAATCCAAAATTGACTCATGATTTACTCCTCGTGCACGCCGAATTCCGCATCGATTTTGTTCATTCTCCACGAATAGAAGAAAATGATGGCGATAAAGGTCAATATCGAACCCTGCTGGCCGAACCAGAAACCGATGTCGATACCGAAAATCTGAATGCCCATTAAGGCCGGACGCAGGAAAATGGCAAAGGCGTGCGAGCAGAGCGCCCACACAATCATGCAGCCCAAAATCAGGCGCACATTGGCTTTCCAGTAGGCCGTCATATTTTGTTTATTATCGGACATGATGATCTCCTAATTGATATGTAGAGAATGCCTCCGGTCGTGACAGTGGTCTGCAACGCCGGATTTTTTTGTTTCTTGAGCGGTATTGCTTGAACAAGGCAGAAACGCCTTGAATCCAGCATAGCATAATTCCTCAGACTGACAACATAACCCATAGGATTAGGCTTTCCTGACAATAAATGAAAATGCGTCGTATGAATTCGAATTAATAATTTATCAACGAAATTGACATTTTTTTTTATAAATTTTATTTTACAACAAATATTTAAAAAATATTAATTCGATGAAACACCTTGTAATTTAATGAAATAAATATATTAATGTTTAAATCTTATCTAAATTTACTCCCCGTTATAAATTAACATTTTTTTACACGATAAATTGTTTTTTGATTGGCGAAATCAAATTTTCCCGAATCTGTTTTTCATGCCGGCAGCAACCTTTCGGCAAACAAAAGGCCGTCTGAAAAATATTTCAGACGGCCTAGTAGGGTTGGAAAACAAATTGTTCGAACGGCCCTACTTTCTGGCCTGTACCGCCTGCCACATCATCGCCACATTAATCGCATCATTAAGCGCGTTGTGGCGCGGCAAATCGGGAATACGCAGGGTTTTGATCATGCTGGCCATGCGCAGGTCGACATAATCGTTGTAATAAAAGTTTTTCTTGACTTCCTGCTTGAAATACACCGCCGACACTTCAATCCTCCGGTTCGGCAAAGGAATGCCGATTAAAGGCTTCAGAAACTTATCGATCATGGCCACGTCGTATTCCAGATAATAACCGACCAACGGCCTGCCGCCGATAAAATCCAGCAGTCGATACAGCGCCTCTTCAACTGTAATGCCGTCTGAAAGATCTTTCGGCCGCAAACCGTGCACCGTCACATTGGTCGCCTCCATCATGCCTTCCGGCTTTACCAACACATAAAACGGTTCGCTGGTCAGAATGGTATTGCCGCGGATTTTTACCGCACCGATGGAAATGATTTCCGCCTCTTTCACATTCAGGCTGGTGGTTTCGCAATCGATGCTTACCATTTCATCAGCGTGTTCGTCATAGAGAAAGGCATACTTCGGATCTTTCAGACGGCGTCGGTAATAAGCATGTTTTATTTTCTCAAACATGTTCCCTACCCTCCCAAATGAAAATGATGACGCACCGTCTGCTTGAACCGTTTCACCACATTCAGCGAATCTTTCAGCAAATCACGCTCGAGCGTGGAGAGTTTGTCGGTATCCACCTGGTTATTGAGCTTCTGAGTCGGGTCGGTCAAACACATCAGGCCGCCTTTCAGGCGCAAATCCATCAGATAACCCAATGCTTCCGCCAGATCGCGCCCCGCCTGCGGTTCCAAAATATTTTGCGCAACCAATATATTGATGCGCTCAAAAGAATTATTCGCCTCCAGATGCGCTTCCAAAGCCAAGGCGCGCACACCGTGTACAATCGGGAAAATACCGATTTTTTTCACGTCCATTTTCTTGTTGTTGCGCTGGAGCAGGCGCGGCAGGAAACGGCGGCTGTGGTCTTCGAACAAATCCACCGCACGGGCAAAGTTCATCAAAATGCCGACGTCCTTATCCATGCGGCGGTAAAGATAGCGGTTCAACTCCTCCAACAGCGACACATCCCCCGCCACCGCCTTGGCATCGATGAAAATCGCCAGATTCATCATATTTTCCGGAGTGGCCGAACTCAGCCAGCCGCCAATCATTTTTTTAAATTCGCCCAACGGCTTGCGCCACATCGGATTGCACACCATAATCCCGCCCTTGCAAGGCGGATAGCCGAAACGCTCGAGCGCGGCGGAAAATTTTTCAGCCGTCGCTTGCGCTTCTGCCAAATCCGCACCATCGGCCAAAATCAGCGCGTTATCCTGGTCGGTTTTCAAAATCTGTTCGCCACGCCCCTCCGAACCCATAATCAACAGGCAAGAATGTTCGTATAACGTTTCCGAAGCCAACAGCCGCCATGTCTTTTCAAACAGAGCGCTGTTCGACACCTGCATCAGTTGCGCCAACTGCTTGGCACGCACGCCGTTTTTCTGCAAGGCCTGAACCGAATCGTTCATATGCGCCGCCAGCTCCGCCAAATCATCTATGGTTTCGGCTTTTTCAATCCGCTGCACCACCAAATGCGTATGGTTGGAAAAATACGCCAAAATATCGAGCTGCTCCAATGCCCCCACCGCTTGACCGTTTTCCGTCACCACTACCCGCTGGATACGCGATTCCATCATTCTGAGCAAGGCATTGAACACGAAATCGTCAATATCTACAGTAATCAGTTGCGCCGGCGACCATTTGTACACCGGCTCGTCAAACGATACCCCTTCGATCACAATGTCGCGGAAAGCCGATTCGGTAAACAAACCGGCCTGCCCTTCATGGCGCAGCAAAAGCGTTTTGGTTTTGTGCGCCTTCATCAAATGCGCCGCTTCCAAAATCGTCGCCTTGCCATCCAGCCACACCGCATTGTCCCGATAGGCATCGCGTACTTTCGCCGTAAACAGGCTTTCAAACTCATCTTCATCCGGCGATTCGGAACGGCTGGCCAATTTTTCCGCTACCGAAGCATAAAAATACGAACCAAAACGGCTGTTTCCCTCCATCAAATGCAATACGCAGGCTTTGGGCAGCTTATACACCAAGGCTTCTTCCGCAGCGACAAAACTGTTTTGGCTTGTACCTTCTACCAAAGCACGGGCCTCAAAAGTGTCATGCGCCCGATAAACCGCCGCCACTTCGCCGTCATTCCCGACCTCTTTCACCACGCCTTTCATCACCACATATAAAAACTCAATCGGCGTGTTGGGCTCGATGATCAATTCTTCATCGCGGTAAAAAGCAATATCCACCACATTTTGCAAAGACAAACGCTCGCTGCCGCTTAAAAAATGATAAGGCGGATAATTGAAATCAAAACGTTCCATCATTGTTTCTCCTTGTTTCTCCGTTTTCTCAAACCAAACACCTGCTTTTACCGTTCACTAAATCAACAGGTTTTTCAACATATTACAACAAGGCTTGAAAAAACGACACCACAAAAAGGCCGTCTGAAAATCAAACAGGCATTCGATATGAATCTGTTTGGTTTTCAGACGGCCTCATGTTCTTTATCGAAAGACAAAATCCTGTCTTCCGATGTTATTTTCTTCAGTTTTATGACAACAAAAAATCTCCTGCCAATCAAAAATAACAGGCAAAAAAAATGCACACATTCAATCAAATGTGTGCCAAGTCTACAAAGGAGAAATAGAGGAGAAACTATTAACTGACTACTCGAACCAGCTAACGGGGTTCATTATGTCAAGATTAACCGTGGTGCGCAAGCATTTTTCTTGTAAAATTTCTTAATTGTATCATTTGCACAATTTATATGTAATTTGATTTCACAAAACAGTTAAGCGTCATTATACGCAATGATGATGACGGTTTGATGAATCGATAACGAAAAAAAACGCGCATACCGTTTCGGATATGCGCCAAGTCTACAAAGGAGAAATAGAGGAGAAAAATCAAGCTGCATCAAGCAACTCAACGAGACGTATTTTGCGCTTTTCTTTTTCGTCCGTCAACATCCGCGATTAAAAAATTGCGGTTTATATCAAAAAAAAGACATCGGCGGCTATTTTTGATTATTTTATTTTCGAATAAAATCAAAAAAGAAAAATTAAATAAGAAAAATGTTTTTATCTGCACTTAGACTTTCAGACGGCCTATTTCTACTTTAATTTTTGTTGCAGATTTTCCGCAGCTTCCGCCCGTTCCCGATGGCTGAGTTCGGGCAAATGCGTATTCAGCGACGACCATTTCCATTGCGAACGCGCCTTATTCAATTCAGACGGCATTTTATGCGGCTGCCACGGGGTTTGGCCGCTTTGCAGGGTCACTTGCGATTGCGCGGCATGACCGCGTTTTTGCAGGGCGTTCAGTAAATCCAATGCGCGCGCAGCCAATAAGGTTAAGGTTTCCGGATCGATATGCAGGGTTTGTTTGCCGGAGATTTTATCGGAAATATCCTGCATATTCGGTAACACACCGCCTAAAATGCCGCCGATGGCCGTACCCAAACCGAGCGAACCGCCCAGCGTGGCGACATCGATACCGAACCCGATTAATGCGCCTGTGGCCGCGCCGGTACCGGTGCGGATGCCGTATTGCACCAGTAAATCGCTGTCGAACGGGTCTTGGCGGAAGGCTTTCAATGCCCAATCGCCGCTTTCGATGTCGTTTTGGTAGAAACGGTAAAGTTGGAACAGTTGCTGCTGCATTTTGCGTTCTAATTGGCGCACTTCTGCCTGCATGGTTTGCAGTGTCGGCTCAGGATTGTCGTCTTCATCGATTTCCTGTTTGTAAGCAGCAACATCGAGCAGGAAATCGGCAATTTCGCGCCGTGCTTCACCATCCAGCCGCTGCCATTCGCGGCGGCGCATACCGGTTAGGCGGTCGAGAATGCCGCGCTCGGGCAACATGGTGGCCAAATTGTCCCACAAGCGGATTTCACCTTCAAAATCAAAGGCAACGGTATCAAAGCCGCTGTAAACGTGTAATGTGCGCCGCGCCAGCATGGTGGTCCATTCGGTCAAATCCTGTCCGCCGATAAAATTGAACACCGGCATCACCGGCTTGGCGCACCACGACAACACGGTCAGTTCGTCTTTATATTTGTTTAACACCGGTTCGCGCGCGTCCACCACATACAACGCCATGTCGCTTTGCAGCAATTGGCGCAGCACTTTGGCTTCTTGGTTGAAATCGCCGGCAGCCTCAGGGCTATCGAGAAACTGTTGCAGACGTTCGATGCCGTCTGAACGCGATGAAGTATTGGCTTCCAACCAATCCAATACGCCGCCGGCATCTTCCAAGCCGGGCGTATCGTATAAATACACCAGCGTATCAATGCCGTCTGAAATTGCGGCCTGCTCGACATGACGCGTGGTGGACGGTGCATTTTTGACTTCGCCAAATGTGCTGTCGCGCAGCAAAGTGCGCAGCAATGAAGTTTTGCCGGTATTGGTGTGACCGACTACAGCCAGAGATAAAGGTTTGTTTTCCATGATTTTATCTTTTCATTTTTTCAGACGGCCTGCCTGTTTTGCTGCAAACGCAATTCCTGTTCCAGCTTGGGCGGATTCAGCCATGCCAGATTGCGCTCGTTCAAAGCCTGATGCCAATGCTGTAAATTTTCTTGCAGGCCGTCTGAAAGATGTTGTTCGGCCAAAAGCTGCACCACCGCCCCACCCTTGGCCGCTTCGGCCAACCGGGTCATTTGGCGCAATACGCCGCGGTCGGGGACGGTATGCGCACGCACGCCGATAAGCAGCTGCACCGGCTGCCGCTGCAATTCGTCCGCCAAACCGTGCACGGCATCGCGGCTGTCGGCCACGCCTTTGTCGAGCCAATCTTGTCCGAGCGTGTGGGTAAACCAAGAATCGTCCGGCCATTGCGCCTCCAGCATGACCGCCCATTTTGCCGCATTACTGATGTTGATTTTGGGCGACACGGCAGCGACGGTTTCGCTTTGCGTGTCGGCATCAATGATTTTGGTCTGCCATTGCTGAATGATTTTCTGATAATACGGCTTATCCAGCGGCAAGGGAGTGCGGCTGATTTTGAGCATGATTCTGCATCCCGCCCATGCAATCAAGCGCGGCAAAATGCCGTAGCACACGATGCTGCCGATCAGCAAACCCGACCAAGCGCGTGCGTCGGCAATATTGCTGTTCAGACGGCCTTGCAATACCGCTTCGGCATCGGGCACAGGAAAACCTGCTTTAGACGGCAGCCAGCCCAGCCATTCGATGGCTTTGACGGATGCGCTGTTGGTCAACAGCGTGCTTTCCCAGTTGAACGTATATTGGCGCACCAGCAGCAGCATCAACACGGAAACCAGCATCCCCGACAAAGTCGCCAACCATAAGCTGTGTGTTGTGCGGCCAATCAGCCAGCGCGTGGAAGGTTGCTGCCATTCTTCGCTGTACAAACGCAACAGTGCCTGATTTACCGGATCTTTACCGCGCATCCATGTCATCGGATGGCTGACGACGTTGCCGAATTTGAAGCGGAACACCACCGACATCAGCCAAACCAGCAGCATGACGGTATTCATGCCCAAAACGCTGGCCAGAATCAGGAAAAAATTCAGACCTTGGTTGTCCATCAGGATATAAGTACCGGAGAAGCCGCCGGCAAACATCAACGACACACCGACTATCCACAACCAAAATCCCGCACTTTTGGCGTATTCCAACGTATCTTGCAGTTGATGATTGCGGTCTATCATTTCCGCACGGCGCAATATTTTCCCTTCATGCCTGCCGTCGACATGCCGCAGCGATTCGGTCACCTGAGCCGGATCAGCAGGAAAAATATAATCCCGCTCCTCCAAAATGCGCACCAATTCGGCAAGTTTGTGTTTCGGATTAAGCATAACGATAAAGGCCGTCTGAAAAAATAATCCGATTCTAACATAGCTTTTCAGACGGCCTGCACCCTTTGTCAAACCGGCAATGGCTGCGCCCATCCGGTAAGCAACCGTTTTATCCGTCCGTGTTTGCACTTTGGGCGGGACTACACTGCAAACCGGTAACTCAAGCCATTCGTTCCCTGTGGCAGAACAGATTACCCGAACGTCTCGATAATTCAGGGTTTGGCCATTCCGAATGCAGACGGTCTTTTATTCAATGGAAAATCCCCGGCTACCGAATTCAAACCCGCTTAAACCCCAACATCTTTGCCATGTTGGAACCTGTCCGCCGATTGGATGGGTACGCCAATCCGAAACTTTACTATATTAAAGACGGCTCTTTTATCCTGAGATTTATAAAATTTGTGATTCAAAACAATTTAATGTATGCTCATCAATTGAATATCACTCATCCGCTAAGGAATCCATCATGCAAAAGAGAAATCGAACGGCTTTATTCATTTTGGCAGCCTGTATTTCTTCAATGGCCGCAGCAGAAGATACCCTGCCCGCCACAGGCAATACTTGGGTGGATACGCAACACGGCAAGGTTCAAGGCACCTTAAAAAGATGGTCGCACAATATGGACGGCTGGTTCGGCGAGACTGATCCCGACAATCCGGCCAGTGCCAATTTGCGCGTGATGGTTGATACCGAGTGGAACAAATACGACGAATTTTCAGTGACACCGCGTATTCGCGGCCGTGTCAAATTACCGGTATTGCAGCAAAAACTGAACGTGGTATTCGGTGACGATTCCTTGGACGACGAATTCCGAAACGAAGCCAGCAACTACCGCAACCGTACTTATCGCGACGACAAAAGCTACGACTACCGCACCAACCGCGATCAAAACTCTTCCATTGCCCTGCGTTGGAACGAATTGTTCAACAACGGCACGGTAGACACCGATTTCGACATCGGTATCCGTTCCGGCAGCGACTTATATGCCCGTGCTAAAGCGGAAAAAGATTGGCAGATTAATGATCAATTGGTGACCGGCCTGGAGCAGATTTACCGCTACGGCTCGAAAAGCGAACACCATGTCCGCACCAATTGGGATACCCGCCACCAAGAAGACGCAAAAACCTTTATCGCCAACCAACTGCACGTGCAATACGAACATGAGGGCGACAGGGAAGAATGGACATGGGGAAACAATACATACCGCCAGCATGATTTAGGTACCGCCCGGTACGTCAACTACGGCCTGCACACCCACGGCCATATCGAAGACAAAAAATTCAAGCTGAACACCTACGGGCCGTTCGTCGGCTACCGCCAACCGGTGTGGCGCAAATGGCTGTTTGTCCAAACCGAAGTCAATTATCTGAACGACCGCAAGGAAGACCGCGACCACACCATCGGTACCCTGGTCCGCCTGGAAGCCTTATTCTGATTCAGCAACTTCCCTTAATTACAAAAGGCCGTCTGAAAAACTGTTTTTCAGACGGCCTCTTTATCCATAAAACAAAACCGGGAAATCTGTATTTCCCGGTTTTCAATCAACTGGCTAAAACTTTTTCCAAATCCGCCAGGGTATTATTCAGACTTGCGCGGATTTCATCGTTATCCGCGGCCGGCAGACCGTTGGCATCCAATACTTCTTGCGGCAACTCTTCGGCATACGGCGCAAAAGTCTCTTTCAGTTTCAAAAGTTTCACGATATCCGAACGTGTATAGCGGTCACCGCCGTAACCGATAACAACGGCATTCTCATATTGCCAGCGGGCAAATTGTTCCGGACTGATTTGCACCACTTGGCAAACTTCGTCCAGCGTAAAATAACGTTTTGCAGGAATCGGCTGATTAGCGTTTTTTGTCATAGTGATGCTCCACCATCCCTTTGAGCTTTTGGCTTGCGTGGAATGTCACCACGCGGCGGGCAGTAATCGGCACTTCTTCGCCGGTTTTCGGATTACGTCCCGGACGTTGCGGTTTGTCGCGCAGCTGGAAATTACCGAAACCGGAAATTTTAATTTCCTCGCCGCGCGCCAAGGTGCTGCGGATTTCTTCAAAAAAGAGTTCAACGATTTCTTTCGCATCATTTTTGGTCACGTTGCTGACTTTGTCTACCAAAATGTCAGCCAACTCGGCTTTAGTTAATGTCATGTTCTTACCTTCTTTTTCAACAGGAGCAAATTATTACTAATTTTTTCTTAAAATTCAAGTACCAATCTCGAAAATCAAACGGAATTTACGGTTTGGTTCCGAGTGTTTGTCATTTTCATGATGTAAATCGGATCAGCCGCGCAATTGTGCGCCGACGGCTGCCGCCGACTCCACCAGCTTCGTCACCAACGGCTCGACGACATCATCGGTCAAAGTGGTTTCCATATCCTGCAAAATGACTTTTAAAGCCATACTCTTTGTTCCTTCCGGCAAACCGGCACCGCGATAAACGTCAAACAGGCTGATTTCCCGAACCAAATGATTGGCTTCGGCATACAAAGCCGCCAACAATTCGTCATGGCTCATGTTCTCCGGCACGACAAAGGCCAAGTCGCGGCGGACGGGTTGGAACTTGGAGACGGCTTGATAACGCGTTTTCTCACGGCTCAAAACCGCATCCATATCGATTTCAAACACCAGCGCAGCTTGCGGCAAATCGTATTTCTGCAACCATTTCGGATGCAGCTCGCCGACAAAACCAATCACCATGCCGTCTGAAACAATATCCGCCGTACGCCCCGGATGCAGGGCAGGATGTTGTGCTTTGACAAATGAAACCGCTTTACCGTCCAGCAGATTTTCCACATCGGCTTTGATGTCGTAAAAATCGGCAGGACGCACCTTCTCGCCCCATTGTTCGGCAACAACCGAACCGTACCACAAACCGCCGATACGTTCTTTCTGTACAAATCGGCCGTCTGAATCTTTGCTGAACACACGCGCAATTTCAAATATGCGCACACGGTTTTGCTTGCGGTTCAAATTGTTTTGCAGAATCTCCACCAAGCCGCCGATTAAGGTCGAGCGCATGACCGCATATTGCGCCGCCAGCGGATTTTGCAGGCGGATCGGGTCGGTATTGGCCGCAAAATCCTGTTCCCATTGTTCATCCACAAACGCATAACTGACCGCTTCCTGATAACCGCGCGCCGCCATTTCGTTGTAAACCGCAAAACGCGGACGCTTGGTTTCAGGCAATGCCGACATTTTCAGACGACCTGAAGTATGGTCGTCGGGAATGTTTTCATAGCCATACACCCGGCCGATTTCTTCCACCAAATCGGCCTCAATTTCTATGTCGAAGCGGAAACTTGGGGCGGTTACGCTGAAACCTTCGGCAGTTTGCACAGGGTTTAATCCCAGGTGTTGCAAAATGGTTTCAACCTGACTGGTCGGTACGCTTACACCCAGCATTTTTTCCAAACGCGCCAAACGGATTTCTACTTGCTTGGCTTGCGGCAACCGGCCTTGCGCTTCCACCATTTCTCCGGCTTCACCGCCGCAGATTTGCTGCACCAGTTCCGTTGCCCGCTCAACCGCATCGGCCTGCAAAGCCCAGTCCACTCCGCGTTCGAAACGGAACGACGAATCCGAACCGAAACCGTATTGGCGCGATTTGCCTGAAATCGTAACGGGATTGAAATACGCCGCTTCCAAAACAATGTTGCGCGTGCCGTCTGAAACCGCACTCGCCTCTCCGCCCATCAGTCCGGCCATACTCAATACGCCTTTTTCATCAGCGATAACCAGCGTATTGTCGGCTAAAGTCACGGTTTTCTCATTTAAGCATTCCAACGTTTCCCCGTTTTCGGCGCGGCGTACGATAATGCTGCCGTTGATTTTATCGGCATCGAAAACGTGCATCGGCTGGCCGAGTTCCAACATCACATAGTTGCCGATGTCCACCAAAGCCGATACCGAACGCACACCGCTGCGTTCCAAACGCTGCTTCATCCAAACCGGCGTTTGCGCTCCGGCATTCACGTTTTCAATCACACGGCTGATAAAGCGGCCGCAATCTTCAGGCGCATCAATGCGGACGGCCTGTTTTTTACCGCTTTGCACAGAGGCCGTCTGAATCATGACAGGATTGAAGGCACATTGCGTCAACGCCGATACTTCGCGCGCAATACCTTTGATACTTAAGCAATCCGTACGGTTCGGCGTAATCTTGAGCGTGAACAGGGTATCATCCAAATCAAAATATTCGCGTAAATCTTGGCCGACAGGCGCGTCTTCAGGCAGGATATGCAAACCGTCCACCCCGTCATCCGGCAATCCCAACTCATCGGTCGAACACAGCATCCCGTTGGATTCCACACCCCGCATTTTGGTCGGTTTGATTTTGAAATCTCCCGGCAACACCGCGCCCGGCAAAGAACACGGCACCTTGATACCGGGTTTGACATTCGGTGCGCCGCACACAATTTGAATGAGTTCGCCCGTACCCGCATCGACTTTAGTAACGTTCAAGCGGTCGGCATCGGGGTGTTTTTCCACCGATTTGACTTCGGCCACGACCACGCCGCTGAACATAGGTGCGGCGGTTTCGGTTTCTTCCACTTCCAAACCGGCCATGGTCAACAAATGCGCCAACTCTTCGGCAGACAAATTAGGATTGGCTTGCTTTTTCAGCCAAGAATAAGAAAATTGCATGATGTTTTCTCTATTTGTTAGGCCGTCTGAAACTGCTTTCAGACGGCATATACCGTAAACTTTAAAAAATGATCAACACGGACAGAATAAACCAACCAAGACCATATGCCAGAGTGAATGCGGTCACAAACGCCGCCTTTTCCCAACCCTTGAATATCCTTATCCGTAATGCGAATAGGAAAGCCGAGAGGCATGAAACTGAAAAGGCGATATGACTGTTTTTCTGCCATATTAAGGCCGTCTGAATATCACCGTTTCCGGTTTTTAAATCCGCAACCTGCACTACATGCCATTCGCAATAGAAATGCAATAACAGAAAAATAGCGGCAACAACCACAGATACGCACTGGCTGCGTCTCATGATTATTTAAATTGTTTCAAGAAATTCAAGTCATTATCAAAGAACAGACGCAAATCATTGACGTTGTAGCGCAACATGGCAAAGCGGTCGAGACCGATACCGAAAGCAAAGCCGGTGTATTTCTCCGGATCAATATTCACGTTTTTCAACACGTTAGGATGCACCATACCGCAGCCGCCAACCTCCAGCCATTTGCCGTTCTCCGCCATGATGTCGATTTCGGCAGAAGGTTCGGTAAACGGGAAAAACGATGGGCGGAAGCGAACCTGCATATCGTCGCGCTCAAAGAAACGGCGGATAAAGTCGGTGAATACGGCTTTCAAATCGGCGAAAGTTACCCCCTCTTCCACCCACAAACCCTCGGCTTGATGAAACATCGGCGAGTGTGTGGCATCGCTGTCGACACGGTAAACGCGGCCGGGCGCAATAATGCGGATGGGCGGATTTTTCTTGTCCAACATATAGCGGATTTGAATCGGTGAGGTATGGGTACGCAACACATCGCCGTTCTCCACGTAAAACGTATCCTGCATGGCACGCGCCGGATGGTTTTGAGGAATATTCAGGGCTTGGAAATTATGGAAGTCGTCTTCAATTTCAGGGCCGTCAGCTACCTCAAAGCCGATACCTTCAAACAATTCCACAATACGTTGCAAAGTCAGGGTCACTGGATGCAGCCCCCCCAATGTTTGACCGCGGCCCGGTAAGGTAACATCAAGCGCCTCGGCCGCCAATTGAATCTGCAATTTGGCTTCATTTAACGCTTCCCGTTTATTGTTATAGGCCGTCTGAAACTGATTTTTGCATTCGTTGATATGTGCGCCGATGGTTTTACGTTCTTCCGGAGACATCTGGCCTAAGGTTTTCAACAAGCCGGTCAATTCTCCCGTTTTACCCATATAGTGGGCTTTTACTTGTTCCAACGCATTAAAATCTACCGCAGCTTCTACAGCGGCAATACCTTCGGCAACAATGCGGTTTACATTTTCCATAATAATCTTTTGTCTGTCGTCTAGAAGTTGATAATTGAAATTTTAAAATGATGAGGCCGTCTGAAAGGATGAAGAATCGTGATTCCTACTACCTTTTTCAGACGGCCTGATAAATCTTGCAACGGCCAATCCGTCCAATATAACCGGCTAAAACAGGCTTACGCCCAAACCAGCTGAAATGACGCGTATTTTAACGCAAATTACACTAAAAAAATAGACTTTAAAGAAGAAAAATCAACCACATAGAATTTTTAACAATAAAAAAAGGAAACCGAAGTTTCCTTTTTCAAACTTGTCGCATTAAGCAGCCAGGGCACCTTTGGCTTTTTCAACCAATTGTGCAAATGCAGCCTTGTCGAATACAGCCAAATCAGCCAATACTTTGCGGTCGATTTCGATAGAAGCACGTTTCAGGCCATTCATAAATTTGCTGTAAGACAGACCGTTTTCGCGCGCACCGGCATTAATACGCACAATCCACAACTGGCGGAATTGGCGTTTGCGTTGGCGACGGTCACGGTAGGCATACTGACCGGCTTTCATTACCGCTTGCTTGGCAACGCGATATACATTTTTACGACGACCGCGATAACCTTTGGCTAAAGCGAAGATTTTTTGGTGACGGGCACGAGCGGTTACACCGCGTTTTACGCGTGGCATACTTTAAACTCCTTAAGCGTAAGGTAACATTTTAGCAACAGCAGCCAAATCACGCTCATTTACCATAGCGGTACCGCGCAATTGACGTTTCGTTTTAGTGGTTTTTTTGGTCAAAATATGACTTTTGAACGCATGACCGCGCTTTACACCACCGTTACCCAGTACTTTAAAGCGTTTTTTCGCGCTAGACTTGGTTTTCATTTTAGGCATGGGAAAACTCCATTTGTTTTTAGATAAGGCATGAGGGGGTCTTGAAACTATTAAAATCCTAAAGTTCAAACACTTATATCCCAAATACCACGGTTTTTGCTGCCATAAGGAAGCTTGCTTCGTGCAGCATCCGAAGCAAGCTGAGAATTATAACTTTATTTTTTCTTTGGCGCAATCATCATGACCATTTGACGGCCTTCCATTTTCGGGAAAGACTCGATTTGCGCCAATTCAACCAAATCCTCTTTTACACGCTCCAAAAGCTGGGCTCCCAATTGCTGGTGCGCCATTTCACGCCCACGGAAACGTAAGGTGACTTTTACTTTATCACCATCTTCCAAAAAACGCTTAATATTGCGCATTTTGATTTGATAATCACCTTCGTCGGTACCCGGACGGAATTTGATTTCTTTAATCTGCACCTGCTTCTGATTTTTCTTGGCTTCGTCACGCTTTTTGGCTTGCTGGTATTTGTATTTACCAAAATCCATAAGCTTACACACAGGAGGTTTCGCAGTAGGAGAAATCTCCACCAAATCTACATCCTGTTCCTCAGCCATAGCCAAAGCCTCACGAACAGACACAACACCAAGCTGTTCGCCTGAATCACTGATTAATCGCACTTCTTTAGCAGTAATTTCGCCGTTGATTCGTGCTTCGCGTTCTTGAGCGATGATGATACTCCTTTTAAACTATTAGTATATATGCCTACCTGACCAGGTAACAGGCTCTTCTTAAAAATAAAATTTATAATATCGAATCGGTAATTTCCTGCTTCAGTTGAGCAATGAAATCATTTAAATCCAACGAACCTAAATCTTCTGCTTTACGGCGCACAGCAACTTTGCCATCCTGCATTTCCTTGTCGCCGACCACGATTTGATATGGAAAGCGGTATTGGCTGTTATCGCGGATTTTGTAACCGATTTTTTCATTACGCAAATCCAATTCGACACGCAGGCCGGCTGCTTGCAACTTAGCCGCCACTTCACGGCAATAATCGGCTTGTTTTTCCGTGATGTTCATAATCACCATTTGCACCGGAGCCAACCATAACGGGAACGAACCGGCATGGTTTTCAATCAAAATGCCGATAAAACGCTCTAACGAACCTAAAATTGCACGGTGCAACATTACCGGCCGGGCACGGTCGTTATTCTCCGTTACGTACTCAGCATCCAAACGCTCCGGCAATACAAAATCCAACTGCAAGGTACCGCACTGCCATGAACGCCCTAAAGCATCCTTGACATGATACTCGATTTTCGGGCCATAAAAAGCGCCTTCGCCGGGCAACTCTTCCCATTCCACTTCGCAAGCAGTCAGCGCATCACGCAAGCCTTGCTCGGCTTTATCCCAGATCTCATCGGAACCGGCACGTTTTTCAGGACGCAACGACAATTTTACTGCCACATCATGGAAGCCGAATTGCCTGTAAATACGCACCAACAATTCATTAAATGCACGCGCTTCTTCTACGATTTGATCCTCGGTACAGAAAATATGCGCATCGTCTTGCACAAAACCACGCACACGCATCAAACCGTGCAATGCACCACTCGGTTCATTACGGTGGCAAGAGCCAAACTCTGCCAAACGCATGGGCAAATCACGGTAAGAACGCAGACCGTTATTGAAAATCTGCACATGCCCCGGACAATTCATCGGTTTTACGGCATATTCGCGTTTTTCCGAATTAGTCAGGAACATATTGTCTTTGTAGTTATCCCAATGGCCGGACTGCTCCCAAAAGGTCTTATCCATAATCTGCGGGGTTTTGACTTCTTTATAACCTGCCGCATCCAACTCTTTGCGCATATGCTGCTCAATCGCCTGCCACAAAGCCCAGCCTTTCGGATGCCAAAACACCATACCCGGTGCCTCGTCTTGCAGATGGAACAAATCCAATTGCTTGCCCAACTTGCGGTGGTCGCGCTTTTCCGCTTCTTCGATGCGCTGGATATAGGCTTTCAATTCGTCTTTGCTCGCCCATGCGGTGCCGTAGATGCGTTGCAGCATTTCGTTATTACTGTCGCCACGCCAGTAGGCACCGGCCAATTTGGTCAGCTTGAAATTTTTCAGGAAACGCGTATTCGGCACGTGCGGCCCGCGGCACATGTCCACATATTCTTGGTGGTGATACATACCCATCGCTTCCACTTCGGGCATGTCTTCAATCAGACGCAACTTGTATTCTTCGCCACGATCGGCAAAGATTTTAATGGTTTCTTCGCGCGGGGTCATGATTTTAACCACATCGTAGTCCTGCGCAATCAATTCTTTCATGCGGTTTTCGATGGCGGCCACATCTTCCGGCGTAAACGGTTTTTCTGTAGCAATGTCGTAGTAAAAGCCGTCTTCAATCACCGGCCCAATCACCATTTTGGCATTGGGATAAAGCTGCTTCACCGCGTGGCCGATCAAATGGGCGCATGAGTGGCGGATAATTTCTACGCCCTCTTTGTCTTTCGGGGTAATGATTTGTACGCTTGAATCTTCAGTAATCGGATCCCCTGCATCCACAAGCTGGCCGTTAACCTTACCTGCCACGGTTGCCTTCGCCAACCCTGAACCGATGGAAGCCGCGATTTGGGCAACGGTTACGGGTGATTCATATTGGCGGACGGATCCGTCAGGCAAGGTAATGTTTAACATTCAAAACTCCGGGGGGTCAGTTACATTTGTTTTCAGACGGCATGATTTTATATTTATTCAACAATGCAAATTGCCTGAAAATCGTTTGATAAGATGATTGCAGCCTGTCTATTTTATTCAAATGCGCAAGAAAAGCTAATCTTGCGAATTATATAATGCCTGCCGATTAATTAGCAAGCTGCCGGCCGAATGCTTACCGTGCCCCTTGCTGCTGTTGCGGCAAAAGTACAAACCAACCGGTAGGCCGTCTGAAATCAAACCGTTAAGTTTCCTTTTGCTGCCCGTATAGAAACCGCCTGACTCCGCACAGGGAAACAGCGCGCTCAAACTGAAGCCCTTTGACAACCCGAAACAACCTTCAATCCGGTTATCAGTTATAATTGACCCTTTACTAAATCCGCCATGCCAACATGCTGAAATTCACCCTCCACAAAACCGACGGCCATGCCCGCCGCGGCACACTCGAACTCAACCACGGCAAAATCGAAACGCCCGTGTTCATGCCCGTCGGCACTTACGGCTCGGTCAAAGCCATGACCCCGCAGAACCTGTATGACATTAAAGCCCAAATCATTTTGGGCAACACTTATCACTTGTGGCTGCGGCCGGGTTTGGAAGTCATCGAACAGTTCGGCGGCCTGCACAAA
Organism: Neisseria sp. CCUG12390; assembly: GCF_047837985.1. Taxonomy (GTDB): domain Bacteria; phylum Pseudomonadota; class Gammaproteobacteria; order Burkholderiales; family Neisseriaceae; genus Neisseria. The sequence goes on from NZ_CP181244.1 coordinate 1,843,217, forward strand.
TTTATCGGCTGGGACAAACCGATTCTTACCGATTCGGGCGGTTTCCAAGTATTTTCCCTTTCCGATATGCGCAAGCTCACCGAAGAAGGCTGCACCTTCAAAAGCCCGATTAACGGCGACAAACTGTTTCTCTCGCCCGAAATCTCCATGAAAATCCAAACCGTGCTGAATTCCGACATCGCCATGCAGCTCGACGAATGCACGCCGGGCGAAGCCACGCACGAACAGGCCAGAAAATCGCTGCAAATGAGCCTGCGCTGGGCGGAACGCAGCAAAAAAGCGTTCGAAGACCTGAAAAACCCGAATGCCCTGTTCGGCATCGTACAGGGCGCGATGTATGAAGACCTGCGCGAAGAATCGCTGCGCGGTTTGGAAGAACTTGATTTCCCCGGTTTGGCCATCGGTGGCCTGAGCGTGGGCGAACCCAAACCCGAAATGTACCGCATGCTGCGCGCCGTCGGCCCGATCCTGCCCGCCCACAAACCACATTACCTGATGGGCGTGGGCACGCCCAAGGATTTGGTGTACGGCGTGGCGCACGGCGTGGACATGTTCGACTGCGTGATGCCCACGCGCAACGCCCGCAACGGCTGGATTTTCACCCGCTTCGGCGACATCAAAATCAAAAACGCCAAACACAAGCTCGACACCCGTCCGCTGGATGAAAGCTGTACCTGCTACGCCTGTCAAAATTTCAGCCGCGCCTATCTTTATCATCTGCACAAAGCGGGCGAAATTCTCGGTGCGCAGTTAAACACCATCCATAATCTGCATTTTTATCAGGTCATTATGGAAGAAATGCGTGAAGCCATCGAGCAGGGAAAATTTGCCGACTGGCAGGCCAAGTTCCACGAAAACCGCGCGCGCGGCACGGATTGACGGGCATATTTTTATAGTTGAAACAAGAGCAGGCCGTCTGAAAAGATACGCTTTTCAGACGGCCTGTTTCTTTTGCAAAACTCAACTTAAACCCAAAAATTTATGCCTGTCATTAACGGCGCAAGTCCGCCATGTCTCGCCACCAGACGGAAATTCAGAATCCTAACCTTCTGTAATGACTAAATATTTCGGCAACCGACAAGTCCGGATTCTCGACTGTGCAGGAATGGAGGATTAGAGATTTTGAATATTTTCCGATTCCGCAAAGGTCTCGGCATGTTTCCTTTGCAAAAAATTCTCCGACCGTAGCCCAAACACCTTCATTAAAGGGAAGGCCGTCTGAAAATATCAATACTTTTTCAGACGGCCTTTCTGCTCCAATTCAAACCTTACTTCGGCGTATAACGTCCTGCCATCGCTTTATACACCATGTTTTCATATTTCAGAGCCTCATAGCGTTGGTTCAGCACATTTTGCGCCGAACCGTATTCGCTGTTCAGGGCTTCGAGCCAGTCTTTCAGCTCGTTTTTACCGTATTGGTAGCGGACTTGGTAATAGCGGCTGTTTTTCTGATCCAGCGCATAGCGTTGACGGGTGTTTTTCAGCGTGGCTTGGGCGTTTTGGTAGGCCAGATAGTTGGTGTTGACTTCGTTGAGCGCGGTCGTGAGGGTTTCTTCAAAATTCAGTTTTGCGCTGTCGAAACGTGCTTGGGCGTCTTTGTCTTCCCATTTCAGCGTCTGCCAGTCCAAAAACGGCAGGTTGATTCTTGCCGAACCACCCAGTAACGGCACATCGAACATGGTACGTGCCTTGCCGGAAGACGTACTTAAACTCGCACCCAGGGTAATGCTCGGATACCAACTGCGCTGCTGCGCCGCCAGCGTCTGCACCGACGACTGCAAACGGTATTCCGCCGCACGCAAATCGGGGCGGTTGGCCAACACCGAAATCGGTACGTTCAAATCCACGCCTTTAACCGCCAGCAGACGGTATGCCGACGGCTCGGCGGCGATGGTTTCGCCCGGCTTCAGGTTGAGCAGGTTACGCAGGGTTTGTTCTACTGCGTCACGGCTGTTTTGCAGCGACAAGAGATTGTTTTGTGCGCTCAATAAAGATTGCCGCGCCTGCGTGCTTTGGCTGGAGTCGGCCTTGCCGTGGCGGTATTTGGCGTCGGCAATGCGGGCGATTTCCTGATATTGCTTCAACGATTGCTGCGTCAATGCGATGGCTTCGTTGAGGTAGGCGATGTTGAAATAGGCATCGGCGACATTGTTCACCAAGGTCAGACGCGTGTTGGCCAAATCTTCCTGCGTGGCGCGGTATTCCCACACTTGCGCATCGGCTGTCGCACTCAACCGCTTCCACAAGTCGAGTTCATAACTCAAGCCCAATTGGCTGCTGAAACTGTTGTTGCTGCCGCCGGATTTCAGGTTTTGGGAAGTGGATGCGCCGAGCGAACCGTTAAACGACGGCACCAGATCCGCCCCCAAAATATTGGCCTGATACAGAGCACGGTTGACCGAAATCGCAGCCTGTTTCAAATCGATGTTGTTGCCCAAGGCCTGCCGAACCACGGCGTTGAGCTGGGCGTTTTGATAGATTTCCCACCAGTCGCCGTTAATCCGGTAACGTTCGGCGGTTTCGGCCTCGCTCATGATGTGGGCGTTGTTGTTCACGCTCGGTGTATCGACTTTGGGATTGACCGCACACGCGCTTAAGGCCGAGGATACGGCGATAACGGAGGCCGTCTGAAAAAAGGTTTTGCGGTATGGAATATTCATTTTTTACTTTCGTTTTCAGACGGCCTTTTAAACCACTTCAGAAATATGTCGGGTCTCAACCCAACCTACCCTGTTTCCGACCAAAAGGCCGTCTGAAAAAGTTAATCTTGCGCCAAGGCATCAATCGGATTGAGTTGCGACGCGCGGTTGGCCGGCATAAAACCGAAGGCCACGCCGATGACGGTGGAACACAACACCGCGCCGACAATCGAGAGCGTGGAGAAACTCATCGGGAAATCGGTGACGAAGTGATTGAACACCAAGCCGATGACGCCCGAAATCGCCAAACCGACCAAACCGCCGATGAGGCAGATTAAGACGGCCTCAATCAGAAACTGCTGCAAAATATTGCTGCGCCGTGCGCCAATCGCCATGCGCACGCCGATTTCTTTGGTTCGCTCCGTTACCGACACCAGCATGATGTTCATCACGCCGATACCGCCGACCACCAGCGAAATCAAGGCAATGCTGGAAATCAGCAAAGTCATCGTGCCCATGGTCGATTCGACGGTTTGCTTGATGCTGTCGCTGTTGCGCATGAAAAAGTCTTCCGTGCCGTGGCGTACGGTCAGCAATTCGGTCAGGCCTTTTTCGGCCACTTGGCTGTCGGCCTCGTCTTTGACTTTGACGATAATCGAATTGGTGTGGCTCTCGCCGGTAATCTGGTGCATCACGGTGGTATAAGGCGACCACAGCATCAAGCTGTCGGAGCTGCCGAAATTGTTGGTCTGGTCATCCATGATGCCGATGACGGTCAGCGGCCGTTTTTTAAACAGTAAAACCTTGCCCAACGGATCCACATCGCCGAAAAGTTTGTTTTTGGTGTTTTTGTCAATCACCACCACTTGCGCGTCTTCTTTGACATCGCTCTCGTCAAACAACCGCCCTTCGGCCAAGGTCAGGCCACGCACATCGAAATACTGTTCGCCCACACCGTAAAGCTGGCCGGTCAAATCGGTGTTGCGGTAGGTCATGGTGCCGCCGGCAGACGTTTGCGGCGTAGCGGAAGCGACATAGCTTTGTTTGCCGATGACTAAGGCATCTTCAATCGTCAGCGTTTTAATCCGGCCGGAACGCCGGTCACCGAAGCCTTTACCGGGAAAAATGGTGATGGTGTTGGTACCCATTGCGTTGATATCGGCCATGATTTTTTGCTGCGAACCGTTGCCCAAAGCCACCACCGACACCACCGAGGCAATACCGATGATGATGCCGAGCATGGTCAGCAGTGAACGCATTTTGTGCGCATAAATCGCCTGCACCGACATTTTGAAGGCTTCCATAAACTGATCGTAATAAAACGACCACGATGCCTTTTCTTTGACCGCCCGCACTTGGCTGGTCGGAATGTCGGCGGATTTGCTGGTATCGGAAATAATCTCGCCGTCGCGGATTTCAACCACGCGGTTGGCATTGGCAGCGATACCCGGATCGTGCGTCACCATAATGATGGTGTGGCCGTCTGAATGCAGCTTATGCAGGATTTCCATCACGTTTTGGCCGCTGGCGGTATCCAATGCGCCGGTCGGTTCGTCGGCAAAAATAATCTCGCCGCCGTTCATCAAAGCGCGCGCAATCGATACGCGCTGCTGCTGGCCGCCGGACAATTCACTGGGTTTGTTGCCTTCTTTGGTCTGCAAACCCAGATCGTGCAACAGCTTTTCCGCGCGCTTGTTGCGCTCTTTGTGGTCGACACCGACATACACCGCAGGCAGCGCGACATTGTCACGCGCGTTGAGCGAACCGAGCAGGTTGTAGCGTTGGAAAATAAAACCGAAGCGGCTGCGGCGCAAGGCGGCCAGTTGGTCGGGGTTCATCTGCGAGGTTTCGATGCCGTCGATTTTGTAAGAACCCGAAGTCGCGCTGTCGAGGCAGCCGAGTATGTTCATCAAGGTGGATTTGCCCGAACCGGATTGGCCGATAATCGCCACAAAATCACCTTTTTCCACTTTCAGGCTCACGTTTTTCAAAACGTGGACGCGGTTTTCGCCGCTGCCGAAATAGCGGTTGATGTCAGTGCATTCAATTAAACTCATGTTCGTTACCAAAGTGAGGGTTTGTATGAGGCCGTCTGAAAAATAATCTGCTATCTGTTCAGACGGCCTGTGCCGGATGCTTCATTACATCGGCGGACGCCCCATGCCGCGTCGGCTGCTCTGCGCTTTTTCGGCTGCGTTCATTTCGGATACGATGACTTTGTCTCCCTCGTTCAAACCGCTTTTCACTTCGGTGTTCATGCTGTCTTTCAAACCGGTGGTAATGTCTTTGCGCACAGCTTGGCCGTCCGCCGCCAATACGCGTACGAAAGACTTGCCGTTTCCGTCTCTTTTAATGGTGATGGTCGGCACCGTCAGCACATTTTCCACCGCATTGATTTCAATGGTGTTTTGCGTCGTCATACCGATAGCCAGTTTTCTTTCGGCATTCGGCACCAAAGCGCGGGCATAATAGTAAATCGCGTTTTCAGTGGTGTCGGTACTGTTGCTGTAGCTGCCTTGCGACATGGTGGTCAGACCGGGGTCGATACTTTCCAGTTGCGCGGTAAACGGGGTATCCGATTCGGATAAGATGGTAAATGAAATCGGCTGGCCGGGTTTGACCTTAGTAATGTCGCCCTCGGCAATTTGCATTTTATTGAGCATGGTTTCCAAATTGGCCAATTGGATAATCGTCGGCGTGGTCTGATTGGCATTGACGGTTTGCCCTTCCTCCACCGGAATGGCTACGACCGTGCCGTCCATCGGAGCGACAATACGGGTGTAGCCCAAATCGGCTTCGGCAGTATTGATGGAAATCTGCGTTTGACGGATAGAAGATTTCAACTGCGTCACTTGCGCTTTGGCGGCAGCCAGTGCATCTTCCGCATCTTCCAGCTCCTGTTTGGACGTAGCGTCTTCCTTCCATAAAGCCGTTTCGCGTCTGTATTTCTTATCGGCACTGCGCAAGGCGATTTCCGCCGATGCCAATTGCGCCTTATAGGTATCGAGCTTGGCTTTTTCGGTATTCAGGGTATTGGTTTGGGTCGTGGAATCAATGTCGGCGATTCGGTCGCCTTTGCGGATTTCCTGACCCAGTTTGACATACAGCTTTTTAATCTGACCCGAGGCCTGCGCACCCACTTCCACCAGATTCGACGGCGAGATTTCGCCTGTGGCGGATACCGTTTGGCGGATACCGGAACGCTTCACCGTCTCGGTAATATAATCGACCTTATTGGCCGGCTTGAAATAGAGCCAAGCCGCATAAGCCACCGCAAGCAAAACCGCCGTACCGATGATCCATTTGATTATTTTTGTCATGTTGCCATACCTGATTTGTGTGTCCGCATCCGACGTTTGATATTTTGTCGCACAATGCCAACAGTTATTCGGAATAAATTTTAAAAACGAAAAAATTTTACTGGATTTCATTTTTCCAGCCAAGGCCGTCTGAATAATTTAAACCATATAACATCATGTTTATAAAAGAATTTATAAAACCGACTTTTCCAGAATCTTGCACCCTTTTTACATATTTTCCCAAATTCGGTATTTATCCATACATACCAAATGCAAGAAAGAATTTATAATAGCAGCCGACAAATCCCTTCAAAAAAACCATTAAATATAACAATACTGATAGTTAACCATGAAAAAAACACATTCCGGCTTTACCCTTGTCGAGCTTCTGATCACCATCGTCATTCTGGCCATCCTTGCCACCATCGCCATGCCCTCCTACCAATCCTTTATCCGCAGCACGCGTTTGGCAAATGTGCGCAGCGAATTGGCGCAAAACGCGAAAAATCTGGAGCGTTTTTATACGCAAAAGGGGACGTTTGTCGGCTTTAGCAATGATACTTTAATAGACAATACTTATTTCGATATTTCTTTCGATGATGGCCCAGATGTGCAGCCAAACCCCTCAGATGCCGGTTTCATCTTAAAAGCCACACCCATTGACAAAAAAGCCGAACCCTGTTCGGTCTATATGAGCGACAGCGGTATTTTTTGGGCAACCGGTGAATCAGGCCAAGCCTGCCCCGGTTACGAAGAACCTCACATCGAAACAAACGATACCCAAAAATCACCATAGTGATTTACACAAAAATTAAAATCTCATAATATACTTACTTAAATAAACATCATAAAAGTAACTATAAAATGCGGTTTTCACAATACGGTTTCTCTTTGGTTCAGCTGTTAATCGTCATCGCCATGCTCGGTATCTTGGCTGCCATCTCTTATCCGGCTTATCAAAACTACACCAAAAAGGCAGATTTACGCGCTGTCCACGCAGTATTGATGCAAAATGCCCAATTTATGGAGCGTTTTTACCTGCAAGCCGGCTCATTCAAAAAGACATCGACCACATGGCCCGACCTCCCCGTCAACGCGACCGATAAGTTCTGCATCCGTCCCAATAACAATGCAAAAGGTGCGCACGACAGTAAATTCACCTTGAAAGCAGTCGCTTTCGACAAGCAGCATGAACCGCGCATTTTGAAAGTCGATGAATCGCTAACGGCTTTTATCTGTGAAAGCTCGACCAATTCTTGCGATGACGATGGCACATTCTTCAAAGGCCAAAGTGCAGACAAAGAGTGCGAGATATACCAGCCTTAAATCTTCGCCGAACCTTGATTCCATGCCGTATATCACAAAGGCCGTCTGAAATTTACAAAGGTATAATTTCAGACGGCCTTGATGTAGAAATCTTTAATCCGTCAGCAGCTTTGCGGATAAAGCTCAAATAAATCAATATGATACAAACACGCTTTCGCGGCTGATTACACGTCCAGCGTACTCACCACCCCGTTTGCACCCGAAGCCACCGCCAAACGGTACAACACTTCCTGCGGCATATCGCTGTGCCACAATCCGGTAATGTTCGCAATCACCGGCAGACGGGTCACTTTGCGCACACGTACGATGGCATCCACATCCAGCCGATACGCATGTTCCGGCTCGAAACTCAACGTTCCCGCCTCACCCAAAACAATATGGTGGTTGCCGCGCAAAGCAATATGTTCAGCCGCAACCAGCCAGTCATCGACACGGTGGTGCTTGTCTTTGCACAACACCACAGGCGTGTTCAGACGGCCTACCTCGTCCTGCAAGGCACGGTTGCTCATCAATTCGCCACCCAAATAAAGGATATCCGCCTGCGCGGACAATGCCGCTTCGAGTTGGCGCACATCGCGAATCCGTACCAGCACGGGCTTGCCCGCCTCGTGAATGCGTGCCACTTCCTGCCGCATGACATCGATTTGCGCTTTTTCGCTGCTGTTGTCCACATCGGCATACGGCCTGGCCGACATAAAAAACGGGTCGATAAACACCGCATCGGCATCCGGTTTGAACCCGACGGCAATATCCAGCATTTTTCCACCGCCGAATACCACGCCCCGAACCGTAATCCGGCTGTCCTCCGGCTGCGTTTCGCGGCTGATGATTTTCCAATCGTTCAACACCCGAATCGCCCGTTCCACCTGAGGCAGACGCTCCAGCTCATTCGGATGGAACACGCGTTCGTCACCAACCGCGCCGATAATGGTACGCTCTTCGCCTTGGGAAACATGTTCCTGCAAACCCCGGCTGCGGATATACTCGATCACACGCGCCACCGCCGCTGTCGAAGCCTGTTTCTGCATCACAATAATCATTTTCCGCTCCCTGATCTTGAGAATCCGATATTAACATAATTCGACTTTTCAGACGGCCTGAATAAGTCCGGCCGCACGCCGTTCGTTCCGTATTTTCAGAACGCCAAAATAAATAAGCAAAGGCCGTCTGAAAACCCTCCCGTTTTTTCAGACGGCCTTTTGTCCCAGATAATGTGCAGACGCCGCCATACAGGCATATTCCGCAATCGGATAAATTATCTACCTTTCATCATTACATTCGCAGGGGCACGGCAGGCGTGTGCTATACTCGACGCTCAATCCTATGCTTTTCACGATTATGACAAACCGTTTGCTGAATTCAGGAAAATTTTGGCTGAAAACCGTATTTTTCGGCCTGCTGGCATTGTTTTTAATGTTTGTCGGCCTGTATGCTTCGGTTTACCATTTTCTCAGCAACGACCGCATCCGCCAATTCGCCCAAGAAGGTTTGGGGCAAACCGGACGCAGCATCCGTTTCGATAAAAGCGTCGCGCGCAACCTGTTTCCACGTCCGACCGTTACATTAAAAAATCTGATTGTCAGCCAACCCCAAAACACCGCCACAGCCATCCATATCAAAGAAATGCGCATCGGCATCAGCTGGCAAAGCCTGTGGACAGACAAACCGGTTATCGAAAAATGGGTGGTTTCCGGTGCCAATGCCGTTTTGCAGCGCACAAGCGGCGGCAAATGGAACCTGCAGGATATTTGGCAGCAAAGCGGCAAAGCCGGCCTCAACCGACTGATTATCGAAAACAGCACGCTTAGGCTGCGCCTGGCTGACGGCGAATACCGCATTGAACAATTCGGCCTGAATGCCAAAGCACCTGATTCGGGCGTGCGCGAATTCAGCGTGTACGGCCGTTTCAACCATGGCAGTATGCCCGTTTCCTGGCAGGGTTCGGGTTTATTGGAAACGGCGGCTGGCGGCTGGAAAATTCCGAAATTCCATTTAGCCGCCGAAGGCCGTCTGAATGATGAAACGATTAAGCTCGAAGCCGACAGCGCACTGGTTTGGCAGGCTCAGGAAAGCCTGCTGCGTGCGGACAATCTGGCTTTACGCGCTGACGGTTCCTACCGTGATTTCCACCTGAGCGCGCAAGTGCCGCGAATGACGTTCCGCCATGATCGTGTATCCGTCGATACGCTCAGCGGCGCGTTTACCGCCGGCAATGATGCCGCCCAATGGAGCGGCTCTTTGAAGCTGAATCAGACCGAACTCTCCGGCAGCCGCGCATCTTTAGACGGTTTCAGGCTGAATGCCAATCATAGAAACGGTTCGTTACAGACCAGTCTTTCGGTTGCAGGCCCTGTGGTCTGGCAAAAAGCCAACGGCCTGAAGTCCGATGCCGTCCACATCACCAGCATACAGAACACGGTCAACCTTGCGCCGCGCCCGCGCTACATCAGTTTATTAAACGGCAGCTTCCACATGACCGGTTGGCAGCATTGGCAAGGCAGGTTTACCGGCTATTTCGACCGAGAGCCTGCTGCGCTGACCGTCAAATACACCCGTCAGGCCGACCGGCCGCCCCTGCTGGAAGCCGGCCTTGCCTTGCAAAAGCTCTCCCTTGCCCCCTACTGGGAAGATTTGGAAGCGCAATCGGGCAATATTTACCCCGAGTTTCTCAATGACGACAGCCTGCCCGACATCGAAGCGCAGGTTAAAATCGGCAATATGGGTTTCCCGGGGCTGCAACTAGATAACGTCGAAACGCTGATTTCAGCCAACCGCCAGCGCATCGCATTCAGCAATTTCAAGGCCGGCTTATACGGCGGCCGCACGGAAGGCGGCATCAGCATGGCGAACACGATACCGGTTTCCTACCATTTGCAGCAAAACGCGCAAGGCGTGCAAATCCGCCCCTTGCTGCAGGATTTGTTCGGTTTTCACAGCTTCAGCGGCACGGGCGATGCGGTAATCGACCTGACCTCCAAAGGCCAAGACCGCCGCAGCCTGCTGCAGCTTTTGGACGGCACGCTCAGCCTGAACGTTTCAGACGGCGCATGGCACGGCATCGACATGAACAATATCCTGCAAAGCGGCAGCATCAAAAAAGATGCGGAAAACCATCTGCAAACGCCGTTCCACCGCTTTTCGCTCAACAGCGTGATTGAAAAAGGCATCAGCCGCCATATCGACAGCGAATTATTGTCCGACAGCATACGCGTCGTCAGCAGCGGTTTCACCGATTTGGAAAAACAGGAATTATCGGAAGAACTCTTGATTTACAACGCTCGCAATCCCGATTCGCGCCCTGTTCCGCTGCAAATCAAAGGCTCGGTGCACAATCCTTCGATTACCTTGGATTATGCACAACTGACCGACGGTCTGGAAACGCCGCAAGAAAAACAGAAAGCCTTGGAAAACACCTTGCGCGAACAATGGAACTGGCTGATTCCGAAGCGGAAATAAAATCAAGGCCGTCTGAAACGGATTTTTTCAGACGGCCTGACTGCATACATTCCGATTCCGACATGCAGTTAACCGTATTATAATGAAACGACTTTAACCGACCGACAGGCCGTCTGAAACGGCTTCCATACTCATGAATCCATTCCGCCTGACCTTATGGGGCATTACGGCCATGTCCGCCGCCGCCGCGTGCGGTTCGTTTATTTTGCAATACGTCGTCGGCATGAACCCCTGCGTGTTGTGCATCCTTCAGCGTCTGATGGTTTTGGCCGTCGGCATTGTTGCTTTGCTGACCGCGCTCAACCGCCAGACTTCCCCCGCCGCACGCACCGTCAGCGCATTATTTATCAGCATTCCCGCACTTTACGGCATGGGTGTGGCCGCCTATCAAATCTGGATTCAGAGCCTGCCTCCCGGCACAGCCCCTGCCTGCGGCGCACCGTGGACTTTCCGCTTGCGCGACTGGCCGCTGTTCGATTTATACGAACCCATCGTGCGCGGCTTCGGCAATTGCGCCGAAGCGGATTATGTGTTCGGCGTCGCGCTGCCCGTATGGAGCGTTCTGTATTTCGGTTTCGTTGTGCTGCTGGTATGGGCAATGTGGCTTAAAACCCGCCGCATATAGTTAGCAGCTTTCATTACCATATCGGCAAAGCCGATCCCGACAGGGCAGCCAAAGCGGCAGTGAGTGAAGTCTATCGCCGACACAAAGGCCGCTACGGCCATCGGCGGACTGGCGCCGTATTGTCGTGGAACAAAAAGAAAGTACAGCGCATTATGAAACTATTGGGTTTGAAAGCCAAAGTGCGCAGTAAAAAAGCCTACCGTCCACCGGCTATGGGAGAAACATCGGCAAACCTGCTCAACCGGGAATTTACTGCCGATAAGGCGGGAGACAAATGGCTGACGGATGTGACTGAGTTCAAATGTACCGACGGTAAGTTGTACTTATCGCCGATATTGGATGTGTTCAACCGCGAGATTGTGGCTTATGCGGTCAGCAGAAAGCCGGACAGCAAGATGGTCATGCAGATGTTGGATAAGGCATTCGGCCGTCTGAAAGGGCAAACGCCGCTGCTGCATTCCGACCAGGGTGTACTTTACCGAACTGAGGCTTATCGGATAAAACCGGCTGAGAAAGGGATTGTGCAGAGTATGTCGCGCAAAGGCAATTGCTGGGACAATACGCCGATGGAAAGTTTTTTCGGTACATTAAAAGAAGAGAGCTTCTATCAGGAAGGGGCGTTATCGGTGGCAGAATTGACCCAAGTGATAGATGATTACATACATTACTACAATCATGAGCGTATCAGTTTGAATTTAAAAAAGCTGAGTCCTGTGGCTTACAGAACCCAGCTTGAGCAGGCTGTTTGAGAAAGATTTTTAACTTGTCCAAGAATTGGGGGACAGTTCAAATTCAGACGGCCTTTATGCCAATTATTTTATTCAATCTCAAAACCGTCTTGATCCCAATGAGTCCTTTTAACCAGGCGGTCATTCTGATAAACGGATTCCGATTTTTTTGAACCATCTTCATACCAGTCTAAGACAATACCGTTTCGGCGGCCATTGATGAAAGACATTTCAGTCAGCAATCTTCCATCTTCATCCCAACTGATGATTTCCGTCGGTTCGTCATTGACCATCATCATTTGGGTTTTCGGGCTACCATCGGCATACCATTGCTTCCAGTGTCCATTAGCCTTGTCATCCTTGAACTGGATTTCGCTTTCTTTATTACCATTGCGGTAATAGCGTGCACCGGTACCGTTGCTCAGGCCGTTTGAATAAGGCATTACCGCTGACTTTCTACCGTTAGGATACCAATTTATCCAATCACCGTTAGGCTTGCCGCTGCGATAGCTTCCGACCATTTTTTTTTGACCGTTGAAATGCCACAAAGTCAGCGTACCGTTATCCAAAACCGGTACGAATATTTTAATTTGATCGGTTTTTACCTGATACGGATCGGAATATTTCTTCATCGACGGATAGTAAAAATCTTGAACCTGAGCCAAGCCCGCATTCACTTTATATTGTCGGACATAGGCCACGGAAGACATAGTCGCCGTTATCTTACCTTGCTGATTAAAATACACGGAATGGGTTTGCTGTGCCCAAGCTGCTGCAGATACTGCTGATATTGCCGCTGCTGTAAAGCCCATTGTCAAAAACCGGTTCATTTTCATTATCCATAAAGAAAGCCCGTTACCATTGTAACAAGCCTTCAGATTTCATTTATATTCCTGTATTCCTACCGGAGGGAGAAAGGGTATCCTTTTCTTGATTTAATTATTATAAAACAAAGCAACTAAATTTGCTAAGTACATTGTTTTATGTTTGTGATTTAAATAATCTACAACTGCATTGCCAATTCATTTTATATATAATCGAAATTATAAAGCAGGAGAAATATGATTTATGAAATTAAAATTTCAGAGCTTTTGCTGCATAACACCTATACAGTTATTTAGAATAGAAATAAGGAAAATGACAGCGAGCACCGCGTACACCCGGTACATCAGGGAGCCGGCAATGCTATTTTTATTTTAAACGACTATATCAAAAAACCGCTCTGTTTTTACAGAGCGGTTCATTCAAGCCGAACTTTTCAGACGGCCTATTTATTCAACTCATTGGCCAGATACAGCCAAGTTTCAATGACAGTATCCGGGTTCAGCGATACGCTTTCGATGCCTTCTTCCACCAGCCATTTTGCAAAATCAGGATGATCCGACGGTCCCTGACCGCAAATGCCGACATATTTGTTTTGCTTGCGACAGGCAGAAATCGCCAAGTGCAACATTACTTTTACGGCAGGGTTGCGTTCGTCGAATGTCGCGGCAATCGGACCGCCGCTGTCGCGGTCAACACCCAAAGTCAATTGGGTCATGTCGTTGGAACCGATAGAGAAGCCATCGAAGTATTGCAGGAACTGTTCCGCCAGCAATGCGTTGCTCGGCACTTCGCACATCATAATCAGACGCAGGCCGTTTTTGCCGCGTTCCAGGCCGTTTTCTTTGAGGGCTTTGATGACGGCTTCCGCTTCGCTCAAAGTACGGACAAACGGAATCATGATTTCGACGTTGGTCAAACCCATGTCATCGCGTACGCGTTTGAGGGCTTTACATTCCAGCGCGAAACATTCGGCAAAGTCTTCCGATACATAGCGGGCGGCACCACGGAAACCCAACATCGGGTTTTCTTCGTGCGGCTCGTATTTCGTACCGCCAACCAAACCGGCATATTCGTTGGATTTGAAGTCGGACATGCGCACAATGGTTTTACGCGGATAAACCGAAGCGGCCAATGTCGCCACGCCTTCGGCAATTTTATCAACGTAGAAATCCACCGGAGAAGCATAACCGGCAATACGGCGGCTGATTTCGGCTTTCAGTTCGTCATCTTGGCTGTCAAATTCCAGCAAGGCTTTCGGATGGATACCGATTTGTCGGTTGATGATAAATTCCATCCGTGCCAAGCCGATACCTTCGCTCGGCAGATTAGCGAAGCTGAACGCCAATTCAGGATTACCGACGTTCATCATCACTTTGACCGGAGCTTTCGGCATATTGTCCAAAGCGACATCGGTCACGTTCACATCCAGTAAACCGGCATAAATCAGACCGGTATCACCCTCAGCGCAGGAAACAGTTACTTCTTGGCCGTCTGAAAGCAATTCGGTGGCATTGCCGCAACCTACAACAGCAGGGATACCTAACTCACGCGCAATGATGGCAGCATGACAGGTACGACCTCCGCGGTTGGTAACGATGGCGGAAGCACGTTTCATCACCGGCTCCCAATCCGGGTCGGTCATATCGGTTACCAATACATCGCCGGCTTCCACGCTTTCCATTTGCGAAGCGTCTTTCACCAAGCGCACCTTGCCTTGGCCGACTTTTTGACCGATGGCACGGCCTTCGCACAATACGGTTTTTTCACCGCTGATGGCATAGCGGCGCAGGCTGCGCGTGCTGTCTTCTTGTGATTTAACGGTTTCCGGGCGGGCTTGCAGAATATACAGTTTGCCGTCGATACCGTCGCGACCCCATTCGATATCCATGGGACGGCCGTAGTGTTTTTCGATGGTCAGAGCGTAATGCGCCAATTCGGTCACTTCTTCATCGGTAATCGAGAAGCGGTTGCGGTCTTCTTCCGGCACATCGATGTTGGTTACGGATTTACCGGCTTCGGCTTTATCGGTAAAAATCATTTTGATTTGCTTGGAGCCCATGGTTTTACGCAAAATTGCCGGTTTGCCCTGTTTCAGGGTCGGCTTGAAGACGTAAAATTCGTCAGGGTTGACCGCACCTTGTACCACGTTTTCGCCAAGGCCGTATGAAGAGGTAACGAACACCACTTGATCGTAGCCTGATTCCGTGTCGATACTGAACATTACGCCTGAAGAACCGCTGTCCGAACGCACCATACGCTGTACGCCGGCCGACAATGCCACGATATCGTGTTCAAAGCCTTTGTGAACACGGTAGGAAATGGCGCGGTCGTTATACAGAGAAGCGAATACATGGTGCATGGCTTCTTTGACATTTTCCAAACCATTGATATTCAGGAAAGTTTCCTGCTGGCCGGCAAACGAGGCATCAGGCAGGTCTTCGGCGGTAGCAGACGAGCGCACGGCTACGGAAATATCGGCGGTACCGGCATCGGCCACCATTTTGTTCCATGCTTCTTCAATTTCCGCATTTAATTGTTCGGGGAACGGCGTGTCCAAAATCCATTGGCGGATTTCTTTGCCCACGCGCGCCAGTTCCGCTACATCTTCAACATCGAGCTTGGCCAATGCAGCAGAGATACGCTCGCTTAAGCCTTCGTGTGCCAAAAACGCACGGTACGCATCGGCAGTCGTTGCAAAACCGCCCGGTACGCGCACGCCTTTTTCAGTCAGCTGACTGATCATTTCGCCCAAAGAAGCATTTTTACCGCCCACGCTTTCGACATCGGTCATGCGTAGGTTTTCAAACCAAATCACGTAGTTTGCTGCCATTTTTCATCCAGTTCGTATGTGTTAAAAAAGAAATGAATCTGCTTGTTTATTCTAAGACATTAGAACCGTCCCTGTCATGTGTTTTATGTGGTCGGAACCGCTCAGGCCGTCTGAAAAATTGCGGTTTGCAGCCATGTAGTGGATTGAAATCTACTTTGCAGAACTTAGCCGTACTGCTTTACATCCTTGTAAAATATAGGCTTTAAAATAAATTAATGAAATTCATACGGCCTTTTAAATCGAACAAATTAGCAGAAAATTTCAAAGAACTGTTTTTTTATTTAAAAAAATTGGTATTTTTGATTTATTTAATTTTGTTGTAATTCGATGTAGCTCGAAGCAGTCTGCTTTATCCGGACGATTTCTCTTGTTATGATAGTAAAGATTAGTCCTGCATTTTGAGAAAGAGAAACTTTATGTCCAAGCCCCGCCATATCTTTTATATCTCCGACCGCACCGGCCTGACCGCCGAAAACATCGGCGAAGCCTTGCTCAACCAGTTCGGTCATTTGGAGTTCAAACGCTACACCTTCCCTTTCATCAATACTGTTGAAAAAGCGCAGGAAGTGATTGCCAAAGTCAACGCCAATGCCGAGGCCAACGGCGAGCGGCCGATTGCGTTCGTCAGCGTGGTAAACGACGAAATCCGCAATCTGATTAAAACGGCCAATGCCTACCAAATCAATTTCTTTGAAACCTTTTTGGGCGCGTTGTCTAAAGAACTGAACGCCGAAGCTACGCAAGCCGCTCAAGGCCACCACAGTATCGGCAATACCCAGCGCTATGATGCGCGCATGGAAGCGGTAAATTTCTCACTGAACCATGATGACGGTGTCAGCGACAAAAACCTACAGGAGGCCGATGTGATTCTGATGGGGGTATCCCGCTCAGGTAAAACACCGACCTGCTTATACCTGGCCCTGCAATACGGTATCCGTGCGGCAAACTATCCGCTGATCCCTGATGATTTGGAATCGACTGATTTGCCGCGTATGGTTAAGCCCTATAAAGATAAATTGTTCGGCCTGACCATCCAGCCGGAACGCTTGCAAGCCATCCGCCAAGAACGCCGTCCTAACTCAATTTATGCGCAACTCAACACCTGCCGTAGTGAAGTGGCTGATGCACAAGCGATGTTCAAGCGTCACGGCATCCCTTATACCAATACTACTGACAAGTCAGTAGAGGAATTGGCAGTATATATTTTGCAGGCTTGCCAATTGAAACGACGTTTCTGAATTTGTAGAAAATCAGATTTTAAGGAGGTTTTGCCCTCCTCCCTAATTTTGGGATACACAAAAATACAAAAAGCACTTTCTATGAGAAAGTGCTTTTTGCTTTAAAGTCAATAACGAATAAGAGGATCACAGACTTGCTTGTCGGATAGCCTTATCTTCCGAAAATTTAATTTCTTTAACGACGCTGAAGTCTTTAGCAATACCATTAATCAAAACAGGTTTCATGGTTTGGGATTCCATCCATTGAATGGCGCTTTCGTCAATACTGATCGAACCGCTGCTGCGTACTACTCGGACACTGTGAACGTCACCGTCTGCATTAATGGTAAAACTCATGGCCACATTACCGGTAATCGGTACATGTGCTTCAGAAGCTTTTTGATAGAATGAGACATTCGATGCCAGAGCAAATTGGGAACCTGCCATCATGGTTAAGGTAGTCAAAGCAGTTGTCAGGACACGGCGGATATTCATGATATTTTCCTTGTGAGTTTAATACGTTTGTCGTAATTTTGTTAATGTGTTATTCGCGGTTGAAGACGAATTTGTTATTTTGGAATACGTTGTATTCCCTGTTACTGAGATGCATTTTGCATTTTTTGTTTGTAAATTTCAAGAGATAAATGAACCAAAAACAAGATAAACGGTTTTTATTTTGTTAGCTTTTACTCTAATTGTTTGCATTTTATGAGAAAAGCACTAACTGTTCCGTTGTAAATTAAATCAGGATAATTTTAAATAAATAATTATAAATCATATAGTTAAATATGGCATAAAGAAGGATGTTGAATTAAGGAAGAAGGATAATTTTTGAGAAATCATTGTAGATTTTATAAAAATACCGTTAATCTTGATTTTAGCCCGATTATATTTTTTGTTGTTTTTTCGTTGCACGTGTATAAGCGTGATTGCAAGGAGATTTGAAATTGGTAAAAAATGCTGATTTTGAATCTTATGGCAATAAGATATTAAGAGATAGGTGTGGTAGGAATAAAAAATAAGCGAATTGGTGTAGAATGCTTGGGTAATATTTGAGATGTGTTTCAAGAGGCTTCATGGCTTTTAGCGAATTATGCCTCCATATAATATAGAAATGCTTAGGTGATTATTTTGTCGCTATAGAAAATACTCTGCTGAATATGTATTTAGGAAACAGTTATGAAAACTTTAAAATTCACAAAAATGCATGGTTTAGGCAATGATTTTGTAGTCATTAACGGGATTGATCAAGAATTCGATCCGAAAGAGGCTTCGTTATCGAAATGGGCTGACCGTTTCCGCGGAGTAGGGTTTGACCAACTTTTAGTAGTAGAGAAGCCATCATCTGAGACGGTAGATTTCCGTTACCGCATCTTTAATGCCGATGGCAGCGAAGTGGAGCAATGTGGCAACGGTGCGCGTTGCTTTGTGCGCTTTGTAGTGGATAAAGGCTTGACTGATAAAAAAGAAATTCTAGTCGAAACGGCAAGTGGCGTAATTATTCCCAAACTATTGGATAATGGTTTGGTGACGGTAAATATGGGCAAACCGAAATTTATGCCGTCTGAAATTCCGTTTGTGTCTATGGGTGAAGAAACGGATGATGCGTTGACACATATCGTTTTGGTCGGTTTGGAATCCATTCCGGTAAGTTGTGTCAATATGGGTAATCCGCATGCTGTCATTGTAGTTGAGGACACGGAAAATGCTCCTGTCGGACTGTGGGGAGAAGCCATCGAATCTCATCATCAATTTCCTGAGCGGGTAAATGTCGGATTTATGCAGATTATCGATCGGCAGTCTATCCGGTTGCGCGTATATGAACGTGGCGCAGGGGAAACTCAGGCTTGCGGTACGGGTGCCTGTGCGGCAGTTGTAGCCGGTGTCCGCTTAGGTTTGCTCGACAGCGGTATTCCGGTAAAAGTGAGCTTGCCGGGCGGCGATTTATTTATCAGTTGGCAGGCAGAGGATGACGTTCTAATGACCGGCCCTGCCGAAACGGTCTTTGAAGGTGAGTTGCAGTATTAAGATGATATTTCATTTTGATTTATGGGCTGCCGTGATTTATGCCGTAGTGTTCTTATGGCTGATATTCAAAGCAGAGAAGTTTCAATGGTTTTGGGCCACGGTTATTTTGTGGCTTGCCACTGGATTCCTAGGTGCGCAGATTACGCCCGGAATGTGGGGGATTACTCATATGGGCTCCCTGTTTATCCCTCATTTTTATTTGACTTTGGGCAGCATATTTTTCTTTCTTGATCACTGGAAAAAAACATCAGATGGCCGGTTTTGGCAGACGGATGAAGCATACCCAATATTGGGTTTGTTTGCGGTCAGCAATGTAGTGATGACGTCAGTATTTGTTTTGCTGACAGGGATGGTTTGGTATCATTATCCAAATGGCGCATCGGTTTTTGCTGCTCCTGCGCTGTTAACTTTTTATGCGCTAAAACCCGGTTATTGGTTTATGCTGCAACTTGTTTTGATGGCAGTATTTTATTTGCACCGTGTCAAAATTATGAAACAACCTGCCGACTTGTTTAGCAGTCGACAGTTGCAGGGGGCGTATTTTATGATGTTGATTGTTCAGGTAACGGTGATTCTCGCAATCATCTTAGAAGGTCGTTTTTAAACGAAAAGTTATAAAGTAAGAAACATTTGATATTGGTTTTTCAGACGGCCTAGGCTTAATATAGAAACCATATCAGCTTTAATTCAGGAGTAAAATATGAAAATTGCAAACAGTATTACCGAATTAATCGGCAACACCCCCCTGGTAAAGTTAAACCGGCTGACCGAGGGTCTGAAAGCTGAAGTTGCGGTGAAGTTGGAGTTCTTCAATCCAGGCAGTAGCGTGAAAGACCGTATAGCAGAAGCGATGATTGAAGATGCCGAGAAAAGCGGTAAAATCAATAAGGATACTGTAATTGTCGAGGCAACCAGCGGAAATACCGGTATCGGTTTGGCGATGGTATGTGCTGCTCGCGGTTATAAATTGGCCATTACCATGCCGGAAAGTATGAGTAAAGAACGCAGAATGCTGCTGCGTGCTTTTGGTGCCGAGTTAATTTTAACTCCCGCGGCAGAAGGTATGGGCGGCGCCATTGCCAAAGCTCAGTCTTTGGTTGATGAACATCCGGGCACTTATTTCATGCCGCGTCAGTTTGATAATGAAGCGAATCCTAAAATCCATCGAGAAACCACTGCCGAAGAAATTTGGCGCGATACTGATGGTAAAGTCGATATTTTCGTGGCCGGTGTCGGTACGGGAGGAACGGTTACCGGAGTGGGCGAAGTGTTGAAAGAGCGTAATTCCAATGTGAAAATCGTGGCTGTCGAGCCTGAAGCATCTCCGGTCTTGAGTGGCGGAGAGAAAGGACCGCATCCGATTCAAGGTATTGGTGCCGGCTTTGTGCCAAGCGTCCTAAATACGACGATTTACGATGAAATCATCAAAGTACCAAATGATGCAGCATTTGAAACTGCACGCGCCATGGCCGAAAAAGAAGGTATTTTGGTTGGTATTTCTTCCGGGGCTGCTGTTTGGAGTGCTTTGCAATTAGCCAAAAAAACAGAAAATGAAGGAAAATTAATTGTCGTACTGATTCCTTCTTATGGCGAACGCTATCTTTCTACGCCGTTGTTTGCTGACTTGGCATAATATTCTGTATTTCAACAAAGGCTGTTTCAGACGGCCTTTGTTGTCTTTTTAGTTTTTCAATTGGACGGCTTAACCGAAATATGTTGTAATTGAGCAAACCAAATAAGCCATCAGTACTAGCATCATTTTGACTATTCGACGAAGCTGATTATAATGATTGCCATGAAAAAACATATTCCTCTTTTATTTGTAGCGGCGGCACTTACCGGTTGTCAATCTATCTATTTACCAACTTTAAAAGAAGTGCCTGTCCGCCCGACTAATACCAAAGTTCAGGAAAAACCGTCAGCAGGCTTCCGTTTGGCATCCGGCCATTGGTCGGATGTTTCCAAAATTCGGGACGAAGCTACACGTTTAAGCTATCAGGTCAGTCAGGGTAAAATGACCAAAGTTCAAGCCGCACAATACTTAAACCGTTATCGGATCCAATTGGTTGGTCGCAATTCCGTTGATGACAGCATGTACGAGGTCTATTTACGTTCGGCAGTTGACAGTCAACGGGGGGAAATTACTACCCAACAATCCAAGCTGTATATCCAAAATGCCCTACGTGGCTGGCAGCAACGCTGGAAGAGTATGAACAGCAAACCGACAAATCCTGCATTTACCAACTTCCTGATGGAAGTAATGAACATGGCTCCGTTACAATAATTCTGATTGACAAAAAAGCCGTCTGAATTTTCAGACGGCTTTTTTGTTGGCTGCAAAAAATGAACTTCCCCCAATCTTTGAGCAAGTTGATAATCTTTATCAAAAAACTGTTCAAACTGGGTTCTGTAAGAAATACGCTTATTTTCTACAGCACGCAGTTGGCTGTGCACTTGGTGAGTACGGCTTGGTATTTGAAGTCTGGTGTATATTTGGACATAAGAAAACTGCACCTTTCTCAGTTGGAGGAGTGTCCAACTTTTGGGGATACAGTTCATTTTTTTCAAACAGCCTTGTTTGATGGTAATTCCCTATCCTTGCCCAAGTAATTGTTCACGTGTCAATAAGAAAACGAAACCGTTACCCCCACTCGTTTCAAGCCATGTAAATGGTAACTCAGGGTATGCTGCCTCAAGCACCTCGCGGTTATGGCCAATTTCAACCAGCAATACGCCTCTTGGATTTAAGAATTTAGCCGCATGCAGAATGATTTGACAGGTCGCATCCAAACCATCCTCCCCGCTGCCTAGCGCCAATTCAGGCTCATGCAAATATTCGTCAGGCAATGTATCCACCGATTCGGCATCAACGTATGGCGGATTGGAAACAATTAAGTCATACGTACCATCCAAACCTTCAAACAAATCGGTATGAATCAAGCTGATTCTGTCTTCCAAACCATATTCTTCAACGTTAATAGCAGCCACTTCCAGGGCATCCAAACTTAAATCAACGGCATCGATTTCTGCGGCAGGATAATGATGTGCCATTTGAATCGCAAGGCAGCCGCTGCCTGTGCAAAGGTCGAGTGCACGGTTGACCAATTCAGGATATTCAATCCAGGGAGTGAGCGGTTCTCCCAATAATTCGTAAATAAAGGAACGGGGTACGATGACACGTTCGTCAACATAAAAATCAAAGTCCCCCTGCCAAGCCTGATTAGTAAGGTATGCCACGGGAAGACGTTCGGTGACACGGCGTTCGACTAAGGCCAATACTTCTTCTTTTTCGGTTTGTAAAAGCTTAGCATCCAGATAAGGATCAAGCATATCCAACGGCAAATTAAGCGTATGCAGAATCAGATAAGCAGCCTCATCATAAGCATTGTCTGAGCCGTGACCGAAAAAAAGTTCAGCATCGTTAAAGCGGCTGACTGCGAAGCGCAAAATATCACGGATAGTAGAGAGTTCTTTGGCTGCTTGAGTAAACATAAAGATTTGACCATAAAGATTGGTTAAAGAAAAATTATAACAGAAAAGGCCGTCTGAAAATTTAGCAGCCTGATTTTACTGTCTTGTGAACGCTAAACAAAAAATCTGAATCAATATAATATGCCCGCATATAATTCAATCAGCCATATAAGGCGGCGTCCAAAAACAAAAAACCTGAACATTTGTTCAGGTTTTTTTGAATTTGGCTCCCCGACCTGGGCTCGAACCAGGGACCTGCGGATTAACAGTCCGTCGCTCTACCGACTGAGCTATCGGGGAATGGAGTGCATTATAACGTCTGCAAAAAATGTGTCAACCCATACCAAACAATAAATTCTTAGCAGTGTTTCAAACAATTGAAAGCTAAGAAAATTTACTTTCAGTAAGAAATAACAGCCAGGCCGTCTGAAACTTAAGAAGAGTTTATGAAAAACAAATCCATGCAACCTTCTCAGTATCTTGCCTGTACCAGTTTACCGTTTTGAAATATTTGTTGTTGCATAATATTGCCATTGTAAGCATAAACAGTTAAAGAACCATTGGCAGGAGTTGCCCGAAATTGCATCAGCTGGCTACGGTTTATGGTATAAGGATCAGTACGCTTAATGCTGTTATCACTGTAAAAATCCTGAACTACATATTCATTGTTACGCTTACTGAGTAATTGACGATAGAAGCCACCCTTGACCATATTATTCGAAGGATTACCGTCTGCATCAAAGTAAGTTACGATTTGTTCGTCAACAATATTGACACCACCGCGATGAGCTTGGCTAGAATCCGGAGAAGTTTGCCTTCTATCCAAGCGGACAGGAATATTCACTGAAGTACCTAATCCGACATGGCGACCCAATGTGGTTCCAAGGCCTAATCCTACCGACATTCCCGGTGTACCGACACTGCATGCGCTCAGTCCTGCCACGACTAACCCGGCTGAAATGATGGTTTTCATAATCTTTTCCTTCACATATAAATCAATTGTTTATTTTAAAAAGTATATCTTTTTTCCGTTATGCTTGCCGTTAGTGTACGTAAAGCATTGCTATTTATATTCCACAGATATGTCACTAATTAAAATAAAAAGTTACCTCGAAACCTGATGGTCTTCTGGACATTCTAAGTTTTACCCACTTTCGAACTGTATTGAATCTAAAATTTCACCTGAATTTTCAGGCCGTCTGAAAATAAAACAAAAGCAGCTCAAGAACAAGCTGCTTTTGCTTTCAATACACCTAATAGTGCATTAATGATTTTTCGACGTAATATGCGGTTTCACTTCAGCATTATCTTCAGCCACTTCTTTGCCCGCTTTCTCCATCACTTCACGATACCAACGGGGATGATGCTTCTTTGCCCATTGCTGGGTAACCACGCCTTCTACCATCGCACGAACAGTACCTTTAACCCAAATCGCAGCATAAACGTGAACAATAATGCCTGCAATCAGCACCAATGCGGCACCGGCATGAAACAGTAAAGCCAAACGGATTACCGGAATCGGAAACATTTCGGCAAAATAAGGACGCCAGGCAATAACACCGGTAACCACCAACACGACCATACAGGCGGTCATCAGCCAAAACATACCTTTTTGGCCGCCATTATATTTGCCGACATCACCAACTTCATGACCTTTCAAAATAGTCTTAACTGATTTCATCCATTTTACATCTTCTTTATCGAAGAAATTAAATTTCCAATAACGGAAAAACTGGATAAAAAAACCGACAAACATCACGACACCGATAAAGGGGTGCAAAATTCGAGCCAATTGCGGTGTACCGAAAATACCTGTCAGCCAAAAAAAGGCCGGATAGAAGAAGGCCAAGCCAGAAACGGCCAGCAAAACAAAACATAGGGCAACAATCCAATGGTTGATGCGCTCGCTGCGTTTATAACGCTGAATTAACTTTGGTTTCATTATGCTTCCTCCTCACCGTTTAAGATTTTACCGTCTTTACCGATGACTTCGGGTTTATGTTCCTCCTCACGGTTCGGTCCTACTGTAATGTAGTGCATCCAACCGGTAACAGCTGCTGCGGCAATACCGAAAGTAGCCAAAGGCTTGAGCAGTCCCTTCCACAACTTCACAGTCGGACTGATAGCAGGCTTGTCGGGCAGTCCGCTATAAAGCGACGGTTTGTCGGCATGATGCAAAACATACATCACATGCGTACCGCCCACGGCTTCAGGGTCATACAGACCGGCATTTTGGTAACCGCGGTTGTTCAAGTCCTTAATACGTTCTTGTGCCACTGCCTTCATGTCTTCCTTGCTGCCGAACTGGATTGCTCCGGTCGGGCAGGTTTTCACGCAGGCCGGTTCTTGACCGACTGCCACGCGGTCGGAACACAAGGTGCATTTATACGCACGGTTGTCTTCTTTATTGATGCGCGGAATATTGAACGGACAACCTGCAATACAGTAACCGCAACCGATACAGTTTTCCTGATGGAAATCGACGATACCGTTTTCATATTGGATAATCGCACCAGGCGACGGACAAGCTTTCAGACAGCCCGGATCGGCACAGTGCATACAGCCGTCTTTACGAATCAGCCATTCCAATTTCCCGTTTTCTTCGGTTTCGCTGAAACGCATAACCGTCCAGCTTTTTGCTGTCAAATCGACCGGATTGTCGTACACACCGACGTTTTCACCGATGTCGTCACGGATGTCGTTCCATTCCGAACAGGCCACCTGACAGGCTTTACAGCCGATACAGGTGCTCACGTCGATTAATTTTGCCACTTCAATCGGCTTGCGTACCTGTGGTGGCGGTGTCACACCCGATGTTGCAGAGCGGCGTTTGATGTCTAATGATTGTAATGCCATTGTTCCGCTCCTTACGCTTTCTCAATATTGACCAAGAAGGTTTTGTATTCAGGAGTTTGTGTGTTGCAGTCGCCCACAAAAGGCGTCAGCGTATTCACAATATACTGTTTTTGTCCTGATACATTTTCCCAACCGCCGTGCAATGGGATGCCGATTTGATGAACCGTTTTACCGTTGATGGTTAATGGTTTCACACGTTTTGTAACGACGGCTTTGGCCTTGATATAGGCACGCTTGGAGCTGACTTTAACCCAATCGCCTTTTTGAATGCCTTTTTCTGCCGCTAACTCTTCACTGATTTCAATGAATTGTTCCGGCTGGGCAATCATCAGTAATTTCACCGATTTAGTCCAGAATTGGAAGTGTTCGGTCAGGCGGTAGGTAGTGCCGACATAAGGGAACTCTTCTGCTGTGCCGATACGGTCTTTTACGCTGTCAAACAAACGCATGGCAGGTGATTGAACCACTTTCGGATGCAGCGGATTGGTACCGATTGGTGACTCCAAAGGTTCATAATGCTCGGGGAACGGCCCATCGACCAACTTGCGCTGGCAGAACAAGCGGCCGACACCTTCTTCATTCATGATAAACGGATTCATACCGCTGCCCGGTGCTTCGTCGGCCTTAAAGTCAGCCACATCGGCACCTGTCCATTTTTTACCGTCCCATTCAATCAAAACGCGGTTCGGATCCCAAGGTTTGCCGCTCGGATCTAAGGATGCGCGGTTATACAGAATGCGGCGGTTGGCCGGCCATGCCCATGCCCAGCGCGGCGTATTGCCTAAACCGGTGTCGGTATTGTCGCGGCGATCCATCTGATTGCCGGCCTGCGTCCACGAACCTGAGAAAATCCAAGTCGCGCATTCGGTAGTACCGTCATCACGCAATTGCGAGAAACCATCAAGCAATTCGCCTTTCCGGCGGATAATGTTGCCGTCTTTATCTTTAATGTCCGCCAAAGCGTAGCCGTTTGATTCTTTGGCCATTTCCTCCGGCGTCGGTGCCAACGGATTTTTGTAGTGCCATGCCAGTTTGGTAACCGGCTCAGGGGCAGTCCCCCCCTCTTTTTCGTACATTTCTTTCAGCAAAACATGCAGCTCACCCAAAATATCCAAATCAGGTAAAGCTTCGCCCGGTGGGTTTTGACCCGGGTGGTGCCATTGCAGCCAGCGTGAAGAATTCACAATCGAGCCGGCTTCTTCAGCGAAGCAAGGGGTAGGCAAACGGAAGACTTCGGTCTGGATTTTAGACGGATCAACATCATGCGCTTCGCCGTGGTTTTCCCAGAAAGAAG
The DNA here is from genome assembly GCF_047837985.1 of Neisseria sp. CCUG12390. GTDB lineage: Bacteria > Pseudomonadota > Gammaproteobacteria > Burkholderiales > Neisseriaceae > Neisseria. The sequence goes on from NZ_CP181244.1 coordinate 1,869,811, forward strand.
CGGTTTCCGTTTTCAACGGATCCATTACCACCATATATTTCAACTTGGAAAATGCCTCAGTCACGCGGCTGGCATCAGGGAACGAACCTTGTGCATTAAAGCCCTGCACCAACAAGCCGTTCACTTGGCCTTGGTACATCAACTCAGTGAGCTGCAAAATGTCGTACATTTTGTCCCACTTCGGCAACCAGTCGTAGCCCCAGTTATTTTCTTTGGTGGCGTTTTCACCGTACATCCATTTCAGGAAGCTGACAAAGAATGCAGGCGTATTACTCCAATAATTCAATTGATTGGCTTGGAGTGCCTTAGGGGTTTGCTTGGCGATATAGTCTTGGAAGGTCGGATGGTTGTCTTCGTTCGGCAAAGCCAGGTAACCTGGCAACGAAGTCGACAGCAAACCCAAATCCGACAAGCCCTGAATATTCGAGTGGCCGCGCAATGCGTTTACACCGCCGCCGGACATACCGATATTGCCCAACAGCAGTTGAACCATCGCCATGGTGCGGATAATTTGCGAACCGTAAGTATGTTGCGTCCAACCCAAAGCATAAAGAATCGTACCCGCCTTATTCGGCGCAGACGTCTCACCCCATGCTTCGGCAACTTTCAAGAAATCTTCTTTACTGGTACCGCAAGTGGTCTCCATCATCTCCAACGTATAACGAGAGTAGTGTTTTTTCAGCATTTGGAAAACGCAACGCGGATCCTGCAAGGTCGGATCCGTTTTGGCGTGACCATTGGCATCCAGTTCATAAAACCATGACTCATTGTCGTAGTAATTTTTACGATTGCCGGTACGGCTGGCCACTTCAGGCTGCTGCTCTCCCTGCTTGGCTTCGGGCGCTTGGAACTCAGCCGCTCCCGAGAACAAACCCTCATTGAAATCAAAGCCTTCGGCAACGATAAAGCTGGCGTTGGTATAGGCTTTAACATACTCCCATTGGATTTTATCGTTTTCAATCAGCCAGTTGATTAATGCGCCCAAAAACGCAATGTCCGAACCCGAGCGTATCGGCGCGTAAAAATCCGCAACAGCTGCAGTGCGGTTGAAGCGCGGGTCAACGACAAATAATTTGGTTCCTTTTTTCTTTTTCGCTTCAATAACCCATTTGAAACCGACAGGATGCGCCTCGGCCGCATTTCCGCCCATCACCATAATGAAATCGGCATGTTGGATGTCCATAAACGTATTGGTCATCGCACCGCGGCCGAAGGTCGAAGCCAAGGCAGATACGGTCGGACCGTGGCATACGCGCGCCTGTGCATCGGTTGCGACAATGCCCAAAGAACGCATCCATTTTTGCGTCAGGATGCCGGTTTCATTGGAGGAGGCCGAAGCGGTGAGCATACCCAAAGTCGGCAGACGGTGAACCGGCACGCCGTTTTCATTGGTAACGATTAAGTTTTCATCACGTTCTTTTTTCAGATGGCGTGCAATGCGTGTCAACGCATCATGCCAAGAGATGCGTTTCCATTCGTTGGTAAACGGTTCGCGCACTTCCGGAAACAGCACACGGTTGGGACTGTGGACGAAATCCAGCAGACTCGCCCCCTTCGGACACAGCGAACCGCGGCTCACAGGATGATCTGGATCGCCTTCGATGTGAAAAATCACCTTTTTGGCATTTTTCGCACCGTCGCCCATGCTGTAGAGAATCGTGCCGCAGCCGACCGAGCAATAAGTGCAGTTATTGCGTGTTTCAGTAGCGCGCGAAAGTTTGTACTGGCGCACTTCTGCCCATGCGTTGGTCGGCATGATGCCCATAACCGCCAAACCCGATGCACCGGCACCCGCGGCGGTGACTTTAAAAAACTGCCGTCTTGATACATTCATGGTTGTGTTCCTGCTTGACTAGGAGGCCGCTTTCAGACGGCCTCTCAATATTTTTGTTTTTGTTATAATACTTTCAAACTAATGCTTTAGTATTATATTTCTACAAAATTAAATAACTGTAATGAATTGTAAGTCATTCGGCATTGATAGTCTAACTTTATTTTAAATTCATTTTAATTGATTTTTATTATTAATTTCAGAGTGAATTTGTCGGAATTAATTCCTTGGTCATGACTAAGGCCGTCTGAAAACGGTTTTTCAGACGGCCTTAACCGTATTTCCCAAACACAATACCGCTTCATTCAACGCCGTAAGCGGTTTGCATCCAGCCATTTTTCCAAATCTTCGGCACTCAATTTGCCGCCGTTGTCTTCCAAATCCAATTTATTCAGCTGGCGGCCTGCACCGTAAGCCGCCAATACAGGCGTACCGCTCAAACCGTATTGCTGCTTGAACGCACTCCAAGCGACTTTGTCCTGATGAAGGCGGTGTACGTTCACAAAATAAATTTTGTCGTACAGGCGGTATCGGGCAATATAGCGTTTGAACATCGGCTCGAACGCGTTGCAATCGCTGCAGCTCGGCCGACCGATATAGGCATAAAATTTATCGCCTTTCGCCACTTTGGCTTTGAAATTTTCCACGGTCAGGCTGTCAAGCTCAAAATACATATCGGAATAAGTGTCTTCCAAACGCTTGGTATTGGCCGCGGAAAGCTTTACCGCCGTCTGTGCCTCGGATAATTCGTTTTTCAGTTTGTCCAGCTCCTGATGGTGGCCGCATGCGCCCAACAGCAACACCGCGGCAAGCGAATAAACAACTGCTTTCATGGCATACTCCTCGTCCAAATAATGAATATTTTATTGAAATCAGTATAAACCCGTTAACCGGCAAAGATTGAAAATTCTGACGGTCGTTTGACCAAAAGCAACACGTTTCTTTTTTTCATAAAAATACAGCCTCCAACGGCTGCATTTTCGTTGACTCATCAGTCTTGTTTTCAGACGGCCCGATCTTACCGGTTGGAACCTTTCACCATATCCATCAAAAACAGGCGGCAATCCAAGTTACCGTTATACAAAGGGATTTTGCGCTTGGGCGACAGGCGCATGAATTTCGGCATGTCGCGGTCACCGGTAAACATACCGATGAGCCAGCCCGCATAATGCTGCTTCAACCACGAGCCGAGCTGCGGATACAGAGCCTGCAATGCTTGGATTTCGGCCAGGCGCACGCCGTAAGGCGGGTTGGAAATCATGATGCCGTTGTCGCCGTTAGGGCGGGCATCTTGCGCGTTTTTTACCTCGAAACGGATAAACCCGTCCACTTCCGCCGCTTCCGCATTTTGAACCGCCGCACGAATCATATGGCGGTCATTGTCACTGCCCGCAATCGGTGCAGCAGCCGGAACGATTTGCCCGCGCGCCTGTTGGCGGATTTTGACCCAAGCCGCTTTGTCGAAATTTTGCAGCTTTTCAAAACCGAAGCGGCGCATCAAACCCGGTGCGCGGCGCGTAGCAATCCATGCCGCCTCAATAGCCAGCGTGCCGCTGCCGCAAAACGGATCTTGAAACGGCTGCGTACCGTCGTATCCGGCCAAAAGCAGTAATCCGGCGGCCAGGTTCTCGCGCAACGGGGCTTCGCCTGTGTCTTGGCGGTAGCCGCGTTTGAACAGGGCTTCACCGGAAGTATCGATAAAAATCTCGATATTGCGCTCGTCCATAAAGGCATGCACGCGCACGTCGGGATTGATTTTGCCCACGCTCGGGCGCGCGTCGTAAATATCGCGGAACGAATCGCACAGCGCATCTTTGATTTTCAGGCCGACAAAATCCAGACTTTTGACATTGGCGCGCTTGCCCTCGACCTTGACTTTGAAGGTCTGCTCCAGTGTAAACCAGTTGAACCAATTGATGTTTTTGGCCAATTTATAAATATCGGCTTCGTTGCGGTAGCTGCCTTTGGTCAGGCTCAGCAGCACGCGGCTGGCGGTGCGCGAGTGCAGGTTGATGCGGTAAACCTGTTCCATCTCCGCTTTGCAGGCCACGCCGCCGTCGGTAGTTTGAATGTCTTGGATATTCAGGGATTTGAGTTCGTCGGCCAACGGCATTTCCAAGCCGCGCGGACAGGTGATGAATAAAGCGTATTGGGTCATTTCGGATTCCTTTCTGGGTAGCGGAACGCAGGCTTTCTACGTTTGGATGAGAATTTGAAGCAAGGGATTATAGCGCAGATTGCAATAGGTAAGATTTTTATTTTTCAGGATTTTTTCAGACAAACAGGCCGTCTGAAAATGTTCAGACGGCCTGCTGTTTAACTTATCAACGATTTAATCTTTTCATGTTTCCATAATTTTTAAAGCGCATCAACCTTATTACAAATTTTCAGTACATGATCCAAACCGTAAAACAAACTATCGGTATCAACATTCATATCTTTTAGCATATTAAGAATCAACTGATATTTCCGACGGATATAATAAGTATCTTTGCGCGTATGCCTACCGACTCTGCGATTAAAACAAACAGGTTCATGATGCGCAATCCGATTCCGTATCTGATTAATCTCACCCAATACTCTATGAATTCGCTCACGTTTGCTTTCTCTGCCTGAAAAGCGCATCAAAGGCGAAACTGATGATAATACTGCAATCTCATTGATGTCCTTACCCATATTCAAAATAGCTTGGTATTGATTTGGCTGAAAAAGATTGGTCCATAAACCGAAATTCAGCTCTGCAATTAATTTGCCATGCGAATATGATCTATTCCTATGAATCTTGCTATATTTTTCATCAATTATATTTCTTGTTTTGACACACAATGGCGTATTAAAAATACCACCGGGTTGTATAGCGTCTCTTAACCAATCATTTTGAGCAACCTCTTGATCTATTTTATTGCGCAAAATAATTTCAAACATAGAAATCATACTGAACAATTCTTGCGAAAGCTGTAAATTATAACGGTACAGTATTATTGCTTTACGGTTATTATTCGCTGTTGCCGCTTGATAACGTAAAAATCGTTCACTGGAAATCAGTTGTTCAAAGACACTACTTTTCATAAATTAATTTGTAATTGAGAAAATTTTGGTTTACAATTCTATCATTAATTCCTGCATAGCAGGTCATGACGATGGGGCGGTTTCACAATTGTGAAACCGCCCCATACCATTTTCAGACGGCCTATTCTGCGGTAAAGGCCGTCTGAAAAACCTGTCCGCCGATGTTGATGTCGGCCAGATAATCATGACGGTTTTCCACGCACACCGGCAGACGGATTTGCTTGGCCGCCCATGTGCCGTCGGGTTCACGTCGGATATTGAAGCGGTTGAAACCCATGTCCATGTCTTTCATGGTGAAGCTCACGGTAATGTTTTCGGTGTCTTCAGGAACATTTTTCAACGTAATATCAAAAGGCTGCTTGGCATAAACCTTATCGCTGAATTTGACATACACACCGTTGGGCAACGTGCAGCCCTGCGTTACCCGGCATTCCGCCTGCCTGGCTTGCGGCTGTTGCCGCTGCCACCAACCCAAGGCGATGAGTTTGACTGCGGCAAACACCATCAGCAACGCGCCTGCAATGATTAACTTTTTGTTTTGACTCATTTTCAGACGGCCTCGATTTCGTCTTCGACCAGCACGCAATGCGCCCCCTGCTCCAGCCATTGCACCTGATATTGCGCCGCCCAATCGGGCAAAGCCGCAATCACGAGCGGTACGGAAACGCCCTGTTTGAGTATCTCCAACGCGGCTTCGGCGGCGGTTTGGTTCTGCACCTGCCACACCACCACATCCGCGTCCTGCGCTTTTTCCCATTGCGAGGCCGTCTGAATCACAACCCACACGCTTTGCGCCGCAGGCATTCTGCCGGTCGCGCGCAATTCAGGTTCGCCGATTAATATGTTTTCGTGTTGCGGTTCGGCCGAATCATACGGCACGACGCGGTATTCGCCCATGCGGTTGAACCCCCGCAAACCGCTTTTCAGACGGCCTGTCAAACGGCGCGGCACGGACAGGGCCTTCAAGAGCGCGCCGTTGGCGGGCAGCATCGGCGACACGGTAAAATCCCCCGCTTTCTGCCACGACCATTTCTGCCCTTCTCTGGCCTGCAATTCGCCCGACCATTCGTCGGCCTCCACGCGCAGAAAACGCAAATACACATGCGCGTGTTCGTAGGCATGGATTTTGGTCAGCCACGGCGTCGCGCGGCGGATATGAATGCCGAGTTCTTCTTCAAACTCGCGTTGCAGGGCTTGGAATTCGGTTTCGCCCGCTTCGACTTTGCCGCCGGCAAATTCCCAATATCCGGCATACGGCTTGCCTTCGGGACGCGAGCTTAAAAGATAGTCGCCGTCGCGGTTCAACACGATGCCGGCGACCACGCGGATTAACGGGCGCGGGTCTTGAGCCATGATGTTTTTCATTCGGATAATCTGCATAAGTTTTCAGACGGCCTTTTTCTCCTGAAACACAAAGGCCGTCTGAACATAATATTTTAACGCGCCGACAAAACCATGTTTGTCCGCGCATCGGAGACATTTATTTTTCGGCAACCGCAAAAGCCAAGACGGTATCCTCTTCATCCGCCATGCTCAGGCTGACGTGGCGGATGCCCTGTTCGTCCAACCACTCTTGCAACACCGGCGCGTAGAAAAATTCAGGTTTGCCCATCTCGTCATGGCCGACGCCGATATTGTGGAACGACACCGCGCCGCGGATGCCCGTGCCGACGGCTTTGGCAAAGGCTTCTTTGGCGGCGAAGCGTTTGGCCAGATAATTCACGGGCTTCCCGGCTTGGGGAAACTCCATCAGTTCCTCGGGGCTGAGAATGCGTTCGGCAAAGGCCTGGCCGAATTTTTTATTGAGGCGGACAATGCGTTTCAGCGAAACGATGTCGGTGCCGATTCCGTAAATCATGGGGTTCTCCTTTTTCCTTTGCTGCAGGTTGGACGGCAGGCCGTCTGAAAACTATTTCGCCGTCAGCCGCGCTTTGAACATCACGTCTTTCATCTGGCGGATGGCTTCGGGCAAGCCCAAAAACACGGCTTGGGCGATGAGCGCGTGGCCGATGTTCAGTTCCTTAATCGCAGCGATTCGGACGATGGGGGTAACGTTGTGAATGGTCAAACCATGTCCGGCGTTGACCACCAAACCCGATTCGTCGCCGAAACGCGCACCGTTCTGAATCCGCGCCAGCTGCCGCGCCTGTTCGGACGGCGTGTGCGCGTCGGCATAGGCACCGGTGTGCAGCTCGATGACGGGCGCACCGACATCTTTGGCCGCCTGAATCTGCGCCTCGTCCGCGTCGATAAACAGCGACACGCGGATACCGGCGTCGGTGAGCGTGCGCGTGAATTCAGCGATTTTCTCCTGCTGCGCCAATACGTCCAAACCGCCCTCGGTGGTGATTTCCTGACGCTTTTCCGGCACGATGCACACGTCTTCCGGCATCACTTTGAGCGCATTTTCCAGCATTTCTTCGGTCAGGGCCATTTCCAGATTCAGGCGCGTGCGGATGGCGTTTTTTACGGCGAACACGTCGGCATCTTTAATATGGCGGCGGTCTTCGCGCAAATGCAGCGTGATGAGGTCGGCACCGTGGGTCTCGGCAATCAGCGCGGCTTCGACGGGGCTGGGATAAACCGTACCGCGCGCGTTGCGGACGGTGGCGACGTGGTCGATGTTGACGCCTAAGAGCATGGTGTTTCCTTTCGGTGTTTTTGATGTTTCAAGATTTCAGACGGCATTGACAAGAAGCCGCGCCGTAAACCGGCATTGCCTTGGGCTGCAGAAATCTGTTGGGTTTGCACTGATTCGGTTTCAGACGGCCTTAAGCCATCAAGCATATGGCGTTGTTGCTCCGACCCGCATGACGCTCTTCAGACAGCCTGCGGATTTGCTTCATGCCGTCCGAACGACATCGGGTTCAAATCAAACTGCTGCAACTGCTGCAACACCTGCCGCGACTTTATCCCTTCGGGAATACGGAAATCGAGCAGCAGGCGGTTGATTTTCAAGGCTTCCTGCAAACTTTGGCCGTCTGAAAAAGTACCCTCGCGCAATTGGACTAAGGTGTTTCCGTTGACCGCAATGCCTCCCGCCTGCAAGCCGTCCGCCTGCGCCAGCGGCACAAGCGCGTCTTCGGGGCGCAGCCGGTATTGCCGTTCGGCGGCGATTTCGTCGCCGTTATGGTCGCGCGTCAAATCAGGCGCGTAGCCCGAATGGTGCAAAAGCTGCCACTCGAAGCGGCGCAACGCGGCGATATGGTTCGGTTCGCGGCACAAAGTCTGCATGGTTTCGGCCAAGGTGTCATACAGCCCGGGCATCGGGTCTTCGCGTGCGGTGAGTTTCAGCATCAGCTCGTTGACATACAGGCCGCTGAACAAAGCCCGGCCTTGCGGCAGCGGCCAACCGCCCAACCATTCGGCGCGGTGCAGCGTTTTCAATTCCTGGCTGCCGTACCACGACGCGCTCATCGGCACGAAGGGCACCAACACGCCGCGCAATTCGCTCATGCGTTTGCGTGCGCTGCGGGCAAGCAAGGCCACGCGGCCGTATTTGCGGCTGTACACTTCGAGCCACAGGCTGCTTTCGCGCCACGGCGCGGAGGCGAGCATGAAAACGGGTTCGTGGTTGATTCGGTGTTCGGACATGTTTTTCGGGTCGGACGGAATGGGGAAATTATAACGTTTTTCAACTGAAAAGGTGATGAAAATGCCGAAAGGCCGTCTGAAAAGAAACCCCGCCCGTTTTTTTCAGACGGCCTTGTTTTCAACATACCGCATTGCGCCGATGTTTTCAGGCAAATCAGGCTTATTGAAAGAATCTTGCCGTTTTCAGACGGCCTTTTGTTACAATAGCCGCACTCACACCCATTGCGAGAAGATCATGTCCCGTTTCCGTACCGAACCCGTGCTTTCCGGCGGACAGCCGAACAAAACCGCCGTTATCCTGATGAACTTGGGCACGCCCGATGCGCCGACCGCGCAGGCGGTGCGTCCGTATCTGAAAGCCTTTTTGTCCGACCGGCGCGTGGTGGAACTGCCCAAATGGATTTGGCAGCCGATCTTGCGCGGTTTGGTGCTGACGCTGCGCCCGAAAAAAAGTGCGCACGGCTATGAAAAAATCTGGTTCAAAGAAGGTTCGCCTTTAGCGGTTTATACCGAACGTCAGGCGCAAGCGTTGGCGGCCGCGCTGCCCGGTGTCATCGTGCGCCATGCCATGACCTACGGCAATCCGGGCGTGCCGGAAGTGTTGCAGGATTTGAAAAACCAAGGCGTGGGCAATGTGCTGGTGATTCCGCTGTATCCGCAATATGCGGCTTCGAGTACCGGCGCAGCCTTGGACAAGGTGTTCGCCGAATTGCAGCGGCAGCGCAACCAAATGGGCTTGCGCACGGTATCGCGTTTTTATGACGATGCAGGTTATATCGAGGCGATGAAACAGCACATTCAGGCTTATTGGGCGGAGCACGGACGCGGCGAGAAACTGATGCTGAGCTTCCACGGCATTCCTCAGAAAAACCATGACGACGGCGACCCTTACCCGAAAGAATGTTTTCAGACGGCCAAGCTGTTGGCCGCGGCTTTGGGTTTGAGCGAAAACGATTACATCGTGTCGTTCCAGAGCCAGTTCGGCAAAGCGAAATGGGTGAAACCGAGTACGCAGGATCTGTTTGACGAACTGCCCAAACAGGGAATCACCAAATTAGACGTATTCTGCCCGGGCTTTCTGGCCGACTGTTTGGAAACCATGGAAGAAATCGCGCTGATGGGGCGCGAGCAGTTCCATCAAGCCGGCGGCAAACAGTATCACTTTATCCCGTGCCTGAACGATAGTCCTGCTTGGATTTCTGCTTTGACGGATTTGGCGAGAAAAAACCTGCAAGGCTGGATTTAAACCGGAGAATGAAAAAGGCCGTCTGAAAAGCAACGATACTTTTCAGACGGCCTTTTGTTTCGCCGTTATTTTTTACTCAAGGTCAAGCCCGTCCAACCGAACACCAGCGTCAACGCCAGACTCAGATAGCAGAAGAAGGCGAACGGCAGATATTCCCACACCGGTACATTCAAAGTTTGGCTGATGAACACGCCGCATACGCTCCACGGCACCAGCGGGTTGATGACCGTACCCGCATCCTCCAGCGTGCGCGAGAGGTTGCGCTGATGCAGGCCGAGCTTGTCGTAAACCGGCTTGAAAGTTTCGCCTGCCAGCAAAATGCTCAAATACTGCTCGCCAATCAGGATATTCACGCCCAGCGAAGTCATGGCGACGCTGAAGGTGGCGCGGCTGATGTTGGTCAGGAAACTGCGGATCATGTCGAGCAGGGTCGGAATCACGCCTAAGGCGAACAGCAGACCGCCCAAGCTCATGCCCAAAATCACGATGGTCTGCGTAAAAAACATGCTTTCCAAGCCGCCGCGCGAAATCAGGCCGGTAATGTCTTTGAACTGTTCGCCTTCGAGCTTGTAGCCGCTGAAAAACCACGTACCCAACTGCTTCAAATCAGGGCTGCAGTGGAAATAAGTCACCATCAAAGCGGCAAGGGTACAGAAAATCATCGACACCACGGCGTTCACGCGCATCATCGCCAACACGGCCAGCAAGGCAAACGGTATCAGCGAATCCAAATGCACCAAACCGGTGGATGCCAAAGCATTACGGAAATTTTCGATGTTGTTCAAATCACCGACCGCCACCGTCGGCAGCACCCACAGCATCAAAGCCGCGCTGATAAGCCAGGCCGGAACGGTGGTGTACATCATGTTTTTGATGTGTTCGAACAAATCGATACCGACAATCGAAGCGGCGATACCGGTGGTATCCGACAAGGGCGACATTTTATCGCCGAAAAACGCACCGGAGACAACCGCTCCCGCCGTCATCGCCAAATCCGCGCCAAACGCCGTTCCGATACCCATAAACGCCACGCCGACCGTCGCGCAGGTGGTAAAGCTGCTGCCGATGGCCACGCCGACCACCGAACACAGCGCAAAGGCAGAAAGGTAAAAATAAGTCGGCGAAATCAGGCCGAAACCGTAATACATCAGCGTCGGAATCGCACCGCTCATCATCAGCGCGCTCACCATCAGGCCGATAAAGAAAAACAGATACACCGCCCCCATGCCCTGGCTGATGGCGCGAATCATGCCGTCCTGCATGTCGTTGTATTTCAAACCGCGGCACAAACCGTACAAAACCAAGGCGACAATCGCGGCAATAATCGACATGTGCGGCAGCCACCCGAGCGAAATAATCGAATAGCCCATCATGGCAACCAGTAAAACCGCCACCGCCACCGCTTCCCAGCGCGGCATGTCGAGCAGTGATTTGAAGCTGAACATGTTCTGTTTCCTGTATTTAAGACAACAGGCATTTTATCGGGTTTACGTCATTTTACAAACTGATTTTTACATCGGCCGGACATTTTCATCAAAATGTCATCCGTTCCCGACTCATGCAAAAAGGCCGTCTGAAAATTTTCAGACGGCCTGACGAAAGAGACAACCCTTATGCTTCGTCGGCTTTGTAGCCTTTTACCGCAAAGAACACGATGTACACATAACAAATCGCCGATACGATGTAAGAAGGCAGCAGGCCGTAGTTGTCGGCCGCCCAGCCTTGTACCACGGGTACAATCGCACCGCCCACAATCGCGGTACAAATCACGCCCGAAGCGGTACTGGTGAATTTGCCCAAGCCTTTTGTCGCCAGCGAGAAGATGGTCGGGAACATAATCGAATTGAAGAAACCGATTAAGAGCAGCGACCACATGGTCACGGTGCCGCCGCCTGCCAAAATCGCAATAATAATCAGCGCGATGGCAACGGTAGCGTTAAACGCCAGATATTTGTTCGGCGCGATTTTGTTCATCAGAGCCGAACCGACGAAACGGCCGACCATCGCACCGCCCCAGTAAAACGAGAGATACCTTGCGCCGGTGGTGTGGTTCAGGCCTGCCAAAGCTTCCAACGCGTTAATCATCATCGAGCCGATGGCCACTTCCGCACCGACGTAGCAGAAAATGCCTGCCGCACCGAAAACCAGATGGCGGTATTGCCACACGCTGGTTTTGCCGTCGTGATTGGCTTCGGTTGCCTCTTGGGCGATTTGCCGCGCATCCGGCAGCTTAATCATTGCCACGGTTACCGCCAGCAACAACATAAAGCCCGCCAAACCCAAATACGGGATTTGCACGGAAGCAATGCGTTCCGCCTCTGTTGCCGTCGCGTCAACAAAAATCAGCATCGCTCCCAACGGCGGCGCAATCATGGTCGCCAACGAGTTGAATGCCTGAATCAGGGTCAGCGTGGTCGATTCTTTGCCTTTGGGCGCAAGCAGGGTCACATACGGATTGCCCGCCACCTGCAGCAATACGATGCCGCTGGCCAAAATAAACAGCGCAGCCAGGAATACGGCGTAAGAATGGCTGCCGGCGGCCGGATAAAACAGCAGGCAGCCGATTGCCGCAATCACGAAACCACCGATGACGCCGGTTTTGTAGCCGAATTTTTCAACGAAATGCCCCATCGGAATCGACATAATCGCATACGCGCTGAAGAAGCAGAACTGAATCAGCATCGCCTGCACATAAGTCAGATTGAAGATTTCTTTCAGATGGGGAATGAGAATGTCGTTCATGCAGGTGATGAAGCCCAGCATAAAGAACAGGGAACCCAGCACCGTCAAGGCCGGGGTATTGCTTTTATGGGTTTGCGCAGACATTGGGTGCCTTTCGTCTTATGTAGTCAAATTAAACAAGCAAAGTTAACTTACGTTAAGTTCAGATGGAATCATACTGATATTTTGTTATTTTGCAAATCATTATTTCCACTCTCCGACCGGATTTCCCATAAAATTGCGGTAAATCAAATCACATTGCCGTGAGAAGCAGATAAACCCGAGCACAACGTTATATTCTTACAAAACAATGACCATGCCTTTACTCTATGCCTACATTGCACTGGCTTTTTCAGCCTTCACTTCCGCCACTATTCTGCCCGGCACTTCCGAAGCCGCATTTACCGCATTTGCCCACCAATTCCCAAACCACGCATGGGGCGGCTGGCTCTGCGCGGGCTTGGCCAACGGCTTGGGCAGCATGGTTTCATACGGCATGGGACGCTTGCTGCCCGATAAGAAAAGGCCGTCTGAAAAAACGCTGCGTTATTTGGAAAAATACGGCATTTGGTCGCTGCTGCTGACATGGCTGCCGGTCATCGGTGATGCCTTGCCGATTGCGGCTGGCTGGCTGCGCTGGCCTTGGCTGATATCGGGTTTGCTGCTGATTACGGGAAAACTGCTGCGTTATGCGGTAATTTTGGCTGCGGTGAAGGCTTGGCTGTAATCTCTTCTTGGTGCATCTCCTCTTTACACCAAAGGCCGTCTGAAAATTTTCAGACGGCCTTTTGCATAAGACCATTCAATCCGGCTTACCAGACATAGTTTTCCTTATCCATGCGGCGCGCGGTAATCGATGCGCCCAGCAACAGGGTGCGCATCAGCCTTTCCGTGGCTTCAATCAGCAAACGCTCGCCGTCGATAATCGCCTGCTCCAGACTCATCGGAATCGGCACAATCGACGCGATGGCATCGATGCCGATGTCGTATACATCCTGCGCCCCCTTGCCCAGCGTACCGGCCAAAGCCACCACCGGCACACCCAAGTTACCGGCGCGCCAAGCGATTTCGGCAGGCACTTTGCCGCGCGGTGTTTGGAAATCGATCGCACCTTCGGCGGTAATCACCAAATCGGCTTTTTTCAAGAGCTGGTTCAAATCGAATCCGGCCAAACCCGAATCCAGCAACGCTTCGAAACGCGACACCAGTTGCGCACCGACCGCCGCCAAGCCTGCGCCCAAACCGCCCGACGCGCCCGTACCCGCACCTTTGGCAAAATCGACATGCGAGGCTTGCGGCAGGCAGTATTCCTCCAGCTTGGCCGCCCAGTTTTCAAAGCCTTTTTCCAATTCTTCCACCTGGGCAGGGGTTGCGCCTTTCTGCGGACCGAACACGCGCGCCACGCCGCGCTCGCCGGTCAAAATATTATGGGCATTCAAAGCCATCACCATTTTGATCTTGCCGTCGCGGATGGCCGGAGGAATGTTATCCATGTCAATCTTCGCGACTTTTTGCAGAAAGCGGCCGCCCTGACCGACTTCGAGGCCGTCTGAATCGGTAATTTTCGCACCCAAAGCCTGCAACGCGCCCAAACCACCGTCGCTGGTTCCCGAATCGCCGCAGCCGATTAAAATGGTATGGATGTCGTGTTCCAACGCGGCCATAATCAGTTCGCCCACGCCGTAAGTGGTGGTCAGAGTCGGGTTACGCATATCGCGCGGCACCAAGCGCAAACCGGCAGCGGCGGCCATTTCGACCACGGCCACGCCTTCGGCCTGCCCGCCCAGCAGGGCGAAATGCGAATGCACAGGCTCGCCGACCGGTCCGGTTACGGTTTTATACACCAGGCGTCCGCCGGTGGATTTGGCCAACATCTCCGCCGTTCCTTCGCCGCCGTCGGGCATAGGAATGGCTTTGATAAATGCGCCCGGAATGGCACGGCGCACGCCGGCGGAAATGGCTTTGGCCACCATATCGGCATCGAGTGATTCTTTAAAACCGGCCGGTGCGACCAGAATATGTTGGGGAATGGCTACAGTCATGTCGATTCCTTTCCGAATCAAAGGGTCAAATGAATTGGAAACTTATTTCACAAACAAAGGCATACCGATTAGCGGCCACACATAAAACGCAAACAGCAACACCAGTGCCACGCTGATGGGAGCCAGCCACATACTCAATTTCAATAAGTCGCGTCCGGAATACGTCGGCGCATCATCAACCTTGGCATAGAGTGCCATCGGTTTGGCCGAACTGCTCATGGTGTGGCAGAATCCGGCGGCGGCAGTAGAAGCAAACGCGGCGGCTACGGCAGACACCCCCACTTCCGGCGCAAGCGACACCACAATCGGAATCAACACTGCCGAACGTGCCGAGCGCGACTGAATCACCAAGTGCGCCGCAGTCGAAATCACCACGATGATGGTGACGAATAAAATACCCGCCCCCGTACCGCCCTGCTTAATCGAACCGAGCATACTGTCGGCCGCCCAAGCCGCCGCACCGCTGGTGACCAAAGCCGAACCCATCGCCAGCGTCGCCGCCATAAAAATCAGCAACGACCACGGCACCGATTTCAACGCCTTGCCCAAGTCCACCACACCCAAACCGGTGCTGCTCATCAAGAGACCGCCCGCCAGCGCAATAATCGCCGGATGGATACCGTGCATCGGTTCGGTACACCACATGACAATCACACCCGACACCAGCCAGCAGGTTTTCATCTGATCGGGCGTCAAACGGCCGCGGATTTTAATCGTGGTATGGTTTTGCAAATCGCTCACGGCAATGCTCAACGGGCGGCTGCGCTCCTCACGGTCGGTAAACAGATACAGCACCAGCTCCACACATATCACGCTTGCCACAACGGCCAAAGGCAGACCGTAAAACATCCAGTCGGTAAACGAAAACGCCGGATAGCCGCCGGTAGCCAAAATCTGGCTGGTAATCAGATGCGCACCCGCACCCAGATAAGAGCCGACCGCAGAAAGCAGAATCACCGAAGGGAACAGCAAAGCCAAAGCCAGCACCAGACGCGGACGCTCGCGCAACACGGAAGACAAGGCCAAAAACACCGGCATGGCCAAGGCCGCACGCCCCGAAGTGGATGGTACGGCAAACGCCGTCGCCACCAAGGCCGCACCGCTCAAGTGCATCAGCTGCCGCGGCGACTTCGCACCCGATACGATAAACGCCGCCGCCCGCGTCGCCAGCCCCGAAGCGGTAATGCCCGCCGCCACCACAAACGAACCCAACAGCAGCCATACCGTATCGTCGCCCAAAGAATCAAACAGAATCTTTTCCGGCAGCACGCCCATGACGACCAGCAGCACGGCAGCCCCGAGCGCGACATAAGTGTCGTCGATTTCGGAGAAAATCCAAAACCAGACCGCCACGGCAAACACCGAAAGCGTCACCGCCGCCTGCGTTCCCAAACCGCCGGAAGCATTACCGGCCGACAAAACCGTCCACCATACCACCAGCGCGCCCACCAGCAAGGCGGCGATAAAAGCGGCCGCGTGTTTGCCGGAAAACATACGGCCAAACCAGCCGCGTTTGCCCTCTTCTCCCCCGGCCGCTTCAATCAGGCCGTCTGAAAAGCGCGGATTGTTGAGATTCAGCGACGAACGGGTGCGGTAATAAATTTTATTCGGTTCGTCTTTGTCTTTTAAAACAGGGTTCATGCGCATTCTCCGGCTTATTGTTCTTGCTGCATGGCTGCTATCGCTGCTTCGCGCACTTCTTTTTCTTCAGCCGCCGAGGCTGCATGCGCCAAGGGAATATCGATGCCGAATGCCGTACCGTTTTCTATGTCCGACTCCACCCAGGCATAGCCGCCGTGGGCATGCGCCACCGCTTTGACCACCGCCAAACCGATGCCCATCTGCGGGCCGTTCCAATCACCCCTGCGTTCGTAAGGACGCATCGGCTCGAAAACATTTTGCGCTTCGTCATTACTCAAAGGCATGCCCGGATTGACTATCCAAAAGCTGGCCATGCTGCCGCCGTGCTGCGGACGACGTACCGATGTGCCGATGCGGATGGCTTCGCCTGCCTGCGTATGTTTGGCGGCATTGTCGGCCAAATGCATCATGGCGGTGAATACGTGTTTGGCATCCATATGGGCAGCCGCATCGCTGCGCTCGGCCACTTCCCATTGGTGCTCGGGATAACGCTTCTTCAACTGCTCGGCCAGCTTGACGGCAAAACTGTCAAGCCGCGTTTCACGGTCGTGCAGGAAGTCGTTTTTACCGCTCTCCAACAGCAGATCCAAATTATGCGACAGGCTGTGCATTTTTCCGGCCACTTCGTCGAACATCTGCGTCTGCACCTCGCCCTCGGGCAAATGCTTGCGGATTTGCTGCAAATTGGCAGCCTGCTCTTTCGCCTGCGCCTGTACTTCATACAGAACATGGTTCTGTTCCAAATGCGCGCTGTTGAGCCGGTCGAGCATTTTATTGATGGAGCGGGCCAAACGCGACAATTCATCGTCTTGGTCTTCCGGCAGCCGCGTATCCAAGTTAAAGGCATCGATGCCGTCTGAAAGCCTTGCAAAGCGGTGAATCGGCGCCAAAATGCGGCCTGCCGCTACCCATGCAATCAGCAATACCAACAGCAACGCGCCGAACATCATCCCGAACAGAATCCGCATGTTCTGCTGTACTTCTTCGATGTCGTGACGTAAAAACTGCGTATAAAGCATCGCACCTTTTCGCCCGCTGTCACCCTGCACCACACTCTTGCCCCAGCGCATCGGCCCGTCCGCAGTCTCGATGATGCCGGAAGGCTTCGGATCATTAATCAATTTATTGAGCATCTCGCGGTTGGCCGCCATCCGCTCACCTGCATCTTGAGGCGCATTGTCCACCACCAGCACATCGGTCAGCGTCACCGCAATAAATGCTTCGCCGCGATCGGGGGTTTGACGCTTGAGATACACTTCCATCAAATCGGTAATGGATACAAAGGGCTGGCGCGTGCGCGGATCCAAAGCTTCGGAGGCAAAAGCGGTAAATTCCTCCGCTTCCTGCATAATCGCCGCATTGGCATCGACGTGTACCTGACGGATAAAAATCGAACGGGCAGTCAGAATCAGCACCAAGACCATGACCACCGTAGTGAGCAGAATCCAACCGGCAATCCGCCAGCGTGCAGTTGCCTTAACACCCAATAACTTGTTTTTCTTCATTGCTTATCCTTTTCAGACGGCATACCGGCTTTGCGCTCAGACGTTTTGCCCGCATTACCCGCAGCATCGGGGTAAACCACGATATTATCTTCAGGCTCGAGGTTTTTAATCGAACGCGCTTTATACGAAAGCGGAATTTCCTCAGCATCACGCCCTACCTCGGGTTCGGCGTTGCGCTTACCGGATTTCAGCAACTTCACGTGTAACACGTCGCCTTTCAACGGCGGATCAGATACGGTTCGGGTCAAGTGCTGCGCAACCACAGCCACACCGAGCGGTACGCACAACACCAATGCAATGATGATCAGTCTGGATAACATGAAAAGCCCTTTATTTTGAAGAGTTTCAACAAATATGCTAACAATCTGCCATCTTTCAGCAGGATTACCGTGCTTTAGGTACAAGTTTCACAGCATCATGCAACAGATTCGGGTAATGGAATTTAGACAGTATGAAAATAATATTTAAAAAAATAATAATATGGATGATATTTTCAATATATAGTATAAAGTTCCGTATCAAAATGTAATAAAAATTAAACTTAATTTAACATTCAAACCATCAAAACTAATTTTTTGTTTAACTTATTAACGAAAAATCACTCTAAAAAAACACTTCTTATCAAGAAAATTGACATAACATTTTGCTTCGGCCGATATGGGCAATGCTTTGTCCTGCATAAGGCCATGACACGGTCACAAATGCGCGGAACTAAAAATATTGCAATTCTAGAAAGCGTTTATTACAAAAATGTGACAATCCTGTCATGTAAAGAACACCGGATTAATCTATTAACATATTGATTTTATTTGATTATCATAAATATATCTGTACTAAAAAACGGAGCGGGTCATATATGGCAGATACATTTTGGCCGATACGGCAAAACAGGTACGGGTACCAAACCGTCAGCTTACAGCCGGTACATGCACCGACATTTCAACGACGTATCAACAACTATCAATGCCATAGCAGCCCTCACAAAACCAAAGTATTCATTCCCCGCAAACCATCCGACCCACCCATACCTGCCGTTGTAACCGACAATAAAAAAGGCCGTCTGAAATTTCAGACGGCCTCGAAATCGATTCGATTTTAATCACAACACTTTTACAATACTTTGGCAAATATAACCGATGTTCTCTTCAGTCATGCCGGCCACATTAATCCGCCCCGAACGCACGATATAGATGGCAAATTCGTTTTTCAGGCGGTCAACCTGTTCCGGGGTCAGACCGCTGAATGAGAACATGCCGTTTTGCCCGGTAATGAAATCAAAATCCTGAACCGCTCCTTCGGCTTTAAGCAATTCCACAAATTTCCCGCGCATGTCCTTGATACGGCCGCGCATTTCGTCGAGTTCCGCAATCCATTGCGCCTTCAGATCCGCATCTTTCAGCACCAGCGCAATCGTGTTCGCACCGTGTGAAGCCGGATTCGAATATAACGTGCGGATGATGGTTTTCACTTGGCTGTGTACGCGGTTGGCGGCTTCTTCGTTTTCCGCCACTACGGTAAACGCACCCACGCGCTCGTTATACATGCCGAAGTTTTTCGAATACGAGCTGGCAATCAGCAATTCTTTATTGCATTTCAAGAAGCTGCGCAAACCGTAGGCATCTTCTTCCAAACCGTTGCCGAAACCTTGGTAGGCAAAGTCAAACAGCGGCAACCAGCCTTTTTCGGCCGACATTTTCGCCAGCGTATCCCATTGTTCCGGGGTCGGATCGATACCAGTCGGGTTGTGGCAGCAGCCGTGCAGCAGCACCACATCGCCTTTTTCGGCACGGCTCAAATTTTCAATCAGGCCGTCCCAATCCAGCTTGTGTCCGGCCGCATCGTAATAGCGGTAATCGCATACTTCGATGCCGACGGCTTTGAAAATCGCGTTGTGGTTCGGCCAAGTCGGATTGGAAATCCAAACCTTTTTCACCCCCAGCTGGCGTTTGGCCAGTTCGGCAGCAATGCGCAACGCGCCCGTTCCGCCCAAGCTTTGCGCGGTTTTGGCACGGCGGCTGGCAATGATTTCATGGTCTGCGCCAAACAGCAGAATCTGCGTTTGCGCATTGTATTCGGCCACACCGTCGATGGTCAGGTAGTTTTTGCTGGTTTCGGTATCCAGCAGGCGTTTCTCCGCCTCTTTAACCGCCTTGACAATCGGCGTTTCGCCTTGGGCGTTTTTATAGACACCGATGCCCAAATTGACTTTTTCGGCGCGGGTTTCGGCTTTAAACGCTTCGCCCAAGCCTAAAATGGGATCGGCAGGCGCAGCTTGGATAGAATCAAAAAACATGATTGGCTCGCTTTGAATTTGAGGAATAAAAACAGAACGTTTGAAACAGTAACTCTTAAAATTTTACGCCTTTTCAGGCCGTCTGAAAACCGGATTTACCCGGCCGCATACAAACTGAAACCTTTCTGCCGCATGGTTTTGATGACAGGGCTGTGTTTTGATATTCCGTCGATAACGTTCTCATCCCGGCATCGGCCGGGCAAGTCCGCCTCACTTCCCTGCCCAATCAAAAATGGCACAACGATTCCGGAATGCTGCCAACATCCAAATACAATCTGAGACCTTGCAAAACTCAGATTAAACCTGAAAACCCATGCTTCTTATTAGAGATTTTTGAACATTTCAGGCGCTGCAAAAGTCCCAACCTACCAAAAAAGCACATCTTCCGGCAGATGTGCTTTTTCCAAATTTATCAGCGGTTGCTGTATTTATAGCCCAAGGCTTCGGCTTCTTCTATGGTATGGACATAAACGTCGCCGCCGCCTATATCCATGCGTACCAAGTCATATGGCTCCCATCCGCCTTGGTGGATTTCTTCGTATTTGGCCGGATTTTTATCCGCCAAATACGGCAGAAAATACTTTCTGCTGCCGCGTTTTCCGGTATGGCATTTCACCAAGGGATAAGGCTGAACCGCCAAATCATCCAGCAGCACGACCCCCTGCTCTTGGGCATAAGCGGCCACCTGTTCGGATAATTTCGGCTTGGCCGCCAATACGGCATGCACTTCGCCGCGGATCGCACGCTTCTCGATGATGCCCTGCATGTTTTTCACGATGCGGTCGATGACATTGTTGACATTGGTTTTGGCCACCACGCCTTCACTCCAGTATTTGGTCTGCACAAAATGCGTCACGCCGTCTTTTTCGCAAATCAAATCAATACCGCGGTTGGCGTTGGCCACGCCTTCGGTCAGACCGTAATATTCGACACGCCAGCCCGCGCGCTCGTACAGATAGCCGAGATAACGCTCGTAACGGTCGCCCGCTTCGCGTTTGGACAAATTGCGGCGGTTGGCATATTCCCACAATTCGCGCTCGCGGCCTTTGAGTTCTTCCTCATCGACTTCGCCGCGCGGCGCATCGGCGGCGGTAAAACCAGAAGGAAAAATGGACGCAAGGGCTATATTTCCGTTCTCAGCATCGGGCTTTTCAGCAACTGTTTCTTGCTGCGGCCGGTCAGTTTCCGCTTCATCCACATCCCCGCCCGAAGCGCGCAAAGATTCGGTGTCAAAATCTTCATCATGTTCTTCAACCGTTTGATTGTTTTCAGACGGCCTGTCCGCTGTCATTTCTGTTTCGTTTGTTTCAGACGGTATCCGGCTTTCCGCTTCGGTTGTAGAAGCTTCTGAGGAATCTTCGTCTTCGTCGTCCTCATCATCTGGTTCAGGTTCGTCTTCCGCAATCAGACGCGCGTGCCGTTCGAGTAGGCCGCTGAAAGCGTCCGTCCATTGCCGCCACTCCTGTGAAGCAACCGAATTACCGTGTTTCTTGTAAAACGCCTGTTCGAAATACATGCGGTATTTCAGCTGCTCTTTGCGGATGACGTTTTCTTCATCTGCCGAAAATTCCGGCTTTACCTGCAGCTTGGCTTCCCAAGCCTGCACGTCTTTTTCAAACTTGGCATAAGCGGCTTTGATTTTCTCCAAATCAGTGTCGGAAATATCGGTCTGACTGCTTTCCGCAGGCTCTTCGCCATGATTGGCCACCACCGCCAGCTGCATTTTTTCCTTGGCCACCTGACGCGACAAAGCATTCTCCTGCTCGGTCTGTTTTTCTGCGTCGAGCCTGCTTTTTTTCCGGTGTTCCACCCAGCTCAGAATCATCGCCAAGGCAACAATCAACAATATAATCAAGGCTATAATAATAATGACATCCATTTTGTCTGCTTTATGGTTATGCTGTTATACGTTTGTTCGGTATTTGGAAAGGCCGTCTGAAAAATTTCAGACGGCATGTTTTATCAGGCTGAATTTGATTTGGCGTTGATGTTTTATACCGTCATTTGCTTAACGCGGATTGACCGGCCGATGAACGCCCTACAAAACGGTTTATAAAACCGCCAACAAATCCAGCGGTGTATCGATGCATACGTCCTGCAACCACGCTTCGGTATCGTCGTCTTCGGCAATGTAGCCCCAATTGACCAACACCGCTTTCATGCCCGCATTCTTCGCCGCCTGCATATCGCGCTCGGCATCGCCCAAATACACGCACTCTTCCGGTTTGACGCCGATTTGTCCGCAGGCGTGCAGCATCGGTTTCACGCTGGGCTTGGCTTCGCCGCAGGTGTCGCCGCTGATGACCACCGCCGGCGGCACGGCAAATCCGAGTTGCGGCACCAATTTATCGGTGAATTTCGCCGGTTTGTTGGTAATGATGCCCCATGCCAAGCCGCGTTTGTCGAGTTCGCGCAACAATTCGTTGATGCCGTCGAACAATACCGTTTCATCGGCATAACACTCCTCATAGCGGTCGAGAAATGTCTGCCGCCATTGCGCATGGTCGGGATGATCCGGCGTGATGCCCGCGCCCATTTTCAGTAAACCGTTGGCGCCGTGGCTGGCGACGGGGCGGATTTCATCCATGCTTTTTTCGGCCAATCCGTTGGCACGCAATACGAAATTCAATGCACCGCCCAAATCCTGCGCAGTGTCGGCAAGCGTGCCGTCTAAGTCGAATAATACGGCTCGGGTCATGAGTATTCCTTATCGATACAGGCCGTCTGAAAACAAAAAAGGCCGTCTGAAAATATGTAAATTCCAAACGGCATGATTTTAACAGATTTTAATGATGTCCGTGTGTGTGCGGGTGGGCATGTGTGTTGAAAGAACACAACACGCTGTCTTCGTGCGGGTGGCGGTCACTTTCGACCTGCACCGTGCTGTGGGTGATGTTGTGATGCGCCAAAACATGTTCGATCTGATAAATAATCCGCTCGGCTTCAGCAACCGCCAGCCTGCCGTCTACCACAATATGACAGGACAACACATTGATATTGCTGGTAATCGTCCACACATGCAAATCATGTACCGACTGCACGCCTTCAACCTGCCGGATGGCGGCCAACACTTCGCCGGTGTCCACATTTTCCGGTGCGCCTTCCATCAGAATATGCAGCGTCTGCCTGAACAATACCCAACCGCTGCGCCCGACCAAGGCCGCCACCAGAATACTGGCCAAGGGATCCGCCCATGTCCAGCCGTAGGCCATCATCAGCAAGGCCGCCGCAACCGCGCCGACGGAACCGAACATATCGCTGAGCACATGAAGATACGCACCACGCATGTTGACGTTTTCCTCGGTATCGCCGTTTTTCGCCATATACACGGCCACGCCGACATTGACCAGCAAACCCAGCACGCTGATGAACAGCATACCGGCGGTGGCGATTTGCGGCGGTGCAATAAAACGCTGCACCGCTTCGTAAACAATCAGCGCGGCAATCGCCACCAAGAGCAGGCCGTTCAATGCCGCCGCCAGGATTTCGAAACGTTTGTAGCCGAAAGTCTTTTGCAGCGTCGTCTGCCTTTCGCCGATTTTGAACGCCCATAAGGCCATGCCCAAGGAAAACGCATCGCTGAACATGTGTCCCGCGTCCGACAGCAGCGCAAGCGAGTTGGTCAGCCAGCCGCCTGCGGCCTCTGCCAGCATAAAGGCGGAGATGATGAAAAACGAAATGCGCAAAACGGCTTTATTGCCGGTATGCGAATGAGCGTGTGTATGCGTGTGAGAATGATGATGTGCCATATCTCTTCCTTTTGAGGCCGTCTGAAAATTTTTCAGACGGCCTTTCCTTCTTTCAGGCTCTGCTCGAAATCTTCCAGCATAGCCAGTTCAAACGCGCTGAATCCCGCCCGCTCCCGGGCTTCGATGTTGACATAGCCGCGGAAAATAAACATATCGTAACGCGCCAGCAGCCTGCGGAACAAAGCAATCGGCTCCAAGCCGCGTTCGCGGCACAAATGCTGGTACCAATGGTTGCCGATGCGGACATGGCCGACTTCATCGCGGTAGATAATGTCCAACACCGCGCAAGTGTCCGCATCGCCGCGCTGTTCCACCTTGGCGCGGATGCTCGGCGTTACGTCCAACCCCCGCGCCTCCAGCACGCGCGGCACCAAAGCCATGCGCAGCAAGGGATCGTAGGCGGTTTTGTAAGCCATGTCCCACAAATGGTTGTGCGCTTCGAAACCGCCGTAGTCGAAACCGTAATGCCGCAAGCGGTCGCGCATCAGATTGAAATGGTAAACCTCTTCTTTCGCCACCAGAATCCAATCTCGGGTAAACTGCGGCGGCATCAGGCGGAAACGGTAGGCTGCGTCCAACGCCAGGTTGACCGCATTAAATTCGATGTGTGCAATCGCGTGCAGCAACGCGCCGTAGCCTTCCGGCGTGGTCATTTTGCGCGGTTTCACGGCCGAAGCCGGTACCAGTTCCGGCTTTTTCGGCCGGCCGGCAAAACGGAAATCCAAAGGCGGATGCATGCCGTCATCCGTTAATTCGACATTCTGTATTTCGGCAAACAATTGGTTGGTCAGCGCGCTTTTTTCATCGGGCGCATCAGAAAGCAAGGCGCGTTCGAGCAAAGGATAAGGGTTATAAGGCATGATTTCTCCGCATCGGGGTTTGTATGCATTATAACGCGACGAGATCTTTCAGACGGCCTCTCATTTATTTGCCGATACAGAGATGAAATTTGTAAAGACCACCGTAAATACTGTTTATCCAACAATTTTCAGAATTAAAAAAATGTGAAAACCCATCTGTTTTCCCGTGTAAAAATACCTAAGATTCAAATCCCTAGGCCAAATTTGACACATTTACAAAAACTAAATCCCCCGTCTCCCCCTTGTAAGCGGAAAAATTACGCCTATACTGGACGCCGTCAACCCCTGAACAAGGAAACACAGTATGAAACAACCAACCCTTTTGAAATGGATTGCCGCCGCAGGCCTGAGCGCAGCCGTCGGCCTGGCACATGCAGGCGCAGTCGATGCGCTGAAAAAGTTCAACAACGATTCAGACGGCATCTCCGGCAGCTTCAGCCAAACCGTCAAAAGCAAAAAGAAAACCCAAACCACACACGGCACATTCCAAATCCTGCGCCCGGGTCTGTTTAAATGGGAATACACCAAACCCTACAAACAAACCATCGTCGGCGACGGCAAAACCATCTGGCTTTACGATGTCGATTTGGCGCAAGTAACCAAATCACCGCAAGACCAAACCATCGGCGACAGCCCTGCGGCGATTCTGTCGAACAAAACCGCGCTCGACAGCAGCTACACGCTGAAAGAAGACGGCTCGGCAAACGGCATCGACTACGTCTTGGCCACGCCGAAGAAAAACAACGCCGGCTATCAGTTCATCCGCATCGGCTTCAAAGGCGATACCTTGGCCGCCATGCAGCTGAAAGACAGCTTCGGCAACCAAACCACCATCAGTTTCAACGGCTTGAACACCAAACCGAACCTGTCTCGCGGCACATTCAAATTCACGCCGCCCAAAGGTGTGGACGTATTGAGCAATTAATCGGCTCGAAATAAAAAGGCCGTCTGAAAACCCATACGGATTTTCAGACGGCCTTTGCTTTGGTTTAAACCTTCCGTTTCAGCAACACACCGCTTTCGATATGGTGGGTAAACGGAAATTGGTCGAACAATGCCGCGCGCGCCACCGTATGCGTTTGGCTCAATTTTTCCAAATTGGCGCGTAAGGTTTCGGGATTGCAGGAAATGTAAATCACGTTGTCGAATTGCGCCACCAGTTTCAGCGTTTCGTCATCGATGCCGGCACGCGGCGGATCGACGAAAATGGTGGAAAACTCATAGTCGGCCAGCTCCACACCCTGCTCCTGCAAGCGGCGGAATTCGCGGTTTTTCGTGTAGGCCTCGGTAAACTCTTCGGCGGACAAACGCGCGATTTTGACGTTGCCGCTCCGGTTGGCCTCGATGTTCCACAGCGCGGCGTTGACCGATGTTTTCGACACCTCGGTCGCCAATACGCGCCGGAACTGTTTGGCCAACGGCAGGGTAAAATTGCCGTTGCCGCAATAAAGCTCGAGCATGTCGCCGCCCAAGCCCTGCGCCGATTCGCACGCCCACGCCAGCATTTTTTCGCACACGCGCGCATTGGGCTGGGTGAAGCTGCCTTCGATTTGGCGGTAACGGAAATCCTGATTGCCCACGCGCAAGGTTTCGGTCACGAAATCCTGCGCCAACACCAGCTTTTGCCCGCGGCTGCGGCCGATAATCCATACGCCCAATTCGTCCTGCAAAGCGCGGGCGGCGGCTTCCCATTCGGCATCCAGTTTCTTATGATAAATCATCGTCACCAGCATTTCGCCGCTCAAGGTAGCCAAAAACTCCACCGCATACCAACGGTTTTTCAGGATAGGGCTACCGTTTACCGCCGCAATCAGGCGCGGCATGAGTTCGTTAATCGAACGGTCAGCCGCGTCAAATCGGTCGCAACGCACCAAACTCGCGCCACTGGCTTTCTGTCCGCGCTCGAACATGGCGTAAAAAATCTCGTCGCCCTCATGCCACACGCGGAACTCGGCACGCATCCGGTAATGTTTTTCAGGCGATTCAAATACCTGAATATCAGGAAAATCCAATCCGCGGAACAAATCCTGCAAATAACGGATTTTGTCGTTTAACTGCTGTCGGTAGGCATTCATCACGTAACTCTAGAATCATTTGAGCCGCCATTATAATATAGGCTGTCTGAAAATGATGTGATTTTCAGACAGCCTTCTTATCTATATCTATTCTTTTAAACACTTTGATGTTTTATCTTCTCTTGATAACACGATAACCCGATGATTCAACTCTCCCCGTCTTGGCGCACAATTCATCACCGCAACGCACAATATCTGCCCGATTAATTTTCCCCAACATATCCGCATCCATTCTTTTTTGTTCTACCATTTTTGAAAAAAAGAAAATCAGCGCAATACCGCCGACAACCAAAGTCATCAAAGTTCCCATTGCAATCATCATCCAGCGGGTTGCCAACTTTTTATTCTCTTCATTAACTTTATTGAGATAAGTATTAAATTCCCTGACTTGCTGAACCATCTGATTCCGAGCTTCCTCCATATCTTCAACATAATGCCGAACAGCTCGGGAAGCTTCTTGTGTAATTTCTTCACGAACCATTTCAACCATCATTTTTCTTTGCTCACCCAAAGAACTATCTAGCTGAGACTGGATATTTCTAACAACATATTCACTATCTTGTTTGAATTTGGAAATTACCCCTGCCGTCTCCAATACAAGACTTTTTGCCCGTTCAAATTCATTTCTGTCTTCCATTTTAAATATTCCTAATTATTGTCCAAATCATAAAATAAAGATGCTTGTATTGGAAATACAAGCATCTTTAAAATCATAATTAGCCGAAAGAACGACCACCGAAGTCTCGTGCCTGCTGCTGTGCTATTTCCTGCATCTCACGAGCCACCTGCTGTTGCTGCATATCCCGTTGAGATTGTTCCTGCACCCTCTCCTCAATACCTGTCATGACTTGGGGATTTTCTGCTAACATTTTTGAAGCAAAAGAACCGTCTTTATCGTTTCGGAATTGTCGGAAAAAATCCAACTCTTCTTCTGATTTTATTGCATCATTGACAAGGCTTGTTGAATTCTGCAAATTATACTTAGTGAATTTATTCGGATTTTGCTTAATATTATTCATATATTCGATTTCGTTTTCTGAACGTTCCTGAAATTTCTGGTCCGTACCATATTGCTTGATTCTAGAACGTAATTTTTCCTCAGAAATTTCTCCTCGCCAATAATCGCCAATCGCATCAGCCATTTTCCCAGCTTTATTTGTTGAACCATGATAAACCATCGAATATAAGCCTGCTCGTTGTTCTTCAGACAATGCTTCAACAGGACATTTGTTTTTTGCCAATAGCGTATCTAACCTAACTTCATATTCAGAGGATATTCTATTATACAATTCCAATGTTTGCTCATTCGTCATTGTGAGTTTCATCGTGCTTTGAGCCGAAGTCAAAACATCCCACGAACGAGTGTCTTTGTTGAAGGATATATCGCCCAATACAGATTGAGCTTCTTTTCCAAAAGTAGATTTCCTAAAATCAGCTAAAGTTTGATAGTGCTTATCTTTATGCTTATCTAATACATCCGTATACTTTTCTAAGGTTGAAATTAATTTTCTTCTATCATCGTCGGATATTTTCGTTATATCTGCAATTAAATTTACACGAGAATAATTTAGTTCCCAGCTTCTATCTTTCTGTCGCTCAACCAATAAAACACCTATCCCAGCAGTAGGTAATCCATAGGTATCCAAATAGATATTATTAATGAAATTTTCATTTTTCTCTACCAGCCTATCACGAGCAGCCAAATATTTCTCATTACTAAAATTATTACCCATCTATATTTACTCCTGTTCAGATTTCCATTTATTAACAACCCAGCAAAAAATCTCTGGCTCCAAATAATTTATACCATTACGGACAATATAATTGATTTTTATACACCCTGGTCTGATTATACTTATAGTTCCCTCATAGAGGATATTATCCATTTTTTCTAAAAATTTTTGACTTTTCGGATCAAAAATATAAAGTGTATCTACTATCTGCAAGGACGGATAAAGTGAAGAAGCAAGAATATCCAAATAACCATCATTATTGAAATCTTCCACCTTTAACAAATCAGAAATATTTCCATCTTTTAATGCTTTGCCTACCTGTATTATCTGTATTTTTTTATTAACTTTATTCACAATTTTTATATTATACTGTCCAGAATTTGACTCTTTTATATTATCTTCTATGATAGAGACATCAAAAGGAAAATTTTGCACTTCCTGGTACAATAAATTATTTCTTAAATAATTTTCTTTTTCATTTACTGTACCGCATGCAGTAATAACCAATAAAACCACCAGCAGTGGAATTAAACATTTTTTTAAAATCATTATTTACTCCTAAAAATATCTTCTCGTTTTACGTCCGAAAATTTCAATATTTTATTAAATGATTCTTTCGTTTTCCTGACTGTATTCACCAATTGCGCATTCGCTGTATCAACCACAGATCTAGCAGCCTCTGCCAAATACCAATCTTTCTTTACAGAATCGTAGTGAAATATATATTGTTCATTCCATCTTTCCCAACCGCCACCTTCTATTTCTACAATCACACTATCTTTCTCCAGGTTAATATCATATTCAGAATCACCGCATTCCCCACAGGGGATAATATTGCTATTGCTTACTTTTTTGATAAGTTTGTCATTCTTATCATGTAACCAAAGTGTCAATACTCGTTGTTCATTAGTAGTTTCAGATACCGTAAACTTACTTTTTGTGGTATCCGTATTCAAAATTTCTTTTTTAATAATAACATTTTCAGTTTCACTTCCTTTTAAAACCTTATCTTTCGGAGCTGAAATCGGATTTGATATACAACCGCTTAAAAGAAATATACTCAACAAAATTCTTTTCACTCTCATACTCCAAATTATTCAAATTTATCCAATGATAAATCATATTAGAATAATTACTTGAACTTTATACCATAAAATTATAAAAAAAACATCTTTATTTACATTGATGTCTTTTGAAAAACCTTAAATTTACCCGCCCAAAGCGGCCACCATCACCGCTTTAATCGTGTGCATACGGTTTTCGGCTTGGTCGAACACAATGCTGGCTCCGCTTTCAAACACCTCTTCCGTCACTTCCACGCCGTTTAAGCCGAAGGTTTCGTAAATCCATTCGCCGACGGTGGTTTCGCGGTTGTGGAAAGCGGGCAGGCAGTGCATGAATTTCACTTGCGCGTTGCCCGAAGCGGCCATCAGTTCGGGGGTAACGCGGTAAGCCTTGAGCAAGTCGATACGCTCCTGCCACACTTCTTTCGGCTCTCCCATGCTGACCCACACGTCGGTATGGATAAAATCCACGCCTTTTACCGCCTCTTCCGCGCTTTCGGTCAACGTGATTTTCGCGCCGGTTTCGGCGGCCACGGCCTGCGCTTGGGCGATGATGTTTTCAGACGGCCACAAGGCTTTCGGCGCGCCGATGCGCACGTCCATGCCCAATTTTGCCCCCAAAATCAGCAGCGAATTGGCCATGTTGTAACGCGCATCGCCGACATAGGCATAGGCTACCCGGTTCAGCGGCTTATCGCTGTGTTCCTGCATGGTCAGCGCATCGGCCAGCATCTGCGTGGGGTGGAATTCGTTGGTCAGACCGTTGAACACGGGTACGCCTGCATATTTAGCCAGTTCTTCGACGATTTCCTGCCCGAAGCCGCGGTATTCGATGCCGTCGTACATGCGCCCCAGCACGCGCGCGGTATCTTTGATGCTTTCCTTATGCCCGATTTGGCTGCCGGTCGGCTCGAGATAGGTAACGCCTGCGCCTTGGTCGCGCGCGGCCACTTCAAACGCGCAACGCGTGCGGGTGGAGGTTTTCTCGAAAATCAGGGCGATGTTTTTGCCTTTCATCCGCTGCACTTCGCGGCCTGCTTTTTTGGCGGCTTTGAGTTCGGCGGCCAGTTGCAGATAATGCAGGATTTCGTCTTGGGTAAAATCTAAGAGCTTGAGAAAATGGCGGTTTTTGAGGTTCATTTCGTTCTCTCTGTCATCATGTTTTCAAATGGATTTCAAAATATTTTTTCAGACGGCCTGATGAAAGGCAAGGCCGTCTGAAACGTTAAAACAGCACTCCCTGCTCCATGCCGCTTTCCAAGTCGAGCAGAAACCTTTTGCGCGCGATGCCGCCGGCGTAGCCGGTCAGTTTGCCGTCGCTGCCGATGACGCGGTGGCACGGAATCAGAATCGAAATTTTATTTTGCCCGTTGGCGGCGGCGACGGCGCGGACGGCCTTCAAATTGCCCAACTGCCGTGCCTCTTCTTTATAGCTCAACGTTGCACCGTAGGGAATGGTGGACAAAACCTGCCAAACCTGTTTCTGAAAAACGGTACCGACCATGTGCAGCGGCGTAGAAAAAGTTTTCAGACGGCCTGCGAAATATTCGGCCAATTCCGCTTGTAAAACATCATGATACACACTTTTCTGCCAACTGAAATTGGCCTGAAGCACGGAGTGGAGACGGTCGAGCTCGCCTTGCAGATTTTTCTGATCGGCAAATTCGAGCAGACACAAGCCTTTGCTGCTGAACACGGCCAGCATTTTGCCGATGGGCGTGTCAAACCGCGCCACGTTCAAAACGGCGGGAAAGCCGTCGTTATGGGGGAAGCGCAAATCGGTCGGATTCATTTCAGACGGCCTTTTTTATCTGTTTTCAACGGTATATGCGGTTTGTTTTAAGTTGCAGGACGCAATCATTGCTGCTTTTTTTCTTGTGGCGGTGATGGATCAATGGCTTTAACCGCCCAAAGCCACCCTTCCCCTAACCCCTTCCCGTCGGCGGGACGGGGAACAGGGTGCTGATGGTTTAAAAACAAGCTTTCCGCCCGATTGGTTTTCAGACGGCCTCAACTTCCTATTTCAGCAACTGAGCCATCATACCTTCGTAAACGGCTGATAACTTGGGAATATCGTCGAGCAATACGTTTTCATTAATCTGATGAATCGTCGCGTTGCTCGGCCCCAGTTCAATCAGTTCGGCGGCAATCGCTTTGATGAAACGGCCGTCTGAAGTACCGCCGCTAGTGGACAGCTCGGCTTCCACGCCGCAGATATTTTGAATCGTTGCACGCGCCACGTCGGTGAGTCGTCCGGCTTGGGTCAAAAACGGCTGGCCGGAACAAGACCATTGCAAATCGTAATCCACGCCGCAGCGGTCGAGGATTTCGTGCACACGCTGCTTCAGGCTTTCTTCGGTGGATTCGGTGGAAAAGCGGAAATTGAATTTGACGTTGAGTTCGCCCGGAATCACGTTGGTCGCGCCCGTGCCGCCGTTGATGTTGGAGATTTGGAAGCTGGTCGGCGGAAAATAATCATTGCCGTTGTCCCATACTTCTTGGGTCAGAGCCAGCAGCGCAGGGGCGAACGTATGCACGGGATTGACCGCCAAGTGCGGATAAGCGATATGACCCTGCCTACCCTTGACGGTAAGGTTGCCCGACAGCGATCCGCGACGGCCGTTTTTCAACATATCGCCCAAAGTTTTGGTTGCAGTCGGTTCGCCGACGATGCAGTAATCTATCGACTCGCCGCGCGCTTTCAATGCGTCCACAACCTTGGTCGTGCCGTCGTGCGCATCGCCCTCTTCGTCGGAGGTAATCAGCAGCGCAATGCTGCCCGCGTGATGCGGATTTTCGGCGACAAAACGTTCGCAGGCGGTCACGAAACAGGCAATGCTGGTTTTCATGTCCGCCGCACCGCGCCCGTACAGACGCCCGTCGCGCTCGGTCGGTTCAAACGGCGGCGAGTCCCATTTCTCCGCAGGCCCGCTCGGTACGACATCGGTGTGTCCGGCAAAACACAGCACCGGCGCGCTATTGCCGCGGCGCGCCCAAATGTTTTTGGTGTCGCCGAAATTCATTTCTTCAACGGTAAAACCGATTTTTTGCAGCCGCTCGGCCAAAAGCTGCTGGCAGTTTTGGTCGTCGGGGGTAACGGAGGGGCGGGAAATCAGTTGTTTGGCTAAATCTAAGGATTGGGTTTCGGTCATTTTTGTGTTTTTTTCTTAATAAGGTTTGAGGCCGTCTGAAAACATTTTTTCAAATCATGTCCGCGTGGGCATGAATGCCCTACGACTTTCAGACGGCCTGAGAATGCTTGTGATGATAACGGGAGACGTGTTGTCTGACAACGCACAGGCCGTCGCGAAAGCCCGTTCACTTAAAACACGCCTCATACAGCGGAAGCAGTTCCTCCACCGCCTGCGCAATCCATTTCTGCACGTCCTTCCTGCCCAAATCCTTACGCTCGATGTGTTTGCCGATACAGAAAAAATCGTCTTCGTTACGCAGGCAGATGTTTTCAGACGGCGTTTGTGCCACGGTTTGATAATCGGCGTATTCGTCTTCCGCGCCGTGCCATATGTCGAAAGCGGCGTATTTCTGCGCGTCGAGTCCGTCCAGCCATTGGTTATATTGTGGCAAGGCGATGGGCGACACGCCGGCTTTGTAGCAATGCCAATCGAGGCTGACGGTGAGACGGCGGCGGTTGAGCAGGATGGAAATAATCGCGGCGGAATCTTTGTATTGCGCGTATTTGAAATAGGCAAAAAAGTGCGCACGCACCTGCCAGCCGTTGCACCAGCGTTCGATGTGCGGCGGCGCAAAGGGTTCGCCCAAATCGTCGGCCACGCGCCCGATGAGTTCGCGCCAAATCTGCCAATGGTGTTTATACGCGGCTTTGGTCGGCTCAATCATTTCCGGCGCGTGTTTTTTCATTTGGGCGAACTGGTAAAAGGGGATGTCGAAAAGTTCGCTGCTTTGCGGAGTGAGCATGGCGGTTCTCTTTGGATAAGTGGAATGTTTTTTGAATGAATCGGGCTTTCAGACGGCCTTGGCGATGATGAAGGCCGTCTGAAAAATAAACGGCATTTCAATGCGTTACTTTTTTCTTCTCGCCGCCATTATCGCGCCGATTTCGGTCAATTTGTCTTTGGGAATAAAGGTTTTGCCCATTTCAAACAAGGGTTCTTCAATGCCCAGATGCACATCGTACCCGGCGGTAAACCGCTGCAATGCTTCGGTATCCAATCGGTACTCCGCATCAGCCTCCAATCGGGCAAACTCGGCGGACACGGCCTGCCAGTTTTCATGCAGGCTTTCGTGTTGGCGCAATAATTCGTCTATGCTTTCCTGCGCCTGCGGCGCGTATTGCAGCAGCAGGGGAAAGAAGTTTTCCTCTTCGTCTTCATGGTGCAAAGGCGCGGCAACGTTGAAATACTGGCTGATTTGACGAATGGCCTGCAACACGACATCGGTACGCCCGTTCTCGGCGACGTAATCGGGCAGCAGCGTCACTTGGCCGCAAAAACGGCGCACTTTATCGTGGCAAGCATAGAGCATATCAATCGGTTCGGCAAAGGTTACGCTCCGGTTATCGAACGGATTCATGGTTTGGTCCTTACTTTTCAGACGGCATGGCTTTGGATTTTACGCTTTTTGTCCGCCTTATAAAACAAAACAGCCCGCAACGGTGCGCAGGCTGTTCGATTCGGTTTTAATCGACTGAAATAATCAGTCAACCAAAGTCACGGTACCGTTCATCAAAGCACCGTGTCCCGGGAAGGTGCAGACGAATTTGTAGCTGCCGTCGGCCAATTTGGCAGGATCGACTTTGATGGTGTCTTCTTCGCCGCCACCAATCAGTTTGGTGTGGGCAACGACACGGCTGTCACCGGCTTTCAGGTAATCGGCATCAGGACCTGCGGCCACGCCGTCTTTGAATACGCCTTCCTGGTCTTCAGCTTTGGTAATCACCAAGTTGTGGCCCATGCTGGCTTTAGGCTGGGTGCCGACGTGTTTCAAAGTGATGCTGAATTCAGGACATGCTTTGCTGATTTGGATGTCTTTGGTGTTGAACTGCATCGCATCGTTGGATTCGACGGTCACCGCGCAATTGCCGGCTGCCGGAGCAGCGGCTTCAGCAGGCGCGGCGTCTGATGCAGGTGCTGCATCGGCAGGCGCTTCGGTCGCGGCAGCAGAAGCAGCAGGTGCTTCGGCAGGCGCGGCCGGGGCGGCAGGTTCTTGAGAGCAGGCAGCCAAACCGATGACGGCAGCGGAAATCAGAGCCAGATAAGCTTTCATATATATCTCCTAAATGATGGGCGTTTCACATTATCAAACATTAAAAATATTTTGCCTAAAGGCATAATCTGAGTTTAGACAAATTTACGGACAACGAAGTATGCGACTTTATTCTGCGACAAACTTTGATTTAAATCAAAGTTCAAAGCATGATTTACACCCCATTACAATTTGAAAATAAATTGTATTCAGACCAAGTATTTTTCCATTCCGATATTAACGTTTCTTAACAGGAGGGTTTGCGGTAATGCTTTTTTACTAAATTTTCCAAGCGTTCCGCCAATTTCGGATGCTGCTCCTGCAGTTTGGCGGCGGTCTGCTCGAAACTCTGCAACGCCGCATCGCTCAAAACCAAAGTATTGCTCCGCTCCTGTTCCGACGGTTTGGGCAGCACCCTGACCTGCACCGCTTCAATATCGTCGCGCAACAACCTCAGCTGCGGCAGCAGCGAAGGCAAAATCATTTTGAGACGCGAAGAAGCCATATTGTTCGCCGCGAGCAATACCAAGTTGCCGCTTTCGACACAGGCCGTCTGAAAGTGCGCGCTCAGATTGGCCGGCAGGATTTTTTTCACCTCCCTGTCCAGCCGCTGCCATTGTTGCGCTTGTTGCAACAAGGCCTGCAACCGCCGGTCATTCTTGCCCAATTGTTCCAAATTCATGTTTCAGACGGCCTTTTCGTTCAGTCAGTGATTATGTCAACAAATATTGAAATACGGTAAAACTGTCTCTATTTCAGACGGCATTCCCACTTTACACAACAGCTTGTGTTAAAATCCGGCTTTCGCCATCCATTATTTTATATCGGGCGCAGGAACCATTCATGCTGACAAACATTGCAAAGAAAATCTTCGGCAGCCGCAACGACCGCTTGCTGAAACAATACCGTAAATCCGTCGTGAAAATCAATGCCCTCGAAGCCGATATGCAGGCTTTGAGCGACGAAGCATTACAAGGGAAAACCGCAGAATTCAAACAACGCCTGGCCGAAGGTGCCTCATTGGACGACATCCTGGTCGAAGCGTTTGCCGTCTGCCGCGAGGCCAGCCGCCGCGTGTTGGGTATGCGCCATTTCGACGTTCAGCTCATCGGCGGCATGGTGCTGCACTACGGCAAAATCGCCGAAATGCGTACCGGCGAAGGTAAAACCCTGGTCGCCACCCTGGCCGTTTACCTGAACGCCCTCTCCGGCAAAGGCGTGCACGTCGTTACCGTCAACGATTACCTGGCCGCACGCGACGCAGGCATTATGGAGCCTCTGTATAACTTCTTAGGCTTGAGCGTCGGTGTGATTGTTTCCGAAATGGAGCCTTTCTACCGCCAAACCGCTTACGGCGCCGACATTACCTACGGCACCAACAACGAATTCGGCTTCGATTACCTGCGCGACAACATGGTCACCGACCAATACGACAAAGTTCAGCGCGATCTGAATTTTGCCGTGGTCGACGAAGTCGATTCCATTCTGATTGACGAAGCCCGCACCCCGCTGATTATTTCCGGCCAGGCCGACGACAATGTGCAGCTTTATCAAGTGATGGACAGCGTTCCGGCGCAATTAATCCGCCAAGAAACCGAAGACGGCGCGGGCGATTATTGGGTCGACGAAAAAGCGCACCAAGTGATTTTAAGCGAAGCCGGCCACGAACACGCCGAGCAGATTCTGACCCAAATGGGCTTGCTGGCCGAAAACGACTCGCTCTATTCCGCCGGCAATATCGCACTGATGCACCACCTGATGGCGGCATTGCGTGCGCATACCCTGTTCCACCTGGATCAGCATTACGTCATTCAAGACGGCGAAATCGTGATCGTCGATGAATTCACAGGCCGTCTGATGGCCGGCCGCCGCTGGTCGGAAGGCCTGCACCAGGCTGTCGAAGCCAAAGAAGGCGTGGAAATCAAGCGCGAAAACCAAACCTTGGCTTCCATTACGTTCCAAAACTATTTCCGTCTCTACACCAAGCTGTCGGGCATGACCGGTACCGCCGATACCGAAGCTTTCGAATTCCAAAGCATTTACGGCTTGGAAACCGTGATTATTCCGACCAACCGCCCGATTCAGCGTAAAGACTTCAACGACCAGATTTTCCGCTCGACCGACGAAAAATTCGAAGCGGTGGTCAAAGACATTCAGGAATGCCATGCCAAAGGCCAGCCGGTATTGGTGGGTACGACCAGCATCGAAAACTCGGAACTGGTTTCGCGCCTGTTGACCGAAGCCGGTTTGCCGCATAATGTTTTGAACGCGAAAGAACACGAGCGCGAAGCCTTGATTGTTGCCCAAGCCGGTAAGGTCGGGGCGATTACCGTGGCCACCAACATGGCCGGCCGCGGTACCGACATCGTGTTGGGCGGCAACCTGAAACACCAAACCGACGCCATCCAAGCCGACGAAAACTTGAGCGACGAAGACAAATCCGCGCAAATCGCCGCGTTGGAAAACGGCTGGCAGGCCGAACACGACCAAGTTGTCGCAGCAGGCGGTTTGCACATCATCGGTACCGAACGCCACGAAAGCCGCCGCATCGACAACCAGCTGCGCGGCCGTGCCGGACGTCAGGGCGACCCTGGTTCGAGCCGTTTCTACCTCTCGTTTGAAGATCCGCTGCTGCGCCTGTTCGCACTCGACCGCGCCGCCGCCATTCTCAACCGTCTGGCACCGGAACGCGGCGTCGCCATCGAACACGGCATGCTCACCCGCCAAATCGAGGGGGCGCAACGCAAAGTCGAAGGCCGCAACTTCGACATGCGTAAACAGGTGTTGGAATACGACGACGTGGCCAACGACCAGCGTAAGGTGATTTACCACCAACGCAACGAAATCCTGACCAACAAAGACGTTACTGGATTAACCAAAGACATTCGCGCCGAAGTCATCAGCGACTTGGTCGATGCCCACATGCCGCCGGACACCATGGAAGAGCAATGGGATCTGCCGACGCTGCAAAGCAAACTCTTGGCCGATTTCCGCCTGAATGCCGACATCGCAGGCTGGCTGAAAAACGATAATACACTTGACGGCCAAGACGTGAAAGAACGCCTGATCGACCACATCGAAACCGAATACGCCGAGAAAATCGAACTGGTCGGCCAGCAGCAAATGGCTGATTTCGAACGCAACGTCATGCTGCAAGTCATCGATAACCAATGGCGCGAGCATTTGGCCGCGATGGATTACCTGCGTCAGGGCATCCACCTGCGCAGCTACGCGCAAAAAAATCCGAAGCAGGAATACAAACGCGAAGCCTTTGCTATGTTTGAAAACCTGTGGAACGGCATCAAACACAACATCGCCTCGCTGCTGGCCTCGGTTCAAATCGAACGCAACGATACCCCTGCCGAAGACTTTGCCGCCCAACAAATCACCGACATCCAGGAAATGCATTCCGACGCTCCGGACATCGAAGACTTGCTCGGCGAATCGAAAACCGACCTGGCGACCG
Source organism: Neisseria sp. CCUG12390 (assembly GCF_047837985.1). Classification (GTDB taxonomy): domain Bacteria; phylum Pseudomonadota; class Gammaproteobacteria; order Burkholderiales; family Neisseriaceae; genus Neisseria. Next base: position 1,907,923 of record NZ_CP181244.1, read on the forward strand.
AAGCCTTTGACCCGACCGGCAACGACTTCAGCCCCGAGACCTTGGCTGCCAAAGGCGAACTTGTCCACCGCAACGACCCGTGCCCGTGCGGCAGCGGTTTGAAATACAAGCAGTGTCACGGCAAATTGAGCTGATTGATTGAAAATGAATCAAGGCCGTCTGAAAAGCTTTTGCGTTTTCAGACGGCCTTTTATTTCTGTAAAAGCTATTTAAATCAGCATCATCGAATCAACTCCAAATCGGCTTTTTTTAGCGGCTGAGACCTCTGCGGTGTTGCCATCTTTACTTGCCAACCCGAAAGTCTCTCCCCGAGTCTCTTCCGAGAGAAGCAAGCTGCCGAAGCGTTCCGACAATTCAATATTTATCAATCCAAAACGCAGACACAGCCTTTTCATCCGTCATGCACAACAATTCTGCCAGACCGTCTGAAAACAAAACCCGTTTCAGACGGCCTTTATGTTAAAATCCGACCCGTTACGTTTAACCACATCCAGAGCAACACTATGTCAGGCAACACTTTCGGACAACTCTTCACCGTGACCACCTTCGGCGAAAGCCACGGCCCTGCTTTGGGTTGCATCATCGACGGCTGCCCGCCCGGGCTGGAACTGAACGAAGCCGACATCCAAACCGACCTCGACCGCCGCAAGCCCGGCACCAGCCGCCACGTTACCCAACGCCGCGAAGCCGACGAAGTGGAAATCCTCTCCGGCGTGTTCGAAGGCAAAACCACCGGCACACCCATCGCGCTCTTAATCCGCAATACCGACCAGCGCAGCAAAGACTACGGCAATATCGTGCAGCAATTCCGTCCCGGCCATGCCGATTATACCTATTGGCACAAATACGGCACACGCGATTACCGCGGCGGTGGCCGCTCCTCCGCCCGCGAAACCGCTGCACGCGTGGCCGCGGGCGCAGTGGCGAAAAAATGGCTGAAAGAAAAATTCAATACCGAAATTACCGCATTCGTTACCCAAATCGGCGAAAAAGAAATCCGGTTTGAAGACCGTGAATTTATCGGCCAAAACCCGTTTTTTGCCGCCAACCAAAGCCAAATCGCCGAACTTGAAACCTATATGGACAGCGTGCGCAAATCATTGGACTCCGTCGGCGCAAAGCTGCACATCGAAGCAAAAAACATCCCTGTCGGCCTCGGCGAACCGGTGTTCGACCGTCTTGACGCTGACATTGCCCACGCCATGATGAGCATCAACGCCGTCAAAGGCATCGAAATCGGCGCAGGTTTCGACAGCGTGGCGCAACGCGGCAGCGTGCACGGCGACGAACTCACGCCCGAAGGTTTTTTAAGCAACCACGCCGGCGGCATTCTCGGCGGCATTTCCACCGGCCAAGACATTCATGTCAATATCGCCGTCAAGCCGACCAGCTCCATCGCTACGCCGCGCCGCAGCATCGACATCCACGGCAATCCGGTCGAAATCGCCACCCACGGCCGTCACGACCCTTGCGTCGGCTTGCGCGCAGCCCCGATTGCCGAAGCCATGCTCGCTTTGGTGCTGATGGATCACGCATTGCGCCACCGCGCACAAAACGCCGATGTACGCGTCACCACACCCGATATTGCCGGTTTCAAAAGATGACCTGCATTTTTCAGACGGCCTGTATCCAAATCAGGCCGTCTGAAAAAATCCCGCACAAAAAATTTAGCCAAAACAGCAGCTTTATACTACAATGCCAAGCATTCGCCGTGCAGCCAAAGACGCGGCTTCAGATTCACAGGATACAGACAATATGACACAAGAAACTGCTTTGGGCGCCGCGCTGAAAACCGCCGTCCAAACCATGAGCAAAAAGAAACAAACCGACATGATTGCCGATCATATTTACAGCAAATATGATGTATTCAAGCGTTTCAAACCGCTGGCCGTCGGTATCGACCAAGATTTGGTCACTGCCCTGCCGCAATACGACGCCGCGCTGATTGCCCGCGTACTCGCCAACCACTGCCGCCGTCCGCGCTACCTTAAAGCATTGGCACGCGGCGGCAAGCGTTTCGATCTGAACAACCGCTTCAAAGGCGAAGTAACCCCTGAAGAGCAGGCCATCGCGCAACAGCATCCTGCCGTACAGCAAGCCATGGCCGCCCAAGCCGAACGCCAAGCAGCCAAAGCTGCGGAGCAAGAAGAATCCGACCGCTCCGAGGCAGCAACAGCCGCTGAAACTCCGGCAGAAAAAGAATAATTGCGCGTTGTCCGCATCCGCATACCAAAGGCCGTCTGAAAATATTTTCAGACGGCCTTGCTATATGGTTTATCGTTATTTCCGTATCAGGCGATTTTAAAGCAAGAACTTCACAAATCGGGTTAACAATCCAGCCTTGAATATTGAAAAATGCCGGAATGCGGGACTTCGCATTGAAAAATAAGTTTCCGCCATAAATCTGGATGCCCGCCAAGAAACGTTCCAAACGGACAAATTATCAAGCCCTCTTCAATCGGGAAACTTCATCCCCATCAATTTGATGCTGCCGTCTTTGTTCAACTCCTTGATGGTCAATTCGAATTCACCAATGCCGACGCGGTCGCCCTCCACCCATTTGCTGCCTTCCGAACGCAGTTCAAATAATTCGCTCAAGCTCAGGCTCTCTTCGTTCGGCTGCAAATTCAAACCGTAGGCCTTGGCCAAATCCCCGGCACGGCTGGCCGGATCAAACGAAAATTCGCCGAAATAATCGAAATTCAGCAAGACGCTCTTGTCGGTTTCGGTAAAGTAGTACGCCATTTTTTCCACCTGATCGTCAGGCAGGATATACCAGGCGATGTCGTCTTTTTTCAGCTTGGTATCGCTTTCCAGCTCGATTTTTCGGCCGTCGCGGACCAGCGCGAAACAGCGGCGGTCGAAACTGGCGGAAATCGGTGCCACATCGTCGGGATGCACGCCTTCGGCCTCCGAGTCCGCCACCACTTTGAACGATGTCATGCGTACCGCTTCTTTTTCCGCCAGCCAAATATCGCGGCTGTCGTTCGGTTCGGGCTTGGGCGGCATGGCCACTTTCAGCAGGCGCGCCATCACCGGAATCGTCGTGCCCTGAATCAGCAGAGACAGCACCACCACCGCAAACGCCACGTCAAACAACGCCCGCGAATTGGGCACGCCCATCACCAAAGGCATCATCGCCAGCGTAATCGGCACCGCCCCGCGCAAACCCAGCCAACTGATATAGGCCTTTTCGCGGATACTGTAATTAAACGGCCATAAGCCGCTGAATACCGCGACCGGACGTGCCACCAACATTAAAAACGCCGCCAGGACAACCGCTTCCGAGCCGCGTTCCAATACGTTTGACGGCGTCACCAGCAAACCTAGCACCACAAACATCGTCGCCTGCGCCAACCACGCCAAGCCGTCCATCACCCGCAAAACATGTTCGGTGGCGTGGTTATGCTGATTGCCGACCAACACGCCGGCCAGATATACCGCCAAAAAGCCGCTGCCGCCAATCAGGTTGGTAAAGGAGAATACCAGCAGACCGCCGGACACAATCATCAAAGCATACAGCCCTTCCGCCAGATTCAGACGGCGTACCAGTTTAGCCAACAATTTTCCGCCGATAAAGCCCATCAGCAAACCGAAGCCTATCTGCAGCAGCAACATCCAGACAAACGAAAATACCCCCGCTTCTTCGGGTTTTACCATCATCGCAATCAGGGCAGTCACCAAAAAAATCGCCATCGGGTCATTCGCACCCGATTCGATTTCCAACGTGGCCTGTACGCGGTCATTCAGCCGCACACCGCTGTTGCGCAACAGGCTGAATACCGCACCGGCATCGGTCGAGCCGACAATCGCCGCCATCAACAAACCGAACCGCCAGTCGACATCCAAATAAACAGTAGTGAAAATGCCCAATAACGCCACGCTGGCAAACACGCCCCACGAGGCCAATACCGCCGCCGGTTTCAACCCGATGCGGAAGCTCTGAAAGCGCGTACGCAAACCGCCGTCAAGCAGAATCACCGCCAAAGCAAGCTGGCAGATAAAATTGGCCGAGACGAAATTGTCAAACTCAATGCCGCCTATCCCTTCCTCGCCCGCCAAAATACCGACCGCCAGAAACACCAGCAGCAAAGGCATACCCAGACGCGCCGAGAGCGTGGTAGAGACCACGCTCACAAACAGCAGCGCACCGCCGAGCAGGAATAAGATATTCATCCAATCCACGTTTTCAATCCTCCTTATCCTTATGCAGTGTGTGGGTGGGCGGCAAACCATACATGCCGTTTCAATGATTTCTTGCAGGTAAAATATTTTAACACAGCCCATCCCCCTAAAAGTCCGACCTTCGGTAATCTTTTCTTACTTTAATGCAATCCCGCCCGGAGAGATTCCGCCGATAACGCCATAACGGGTTTCTTGCGCAAAGCTTCCCTCATTAACCATTTAATTTCATTAAAGGCCGTCTGAACGCTGGAAACCGTATCATTTTCAGCTATAATACTGGATTTTGTGACGCCATATCCGCCGAAACATACCGGTATATCAGCGGATACTGCACGCAACCATGATTTTTTTCTTTTCGTAGGAATCCGCCAATGGCCTTCGCTTCCCTTTTCACCCTGCTTGACGACATTACCGCTGTCTTAGATGACGTGGCTCTGATGACCAAAATGGCCGCCAAGAAAACCGCCGGCGTTGTCGGCGACGATCTGGCTTTGAATGCCAACCAAGTGACCGGCGCATCTGCCGATCGCGAACTGCCGATTATCTGGGCGGTAACCAAAGGTTCGCTGGTCAATAAAATCATTTTGATACCTGCCGCATTGCTGCTGTCCGTCTTTCTACCCGCAGCCATTACGCCGCTGCTGATGATCGGCGGCGCGTATCTTTGTTTTGAAGGCGTGGAAAAGCTACTGCATAAATTGCTGCACAAACACGACGAAGAAGCCGCCAACGACCACGCCACCGATGAAATTTTCGATGAAAAAAGCAAAATCAGAGGCGCCATCCGCACCGATTTCATTTTGTCGGCCGAAATCATCATTATCGCCTTGGGCGTCGTCGGTTCTTACGGATTACTGACCAAGTCTTTGGTACTGACCGCCATCGGTTTGGGCATGACCGTTGTGGTTTACGGCTTGGTTGCGCTGATTGTGAAAGTGGATGATTTCGGCCTGCACCTCATCCAAAAAGGCAGCAGTGCCGCAAACGCCGTAGGCCGAGGCATCATCGCCTTCATGCCGTGGTTTATGCGCGGATTAAGCGTAGTCGGCACCTTGGCCATGTTCTTGGTCGGCGGCGGTATCATTACCCACAGTTTCGGTCCCATCCATGACTTTCTGCATGCCAACCACTGGGACACCGGACTGATGGCACAGGCAGCCAATTTGGTTGTGGGCGTGATTACCGGTGCGGTGATTTGCGCCGTGGTACTGCCTTTGATGAAAGCGTTCCGTAAAAAACATTGATTTCTCTGCGCAGGCCGTCTGAAATCATGTAATTTTGCTGCCATCGATAAGGCCGTCTGAAACATTACATTTCAGACGGCCTCCCCCTTTTCTTAAAATTGAAGCATGAAGATTCTCCGCAAACTCGAAACCTATTGGCAAAAACCCCTGCTCTATTGGCCGTTGGTCATATTGATTGCAGCCGCAACGCCGCTCACTTTCGCTCCTTATTACCATTTCTGGCTGATGCCGCTCCTGTTCGGCGCGCTTATCCGCCTGATCGAGCTGCGCCCGCGCGTAGCCGTTTCGACTGCTTATGTATTCGGTTTCTTTGCTTACGTATCGCAGTTTTATTGGATTCATACGGCCTTACATGATGTTTCCGGTTTGCCGAACCTTTATGCCGTTCCCATGACCTTATTGCTGCCGGCCTTTTTGGCGCTCTACCCTGCCCTGTGTTTCTGGTTATGGAAAAAATTCCACTTCCCGCGCTGGATTAAAGTCGGCATCGTCCTGCCGATTTTATGGACGCTGACCGAATTTGCCCGCGAACGCCTTCTTACCGGTTTCGGCTGGGGCGCATTAGGCTATTCGCAAATTACCAAAACCAGCCCCTTGGCCGGTTTCGCGCCCGTCGGCGGCATTCACCTGGTTACCTTTGCCACCGCCTGCATCGGCGCATGGCTGGTATTGCTGGTGGATAACGCAGGCCGTCTGAAAAACCGCCTGATGCCTTTGTGTTGCGGCGTAGCGTTATGCACCGTCGGCTATATCGCCCAAGAAGCCGAATTTACCCGTCCGGACGGCAGCACCAATACCGTTGCCCTCCTGCAAGGCAATATCGAGCAAAACATCAAATGGAAAGAAGACCAAGTTGTTCCGACCATTCAAAAATATTACGAGCAAATCAGCAAAACCCAAGCCGACATCGTGATTTTGCCGGAAACCGCTATTCCGGTCATGCGTCAAAACCTGCCCGAAGACGTGCTTAACGAATTTGCCGCCCAAGCGCAAAGCAACGGCAGCGCGCTGGCCTTGGGCATCAGCCAATACACGCGTGACGGCAACGGTTATGAAAACGCGGTGGTTAACCTGACCGACTACAACAATACCACCGGAGAAATCCCTTATTACGCCAAAAACCATCTCGTTCCGTTCGGCGAGTACAAACCCTTGCCCGCCATTACAAATGTACTCTACCGCCTGATGGACATGCCGTTGGCGGATTTCCGCAAAGGCGGCGAAGGCCAAGCCCCTCTGGTCATGAAAGAGCAACGCGTTGCATTTAACATCTGCTACGAAGACGGTTTCGGGGACGAATTAATCGCCACCGCCCGCCAATCGACGCTTCTGGCCAACGTCAGCAACATGGCATGGTACGGCGATTCCAACGCCATGTATCAACAATTGCAGCAATCGCAGGCACGCGCAATGGAGTTAGGCCGCTATATGGTACGCGCCACCAACACCGGCGCAACCGCCATTATCTCCCCCAAAGGCAGCATCATCAGCGAAGCCGAAGCCAATACCGAAACCGTATTGGAAGGCCACATCAAAGGCTACACCGGCGAAACACCCTATATGAAAATGGGCGGCTCATGGTGGCTGATAGGCCTGTTGTCCGCCGCAGCCCTACTGCTGTTCGCCCTGCGCAACCGGCAGGACTGATGCCGACCTAAGTCACTTTCAGACGGCCTTTCCCGACAGGCCGTCTGAATTTGCATTTACACCTGAAGCAGATTGTTTTATAATGAACTTACTCCTGACAAAACTACTCAAATATTAAAAATAAATCATATTTCAAAAAATACAAAATTTAACCTATCATTCATGCAACATTAACACAAAAAAGCCGTCTAATAGCCATACCGAATCAGTAGTGCTATACTACTTTGCCATACCTATTCTAAGCGGTTGCCGCCATCGGCAGCACACATAAAAAAAGGAAAGCCACTCTAATGATGAATCACGCTTTTGCATTACCCGTCGTCCACAGCGGTAACGGCAGCTTGGAGCAGTACATTCATACCGTCAACAACATTCCCATGCTTTCTGCCGAAGAAGAAACCCAACTGGCGGAGCGTCAACAAAAAGGCGACTTGAACGCCGCCAAACAACTGATCCTTTCCCATTTACGCGTAGTGGTGTCCATTGCCCGCGGTTATGACGGCTACGGTCTCAACCAAGCCGACCTGATTCAGGAAGGCAACATCGGCCTGATGAAGGCCGTCAAACGCTACGAACCGAGCCGCGGCGCACGCTTGTTCTCCTTCGCCGTGCATTGGATCAAAGCCGAAATCCACGAATTCATCCTGCGCAACTGGCGTTTGGTGCGTGTCGCCACCACCAAACCGCAACGCAAGCTGTTCTTCAACTTACGCAGTATGCGCAAAAGCCTGAATGCCCTGTCGCCCAAAGAAGCGCAGGCCATCGCCGATGATTTGGGCGTAAAACTTTCTGAAGTATTGGAAATGGAACAGCGCATGACCGGCCACGACATCGGCATCTTAGCCGACAGCAACGACGATGAAGACAACTTCGCACCGATTGACTGGTTAGCCGACAACGAAACCGAGCCTACCCGCCAAATAGCCAAGCAAGCGCATTACGCGCTGCAAACCGAAGGCCTGCAAAACGCTTTGGCGCAATTGGACGACCGCAGCCGTCATATCGTTGAAAGCCGCTGGCTGCAAGACGACGGCGGGCTGACCCTGCACGAACTGGCTGCACAATACGGCATATCCGCCGAACGTATCCGCCAAATCGAAGCCAAAGCCATGCAGAAATTACGCGGCTTTTTGGCCGAAGAAGCCGAAGCGGTTTAATCATCAAACCAAGGCCGTCTGAAAATTTCAGACGGCCTTTTCTTTTGTACTCAAAAGGTTAGCTGAATCTCACCCTGCTAAAATTTGACAATCGAACAGATTGCACAAGCTGCAAAACATTCTTTTCAAACCCGACTTAGGCTATAATAACGCTCTCGCACACACTACCCAGTTCCAACATTCCCATGCAACTTACCGCCGTCGGACTCAACCATCAAACTGCGCCCTTGAGCATACGCGAAAAGCTGGCTTTTGCTGCGGCAAGCCTGCCTGATGCCGTGCACAGTCTGGCCAGTAGTGCGGCGGCCAAAGAAGCGGTCATCTTATCCACCTGCAACCGCACCGAGCTTTACTGCGTCGGCGAAACCGAAGAAATTATCAAATGGCTGGCAAAATATCATGACCTGCCCGCCGATGAAATCCGCCCCTATCTTTACACCCTCGACAGCAATGAAACCGTGCGTCATGCTTTCCGTGTTGCCTGCGGGTTGGATTCCATGGTTTTGGGCGAACCGCAGATTCTCGGCCAAATCAAGGAAGCTGTGCGCATCGCCCAAGAACAGGACAGCATCGACAGCAATCTCAATGCCCTGTTCCAAAAGACTTTTGCCGTAGCCAAAGAAGTGCGCACCGACACAGCCGTGGGTGAAAACTCGGTTTCTATGGCTTCTGCTTCGGTGAAAATGGCCGAACAGATTTTCCCCGACATTGCCGATCTGAATGTTTTGTTTATCGGCGCAGGCGAAATGATTGAATTGGTCGCCACTTATTTTGCCGCCAGAAATCCGCGCCTGATTACCGTTGCCAACCGCACGCTGCCGCGTGCGCAAGAATTGTGCGACAAGCTCAGCGTCAACGCCGAGCCGTGCCTGTTGAGCCAATTACCCGACATCATGCACGAATACGACGTGATTGTGTCGTCCACCGCCAGCCAATTGCCGATTGTCGGCAAAGGCATGGTCGAGCGCGCTTTGAAAAAACGGCACCATATGCCCGTGTTCATGCTGGATTTGGCCGTACCGCGCGATATTGAAGAAGAAGTCGGCGAATTAAACGATGCCTATCTCTACACCGTCGACGATATGCAGGACATCGTCCAAAACGGAAAAGAAGCGCGTCAAAAAGCCGCTTCCGCTGCCGAGGCGATGGTAGAAGAAAAGGTCGGCGAATTTGTCGAATGGCAGAAAAGCCGCCAAAGCGTACCGCTGATTCGCGCACTGCGCGACGAAGGCGAACGCGCCCGCCGCCAAGTGTTGCAAAATGCCATGAAACAATTGGCCAAAGGTGCATCTGCCGAAGAAGTATTGGAACGCCTCTCCATCCAACTTACCAACAAGCTGCTCCACTCCCCTACCCGGGCTTTAAACAAAGCCGGTTCGTCCGACACCGGCATCATCGATACCGTTGCCCAAATCTATCATTTGGACTCTCATAAATAAAGCCCCTGAAACCTTTGTAAAACTGCCGCCATGAGCCGCACAGGGTAAACGCAGCGGCCTGGTGCAGCTCATGGCAGGCATATGGTTTCAGGTTTTGCCAAAGTCTTTTTTGGTAAAAAGGCCGTCTGAAAACGAACGCAGTGAGTTTTCAGACGGCCTTTGCTTTCCAATCAATACCAGCCGCGTACTTTCATCGCTTTTTCAATGCGGCGGATACTCATCATATACGAAGCGGTACGCAAGTCCACGCTGTATTCCTGCGCCAGATTCCAAATGTCTTCAAAGGCACGGCGCAAGACGACGGTCTGTTTTTCCTGTACTTCGTCAAATTCCCAATAATAGCCTTGCAGGTTTTGCACCCACTCGAAATACGACACTACCACACCGCCGCAGTTGGCCAGAATATCGGGAACCACCAACACACCGTTGGCATTCAAAACCGCGTCCGCTTCCGGCGTGGTCGGGCCGTTTGCGCCCTCCACCACGATTTTGGCTTTCACGTTGCCTGCGTTTTCGGAAGTAATCTGGTTTTCCAACGCACAAGGAGCCAGCACGTCCACTTCCAAAGCCAAGAGTTCGGCATTGGTGATTTCTTTGCCGTAACCGGCTTGGTTGGTAATGAAACCGTTGGCTTGGTACTCTTTCAGCACCGCATCCAT